>DKBO01000104.1 GCA_002448975.1 Nitrospiraceae bacterium UBA6898
CGGCGACGTCGGCTATGGCAAGACAGAGGTCGCGATGCGGGCAGCCTTTAAGGCGGTCTATGATAACCGGCAGGTCGCCGTACTGGTGCCGACAACCATCCTTGCAGAGCAGCATTACCGGAACTTCCAGGAACGGTTCTCCGGCTTCCCGGTCAGCATTGACCTCATAAGCAGGTTCAGATCCCGGAAAGAGATTACGGCTACCATGCATGCGGCAGCTGCAGGAGAAGTGGACATTCTGATCGGTACGCACGCCATCCTTTCGAAAAAGCTCGCCTTCAACTCGCTGGGCCTGCTTGTCGTCGATGAGGAACATAAGTTCGGCGTAGGTCAGAAGGAAAGAATCAAAGAGATTGCGAAAAATATCGATGTACTCAATATGACCGCCACGCCTATTCCGCGGACGCTCCATATGGCGCTTTCGGGCATACGGAACATCAGCGTCATAGANNCAGATGCTGGTGCCTGAGGCGAGGCTTGCGGTCGCCCATGGTCAGATGCCGGAAAAGGAGCTTGAAGATATCATGCACCGGTTTTTTGAAGGCAACGTGGACATCCTTGTCTCGACCTCCATTATCGGATCAGGCCTCGATATCACACGGGCGAACACGATTATCGTGAACAGGGCGGACAAGATGGGGCTTGCTGACCTGTATCAGCTGCGCGGCAGGGTGGGCAGGGGAAACCTGCGGGGATATGCCTTCTGTATTGTCCCCGGAGAGTCTATCATGAGCGACGAGGCAAAGAAGCGGCTCCAGGCCTTGCAGGAGATGAGCTATCTTGGCGCCGGCTTCCGGCTTGCGCTTCGTGACCTTGAGATCCGTGGTGCCGGGAATATCTTCGGGCCGGAGCAGTCGGGTCATATCCACGAGATCGGTTTTGACCTCTATATCGAGATGCTCGAAAAGGCTGTTGCCGAGATGCGGGGCGAGGAGATTACCGCAGAGATCGAGCCGGTCATCGACCTCAGCATATCTGCCTTTATTCCCGAATCCTATGTCGAGGATGTCATGGTGCGCATGAGTTTTTACCGCCGGATATCCTCTTTCAAGGCAGACAGGGACATTGAAGACTTTG
Source organism: Nitrospiraceae bacterium UBA6898 (assembly GCA_002448975.1). GTDB lineage: Bacteria > Nitrospirota > Thermodesulfovibrionia > Thermodesulfovibrionales > UBA6898 > UBA6898. Next base: position 1,078 of record DKBO01000104.1, read on the forward strand.
TCTCAGAGCTGAGGGACAGGTTTGGTCCCCTTCCCCGGGAGGTGCAGAATCTCCTCGGCGTCATGAAGCTGAAGCTTCTCGCAAAGGGCCTTCTGGTTACGAAGATGCGCAACGTCAAAGACAGAGTCACTGTGATCTTTTCTCCGGACACACCTGTTCAGCCCCGGCAGATCGGTGAACTGCATCAGACGAGGGAAGGCCGGCTGAAATACCTGGCTGACGGTTTCGAGATCCGCGTGGACGGCAGCGGTGGTGAGGAGATCCTCGGGGATATGCTCTCTGTTATGGATGAGCTGTATGCAGGGAGAGAGGCATCACCCTCAATTCTTCCCTGAAAAGGCGCGGCCGATATCTTTGCCCATCTGCTTGAATGCCCTTCCGGTTTCCTTGCCGGCCTGCTTGAAGCTTTTGCCTACTGCCTTGCCCGATTTCTTGAACGCTGATCCCGTTGCCCGGAAGATATCGGCAAACCCTCTGCCGATCTGTCTGCCCCCATCCGCAAAGGTGGGAGCGGCATAGGACTGCGTTCCGGAAGAGAACAGCAACAGCATGACTACAATGAGTAGGGTAGTATGACGCCTGCATCTGTTCATGCAGTGATTTTAGGTGAGCGCCGTCCCGCCCGTCAAGGGATAGGGGCATGATGGAGAAAAAAAATCTTGTTGACAGGGCACCGTAACTCTGGTAAAAAGAAAGTAAGGGAGGACAATGAGGCCGAGGCGCTTCGCTGTATACAGGGTGAGGGTAATACCCCTGTACCTCCCTTGAACCCCTCCGCATACTACCTTCAGGAAAGTTGTGCGCACTTTTTCCTTGGCAACGATGGTTGTGACATGATATTTGATTGACACCTGCCGCTGTATCTGATAAAAGGTAATCAGAGGGAGGAGAGAGGTCAATGACCTCACCAGCACAGGGAATGCCGCGTGCTCCCTGCTCCTCCCTGTCAAAATCGCTTTAAGGGAAATATCTTCCGGCATATCAGCTCGGACGTTTTCTGCATACGATCATCATGTTCTCAGAAACAAGCATATACAGAAGGAGAGATTCATGGAACTGACTTCAAAGACCAAGGTTGCTGACCTGTTGGCGCGATATCCTTTCCTGAAGGAATTTCTGATCAGTATGGATGCACAGTTCAAGTCGCTTGACAGCCCGGTCATGATGAAGACCCTCGGCCGTGTCGCAACGCTGGGCAGGGTTGCGCTGTTCTCGGGGATGGCATTGGAAAAGCTTATGCCGGCAATCGCCGATGAAGTGAACAGGAGAACAGGCGAGGCCCTGACCGTAAAAAGAGACGAAGCAGAGAGTATGCAACATTCACCGGAAGAGCGGCTCGGCATCCTGAAAGGCATCATCAGGGACCTGCATGCAGGGACCGACAGAAAGGTCCTTCTCGAGAGATTCCAGAGGCTGATCAAAGATGTTGCCCCGACCGAGATCGCCCAGATGGAGCAGCAGCTCATTGCCGAAGGCATGCCTGAGGCCGAAATAAAAAAACTCTGCGACGTGCATGTACAGGTCTTCCGTGAGGCCCTTGACAAGAAGGTCATGCCGGGTATGCCTGCCGGCCATCCGGTGCATACCTATATGCTGGAGAACCGGCAGGCAGAAGCTATTATCTCAGAGATCGAGCACCTCGAAAACCTGAAAGATGAGCGGGCGAAGCTCGAAGGACTGCTTGAGCAGGTATCTGCGCTGGACCGACATTTCCTCAGAAAGGAAAACCAGCTCTTTCCCGTGCTCGAGGCCAAAGGTATCTCGGGGCCATCAAAGGTGATGTGGGCACTGCATGATGATATCAGGGCAATGCTCAAGGATGTGAAGGGAAAGGTAAAGAAAAATGCCATAACCCCACTGGAGCTCAAGACCCTGATCACCATGCTCAGGGATATGATCTACAAGGAGGAGCATATCCTCTTCCCCATGACCCTTGATACCCTGAGTGATGACGACTGGGCCAAGGTCATGTCCGGGGAGGAAGAGATCGGCTTTGCGTGGATCAAACCCGAGAAGGGGTGGCAGCCGACCAGTGCGGCAACACAGGTCGAGCTGATGGCGAACAAAGCAGGGAGTCTGAATCTCGATACCGGACAACTTACGGCCGAGCAGGTCAATCTGACGCTCACCCATCTTCCCGTTGACCTTTCGTTCGTGAATGAGGACGACGAGGTCATCTATTATTCGAATACTGAGGACAGGATATTCCCGAGAAGCCCGGGAATCATCGGCAGAAGGGTGCAGAACTGCCATCCTCCCAAAAGCGTTGATATGGTCGAGAAGATCCTGGATGAGTTCAAGTCCGGCAGCAAGGATACTGCCGATTTCTGGATCCAGATGCGCGGCCGGTTCATCTATATACGCTATTTTGCGGTGCGTGACAGCAGGGGGAAATACAGGGGCTGCCTCGAAGTGAGCCAGGACGTTACCGATATCCGCAGCCTGCAGGGACAAAAGCGGCTTCTCGACTGGTAACTGCCGCACTGTTCGTGAGCCGAAAGAGAGAGGTGGCCGTGCTTGTTTGAACAGGTAGAAGCCGGCAATTCCTGCTTTTGGATTGCACTTTTTCAGCAAAAGGTCAAGGATAAGCCTTTGGTACGTTATGTTTTTTACAGGAGGATGAATTAGAATAAAACAGTAGCGTTATTTCTTCTGGAGGGCTTGCATGGGCGGGAAAAAGTTTTTAGTGAGGGATGCATTTGCGGATTTGAGCCTTTCCCGTCGACCCATCACAATATTTTTTCACTTTATAGCGATCTCCTTCTTTTTTCTTCCCCTGTATTCTTTATCCTATGGTGTCCCGGCAATACCCAACAGGGCAATATTGGAGGGAACGGTCAAAGAATACTGTGCAGGTTCATCTCAACTATGGAACATAGAGCCGGAGCAGGTCATCTTCAAATTAACCGTTCTTGTTCAGGGTGTTCATGACCGTGAAGACATGCCCAATTTTCTGAAAGGCAAAGAAGGTCAGATGCTGGCTTTTTTCACCAAGGAAAATATATTGCCGGAGCTGTTATATAAGAGAATAAAAGCAGAAGTGGAGTACAGGGGCGATGAAAAGGGCGGCAGATTCTGGATAAGAAATATTCAGGTATTACAAGAGGGGAAATGATGCGCGCTCATCGGGGCAAGAACCTTTTTCCTTTTCTCTGGGGTGCGCTTTTTCTGTTGATCTTTACTCAGAGTGTCTTCGCCGTGCCTGCAGCACCGGGGCTGCATAGCCTGACCCAGCCTGACGGTACGGTTATTAAGGCAAGGCAGTGGGGTGACGAGTGGTCTAACGGATGGGAAACTGAAGATGGTTTTACGATCATGCAGCACAGGGTGTCTCGTCAGTGGACGTATGCGGATCGGGACTTTGAAGGCAACCTCATTTCTTCTTCCCGTGTTGTGGGTAGGGACTTGCCCGTAGGGCCTGAAAAGAGACTTCGGCCTTCAGGAAAAGCAAAGGTAGCATCGCAGGCTACCATGATGCAAGTGTATGCTTCCGAAGCTGCGCCAGTCCCACCTGTTCCATACTCACAAAAAATCCTTGTAATCATGGTGGATTTCATCGACACCTCCGGTACGGATTCTGCCTCAAGCTTTCAGAGTCTCTTTTTCTCTGCAACATCAGGTTCAGTAGCGAAATACTATGATGAGGTTTCATACGGCAATTTTAATGTGGTCGCTGCAGCTGAGACGCATGACGTCAGTGATGACGGCGTCGTAGGCTGGGTCACACTTAACCAAAATCACCCTGACTGTGAAAATGCTACGAACATCAGTGCCTGTTATCAGGATCTAGCATCCAGCGCTATCCAAGCAGCCGATCCATATATAGACTTTGCTGTGTATGACACGAACAATAATGGATTGATAAGTACTGGTGAGCTGGCGATAATATTAGTGATTGCGGGGCATGAATATGCGTATGGCGGCGTTATCCCGAGCAACCGGCCTGGTGTATGGGCACACCGGTGGTCTTTATGGTCACCGGTTGTTCTAGACGGCAAGGCTATAAGCCAGTATGCAATGTTTGGAGAGAAACATGGGTCTCATCAGGCGACAATTGGCGTTATGACCCATGAACTTGGCCATTTGATGCTGGGTCTTCCTGACCTGTACGATACGGACGGCTCGTCCGAGGGGATCGGCAACTGGAGCCTCATGGCAGGCGGATCCTGGAACTACGTTTCAATTCAAGGCGACAGACCTGCACATCTGGATGCGTGGTGCAAGTATTATCTGGGTTGGGTGTCTCCTACGGAGGTAACGGCACCTCTCACAGATGAACCAATATCGCAGGCAGCAACCTCACCGGACATATATAAACTGCGTTCGGGCAGCCCGCTTTCCGGTGAGTATTTTCTCGTTGAAAACCGGCAGAAGAGTGGTTTTGACGCAGGTCTTCCCGGTTCAGGGCTTTTGATCTGGCATATTGATGGGAACAAAATATCCTCCTTAATGGGATCTAATACGGTCAATAACACTGAATGCTATCCTCCATCGAATTGTTCTGTGAACCACTTTGGTGTGGCTCTTATCCAGGCAGATAATCTTTGGAGCCTTGAAAAGGGCGATAATAGAGGCGATGCAGGAGACACCTACAAATCAACAGGCAATGTTACTTTTGACGGAACGTCTTCCCCGAATAGCAACTTTTATAACGGCAGTGCGAGCAATATCAGCGTTACGAATGTAAGTGTTCCCGGCGCAACGATGTTTGCAACCTTGCAATCTTCTCAACCCACCGTGCAGTTTCAGAGCGCGTCATCCAGCGGAGGCGAGGCTACGACACCTGCTTTAATCACGGTGACATTGTCTGCGACATCGGGGCAGACGGTGACTGTGAACTATGCGACGGCTGACGGGATGGCAACAGCGGGGAGCGACTATACGGCGACAAGCGGAACGCTAACCTTCAATCCTGGGGAGATAAGCAAGACGATCAATGTTCCTATAACCAATGACAGCATCGTTGAGGCCGATGAGACCTTTACGGTGAGCTTATCATCACCATCCAAAGCAACGTTGGGGACAACGACGACGCATACGTATACGATTTTAAACGATGATTTTGCCGGAACGCTCCAGTTCAGTGCTTCCAACTACAGTGTAAACGAAAACGGCGGAACGGTTACGATCACGGCAACCCGGACCGAGGGAAGCAGCGGCGCAGTAAGCGTAGCCTATGCGACCTCGAACGGTACGGCCATTTCGGGGACAGACTACACGGCTACAAGCGGCACACTGTCCTGGGCGAACGGTGACGCTGCCAACAAGANNCGTTGAGGCCGATGAGACCTTTACCGTGAACTTATCATCGCCGGTAAATGCAACACTGGGTGCGACGATAATGCATACCTACACGATCAATAACGACGACAGCTACGGCACAATCCAGTTGAGTTCCGCGACATACAGGGTAAACGAAAACGATGGAACGATATCGATTACTGTTACGAGGACCGGGGGAAGCAGCGGCTCGATAGGCGTAAGCTACGCAACGACCGGTGGTACGGCCGAATCGGGGACGGACTACGCGGCCA
>DKBO01000140.1 GCA_002448975.1 Nitrospiraceae bacterium UBA6898
CGACCTTGCCGTCCTTGGCATCGATGCCGATGAATATCCTGCCCGGGAATCTATTGCAGGCCTCCATGACAAAAGACGGGTCCTCAATGGCGGCGGTGCCGATAATGACATGATCAATACCTGCAGAGATGAGCCGGTCAACGGCGTTTATGCTCCTGATGCCGCCTCCTACCTCCATGGTCATCCTGACGCTCTTCCGGATCTCGACGATCCTGTTGAGGTTCTGCTGACTGCCGGTAAATGCCCCGTCGAGGTCGACGACGTGGAGGACCTTTGCCCCCATACTCTCCCATTTTTTTGCGGTCCCCGCAGGATCGCGGGAATAGACGGTCACGGCATCCTTCCTTCCCTGCTGAAGCCTGACGCAGACGCCGTCCTTTAAATCTATTGCAGGAATGACAAGCATGTATTACTATACCAAAAACCTTTTGCAATTTATAGTGGTTAGAGGGCAACAAATCTATGGAACAACGCGGTAAAAACAGGGCGGGAAAGGGCAGGTCGCGGGAGAAAACGGCTTTTACAGCATGGCTGGTTTTTCTCCCGGCGATCTGCTTCTCGCTCTGGTGGGGGATATTTTCTGCAGATGCTGCAGGGGCGTTTTCGATCCCGGAACGGCTGGTATATGACCTGACCTGGACCGGAATCAAGGCGGGCACCGCAACGCTAGAAGTGGTGGACGACGGCGATTCGATGCGGGTGATATCCACTGCAAATTCGGCGAACTGGATATCGGTCTTTTATACGGTGGAAGACCGGGTCGAGACGGTGCTTGCGAGAGGCAAGTCAGCCATCTTCATGGCGCAGCCGAAAAATTACCGGATTCGCATCAGGGAAGGAAGGCACCGGCGCGACAAGGAGATCATCTTCGATCATCCGAGGAAAAAAGCGGTCTTTATCAATCATCTCGACACTGAGAAGAAGGAATTTACGATCCATGAAAATGTCTTTGACCCGCTTTCGGTCCTCTATTACGTGAGGACCATGAAGCTGGAGGTCGGCAAGCCGGTCTTTGTGGATATTTTTGACAGCAAAAAGCTCTGGAATGTTGAGATCCAGGTGCTGAGGAAAGAACGGATCAGCTCGATCATGGGCGATGTGAACACTATCGTCATAAAACCGCTCATGAAGTCCGAGGGTATCTTCAACCGGAAAGGCGATCTCCATATCTGGCTGACGGATGATGAAAAACGGATCCCGGTGCGGATGCAGACGAAGGTTGCCGTCGGCTCCATTACCGCCACGCTTGTCAGCGGCGCCTATTAATTGCAGGATGAGCTCTGCTCCGTCCACCTGAAACCGTCGGCTCTTTTGGTTTTTCTCTTGTGGTTTCCCCTTGCATCCTTTCCCCTGCACTGCTGACACTGCTGCGCAATGAGGCTTCAGAACCCGCTGAAAGCCTTGCACTGCGGGCTTGCCACGGGTAATTAATAACCGAATGGTTTATACTACGCAATTATGCAGATAATAAAGAAAATCATTGCACTTACCCGACCGTATTGGCCCCGGGTCTTTGCGGGGATCGTGCTCAGCGCCATGCTGTCAGGCATTACAGGCGCGATCGCATGGGTGGTGAAGCCGGCAGTTGATGAGATACTGGGGAACAAACGGTACGAGCTTATCAAGTTCGTAGCAATCGGCATCATTCTCCTTTTCGTGGTGAAAGGGCTGATCAGCTTCGGCCAGACCTATCTTATGAAGTCTGCGGGCATGAAACTGGTGAGAGACATGAGAAACAGGCTCTATCGCCACATCCTTGACCTTCCCATAAGCTATTTTGCCAAAGAATCATCCGGTATAACGGTTTCACGGGTAATGTTTGATGTGGATGCTCTCAGCTCTCTCATAGCGAATGTCATCAGGAATTTTGTCGTTGAGGTCCCGACGATGTTCGTGCTGATCGGCGTTGCGCTCTACCGGAAGTGGGACCTTACGCTTATTACCCTGGTTCTTCTGCCCTTTATCGCGCTGAGTACGAGAAAATTCGGCAAGAAGATAAAGAACAAGAGAAAAGAGGCGCAGCGGAAGCTCTCGCACATCACCCAGAAAATCGGAGAAACCATTGTCGGCATCCGCATCATCAAGGTTTTCAATCGGGCATCATCGATGGGAGACAAGTTTGAAACAGAGAGCCAGCGCTACTACCGGGAGGGACTCAGGGTGGTACGGGCAAAGGAGTTCACCAATCTGAGCATCGATGCCATTACAGGAATGGGATTTGCGCTTATCCTGCTGTATGGCGGGCTTATGGTGGAAAAGGCGGTGATGACGCCGGGAGACTTCTTTTCCGTACTTACCGCCATTTATCTGATCTTCGGGCCTGTGAAAAAGGTGGGGGATGCATACACAACCCTGCAGGAGACGCGCGCGTCGATGGAGCGCATAGATACCCTCCTTGAATCGAAGCACGAGGAACGGGGGAGCGGGGTCGTTGATGGATTCAGGAAGTCACTTGCCTTTGAGCAGGTTTCTTTTTCCTACCCCGGCAACCCCCAGCCGGTGCTCAACAACATAACCTTGAAGGTCGAACCCGGCGAGGTGATAGCGATCGTAGGCAGGAGCGGGGTCGGCAAGTCAACCCTTGTTGATCTTATCCC
>DKBO01000247.1 GCA_002448975.1 Nitrospiraceae bacterium UBA6898
CAGCCTCCTCACTTTCCACATAGGGACCGAAGATGAAAGCGGTCTTCACGCTGGTGGTCTTCAGCAAGGCCTTCAATGCTCCCGTAACGCCAAGAGATTTCGCTATTATGCTCTTGAGCTCTGAGAAAAAAGCTGATTTTTTGTCCGCTTGAAAATATTTCAGGTTAGCCACTCTTTTGCTGGTGAGGATGCCCATTTTTTCAAGATTGTCGAGCTCTCTCTTGACTCCNNCTTGTGCATATTTATACAACAACAGAATTATACTTGTCAACAAAAAAATTACATTTAAAAACAGATTATGTATTTGGGTGAACGGTTCTTAAATATTTAAGGAACAATTCTGCCAAGATTAGAAACAGTTCTGCTGCTTCATCAAACAATATAATACTTATTCCATTTGAACCATGTAAATTAAATGAACGATCATAGATATAAACAGAGGCTTCGTTGCTGAAAACTGACGGACTGACCTAAAAAAAAGTGTTCCTCTCTATAGTGGCATAGGCTTCGTAATGACTACAGGTAGGGATTTAGAAAGAAGGGGCAAAAACAAGCATGGACATAACGTCAGTAGGTAAAAACCGTAGAATTTTTGGCATGCACGACGAGCATTCCGGCATCAACAAACTCTGTCACCCCGGGAATGCAGCGCTCTTTTGGGACGTGGTAGGCCTGTGCAAACGGGGAACAGACATAGAGCTTGCCCTCCATCTCTGAAAACATTTCCATAAGTTCATAAAGCGGAGCGAAACTCTCGGCTTTCAGGCCGTCGACATATCCCTTGACCGCAGCATGTACAGCCCTATCCATAAGGAATATCTCCGTTTCATATTCGAATGACAGAGCTGTGATGGCCTGAGCAAAGACACTCGAGACGAGCTCGAGCCTTTCCTTCGGGTCATGCGTAATGACATACATCAAACGGACCACGGCAGACCCCCTGACGAATAAAACTAAATGAAGAGTGTCGTATTGGAGTCAAAGGAACTGCCCAAAAATGCCGCTACGCCACCGAATTCTATGCCATCCATAAGGTCTTCCCTCTTGATCCCCATGACATCCATAGACATCTGGCAGGCGACGATCCTGACTCCGAACTCCACTGCAGTGTCTACAAGATTCTGGAGCGAAGTGACATTTTTCTTTCCCATCATATAATGGAAAAGTTTCGGTCCGATACCGGCAAAATTCATCTTGGATGTAGGCAGTTTTGCCGGTCCCTTCGGCCTCATCATGGTAACCATCTTCTCAAGAACGTTCTTCCCGGCCCCCGTCATGGTAGGCTTTTTCAGCACATCGAGCCCCCAGAAAGTCACGAAGATCGTAACTTCCTTGCCCATGGCAAGCGCGCCATTTGCAATGATAAACGCTGCCATAGCCTTATCGAAATCGCCGCTGAAAAGCACCATGGTCATGTTCGCCCTGTTGCCCTCCACCTTTGCCAAACGTTCCTCAAGTTCTTTTAACTTGTCCTGGACAGCATCTGCACTCATAGGTCCTCCGCTATTTCTTTGTGATTACTACCGTTATGTCCTTGCCGGCTTTGGTCAGACTGTTCAGCGTATGTCCGGTCTCTTTGCACCATGCATGAACATCCGGCTCAAACCCTGCATCATCACAGACAGCCTCAAAAACGTCACCTGATGCGCCTTTCTTTACTGCAGCAGCTACCTTCATGATCGGCATGGGGCAGCTCATTCCCTTGAGATCCAGCGTTGTCTTTGCCATATTTCCTCCTCAAGCAAAATAATATCTAATATATCGTATTGTTAAGAAGTTTAGCAACTAAAATCCACCCTTTCCAGTCAATTTTCTGACAGTACTGAGATTTCTCCGATCATCGTCGACCGTTATTTTAGGCGTTTCGAGAACAAGAGGAATCCGGGAAAAGAACGCGTGCTTGACAAAGAGTCTGAAGCTCTTCTTCCCGATCATTCCCTCCCCGATGTGCTCATGTCTGTCAACGCCGGAACCCAAAGGCTTTTTCGCGTCATTAAGATGCACCAGCCTGAGCGCATCCCTGCCGCACTTTCCGGAGATTTCCCGCGCCAGCGCATCAATGCCCTTTCCGGTGCTGATGTCATACCCTGCAGCGAACGCGTGGCAGGTATCAAGACAGATACCGGCGATAAGTCCCTGGGGAACCTGTTCCATGATCTCTGCAAGATCATGAATACGCGATGTCACATCCCCGCGCTCACCTGCAGTGTTCTCCAGCAAGAGACCAGCCTTCCACCTCCCCGCATCTGCAATCCGTTTCAACGTCCCGATCGCACGCCCCCGCGCTGACCTTGGATCGTCTCCTGACGCACTTCCCGTGTGCAGTATGACATATTCGGCATCGATCTGGTCAGCGATATTTAATTCTTCAATTACCATTGCTACCGATTTTCTTAACAGCTCGTGGCTGGATGTGGCCAGATTGATGAGGTAGGAAGTATGTATGAATACCGGAAATATATCATAGGTCTTCTTTAATGCCTTGAAACGTACTATTTCTTCCTGCTTCCTGCTCCCCAGTCCCCACCCTCTGGGATTATGCGAGAACATCTGCACCGTTGAGCAGCCGAGTTCTATTGCCCGCTCAATCCCCCTGTCTATGCCGCCGGCAATAGATACATGAACACCTATTCTCCGGTCCATGCCTTAATCATAACAAAAAAGCCCCCCGGCAAAACGCGGGAGGGCCTTCAACATTCATAATATTAGGGATTATGACTCAGTGTCCGCCATGGATCAGAACCGGCAGGCAGCGTACGCAGACAAATTTTTCCTTTCCTTCATGCAGGCAGGGCAAAAGCACCCGCTCCTTGTCAGAGATATTGCAGACGAAACACTGTGCCATGTCATACCTCCAGCTCATTCAATTCTTTTACGATCTTATCCGGGTCAAGGTTATGCATCATGGCGCCGAAGGAG
>DKBO01000201.1 GCA_002448975.1 Nitrospiraceae bacterium UBA6898
GGTAAATTTCCCATAGTATAGCAGGGCGTTCACCCGGAAGAGCACTATTATCGCTGCAGAGTCTATCTTTCTTCTGCGGATAGTGACGCTATACCGATAAGCATCAACTCTGCTTGCCATGGCGGATCGGCAGGGTAAAGAAAAAGGTCGAGCCTTTTCCCTGTTCCGAAGCGACCCATATGCGGCCGCCATGGTGCTCCACGATTTTTTTGCAGGTCGCGAGGCCGATGCCTGTTCCATGGAACCTCTCCTTATGGATGCGCCCGAACATCTCGAAGATCCTTCCGGAATGTTCGACCGGGATACCGATGCCGTTGTCGCGGATGGAGAATATCCACTCGCCCTCTCCCTTGACTGCGTTCACATGGATGACCGGAGGTCTGCCCTCGCAGAACTTCAGGGCATTGCTGAGAAGGTTTTGCATCAACTGCACCATCTGGACAGGGTCTGCCATGACATCAGGGAGGGGATCAGAGGTGATGGCCGCCTGTTTCTTATCTACGCTGATCTTCAGGTTTGCGAGAGCGCTCCTGAGCACAGCGTCGCAAGAGACGTTCTCGAAGGCTCTCGCCTGGGTCCCGACCCGGGAATAGATGAGAAGATCGCTGATCAGCTGCTGCATCATATTGAGCTGATGCAGCGAATTTTCGATGAATTGCCCGGCTTCTTCGTGCTTCCCTTTCCTGATCCTGCGGTCGAGAAGCTTGATGTTGCTCGCCACGGAAAGGAGGGGTTCCTTGAGATCATGGGAAGCGACATAGGCAAAATGTTCCAATTCCTCGTTTGATATTTTCAGGTCAGCCACCAGTTTCTGGAGTTCCTTTTCGAAGCGCTGGAAGATGAAAAAGAGATAAGGGAGAGCGATGAGGTATGCTACAAGCCTCAACACATGCCAAAGCCACCAGTCAACAGACCAGGGTTCGGAAGCCGGGAAAAGGAGGCCGGCCAGGCCGAAGAGCAGGCACAGGTTCAGGAAGATAAGCTCATCCGGCCGCCCTCTGGAGAGGAAAATCCTGAGGAAATTGGCTGCGGCAATCAGAAAGAATATACCGCCCGCGACATTGATGGCCATAGCGTATGCGGTGAACCGTCCGTCCTCTACCATGGGCGGAAGGGCATACGGGTAATATGCGGAAACAGCCCCCAAAATAACGCTTGACAGTGCAATGGCAAAGGGAGGGAGGAAGGCAACAAGGGGCCTCACCTGGCGGTCGCGCATGAGCGTGAGAACAAAGAAGAAACCGCCGGCAAAGGTGGCGATGCTCCTGAGCCAGACAAAGGGGGCGCCTGCGGATACCGATGCGTGAAAGACATCAAGTGTGCCCATTGCGGCAAAGGCGGAACTGATCCAGACGCGGTGGGCCGTGAACCCCTCGTATCGCTGAAGCAGAAGCACGAGTATGGCAAGGCAGACTGCGGCCAGCGAGCCCATAGCTTCCAAAGAAGAATGGAGCGGCTCATGGATCCAGCTTTTACCGGTCAGAAAGAAATTGACAACAAAACTTCCCGCAAGGGAAAGGGCAATCATCACGCCGGTTATGATGAGCCCGAGCCTCATGACGACGCCGTCCCTGCGATACATGCTGCCTCAATTCCCCCCATGCATCCAAGCCTAAAAAGCAGCAGGCGCTACTTCCGCGCTTCAGCCCTGCCGCATGATTTCATGATATCACACATAGGCGACCGTATCATCTCCCGTAATTGCGGGCCTCACGCAAGGTATAATTGTCATTTGATGTATCCGGTCCGCTTGAGTCCTCATGCAAAAGGCATTAGGGGGAGAGGTTTTGGTACCATGTGATAGATATATATTTTCACTTATCTCTCCATCGCTGTTGTGCATTTTATTCCCTCATGCTATTCTTTTTCCCAAGGAGAAACATCCCATGGCAGAACAGTCAGCAGCAGGCTTGAAATCCTCGGAACTGACCGACAAGATTATCCTCTATTTTATGGAACACGGTATGCAGATCCTTACCGCCATTGTCATCATGGGAATCGGTGTGCTGATTGCCCGGTGGATTGGCAACATCATGAAGGGCTGGCTCGAAAAAAAGGCATTTGACGAGCCGGTCAGCTCCCTCATCGTCAGGGTCATCAAGCTCCTGATACTAGCCTTTATTGGAATCATGGCGCTTGGCCAGATGGGGGTCCAGATCACACCGCTGATCGCCGGAATAGGCGTGGCCGGCGTTGGCGCGAGTCTTGCCATGCAGGGTCTGCTCGGCAATCTCGTTGCAGGTCTTACCATTATCTTTTCTAAACCCTTCACCATTGGTGAATACATTGAGCTACTGGGTGTGTATGGGCAGGTGACCGATATTGCATTATTCTCGACCACCCTGCTGCATGCGGACAATTCTCATGTTATCGTACCCAACAGGAAGATCGTTGGAGAGATCCTGCACAATTACGGTAAGATCAGGCAGCTTGATCTGTCAGTCGGCATAGCGTATGATACGGACCTCACCCTCGCACGCACTGTTGTCAGCAATATCCTGCAACATAACCCCCGCGTCATGAAGGAACCAGCCGCTTTTTTTGGTATTTCATCCCTCGGCGAGTCATTCATCACTCTTGCGATCAAACCTTGGGTAGGCGTTGAGGATTTCGTTGCAGCGCAGACGGAAATCTACCAGTCACTGCTTGAAAGTTTCCGGGACAACAATATTGAAATACCCGGCCCCAGACAGGCAGTACGACTGATAAATCAGCCCTCCTGATCCTGCTCTTCAAGTCCGTAATGGATCAATGATGTCCTCCATGCTGTTTCTATCGCAGTACATGCCCTCTTGCTGCAGCACTGCCCATATGCACCAGCGGATTAGCGTTGGCGCATTTCTTGAAAATCGGGCCTTCGTGTGGTATGTTTAGCGTACTCAAAAAAGACGATTTTCTGCATGCGAGGAGATGTACTACCATGAAAAGGTCTGTTCTATTGCTGACCCTGCTCTTAGCAACCTTGGCCTGCGCTTCATGCACCAAGCCCGATTACAAGAAGGCAGTTACTGACTTCATAACGGCCAACTCACAGATCAGGGACTTTGAAGTCAGAGAGGTTGCAGACAGCAAGTCTTCTGCTTGGAAGGCCGTTATTGTATACACGAAACAAGGTGCGGCAAAGGTTCCTGTGCTTTTTCTAGTTTCGACTGACGGCAGATCGATCGTAGCGAACGCAATGGTCTTTGTTGACAATAAGCCGGTTTTTGAACGGCAGCTTCAAGCTGAACTCGGCAAGGCAGATTTCACGCCTTCAGACTTGGACAGGATCGTCATAAACCCCTCAGGCAAGACCGTGGTATATATGTTCACTGACCCTGACTGCCCCTATTGCATAAAGGCCAGAGAGAAGCTAAAGACCTACAGCGGAGAATACCGCGTGATTCTGAAGCATTTCCCTCTGGAACAGATTCACCCGGGGGCAACAAAGAAGGCTATTGCAGAGCAGGCAGAATGGCTCAAGAAGACCGGGAAGGCTATGACAAAAGATTCTGATGCCCTCACTTTGGCACAAAGGATAGTAGAGGAAGATATGGCAGAGGCTAGAAGAGCAAATATCGAGGGAGTGCCGACCTATATAATGGGTGACGGCACCCTAAAGCAGGGATTGTTCTAGCTGTTAATTCATGGATGAATATGAGGGGACTGATGCCGGAATATGCAGCATCAGGTTGCGGCCATGCCAGCCCTGTAGTACTATGAAAGAAAGCGCTGCAAGGGAGGCTACGCGTATGGAAAGGACTGAGTCAATCAAGAGGTCGCTCGATCAACCGACGTGGGAGGAAAGGAGCGGACTCCTGGGTTTCCTTGCGAAAGTCTATGCGGAAGTTGCCAGATTTGACGCAACCTTTGATTTCGGTATATCCCAGCTTCTTGAGCTGCCGGAGCGTATCGACGGCAGGACAGACCTTCAGGTAAGCATCGGATTCGTAGTCATAAGGCGTAACAGTGCACTCATCGGCCGTGATTATTGCCTCTATGCTGTACTCAAGGGGGAAGAGCTCGTAGCTTATGTCGGCATTTACGCAGATGGCAATATCGACACAGTCAGGGAACTGAAGCCCATGACCGACTTCCGAAATGGATTTTCAATCCTTCATGACTGGCTGCGCGACTTGGTCAAGGCCTCCTGCGAAAAGATCTGATTCACGCAGAAGGTATCGGGACATCAGCCGCAGGGAGCGGTAACATAGCGATCTTGATATGGGATCTTCGCTCCTCCTGTTGACAGCCTGTCAGCTTCCGGATAGAATCACCGTCATAGTGATCGGACAGAAAAGAGTTCTATCAGCAGCCGAACTTTTCGATGCTGCATTGACCAAGGCCGAGAGGCAGCTTATTGCCCGTCTGACTGTGCCGAGCAGAATACAGCATTTTCTTGACGGTCTTCCTTACGGCAGCGAGACCATCTATCGAGCACCCCTTCGGGTACTTCAAGAGAAGACCTGTCAGTGCTTCGATGGAGCGGTCTTCGCCGCAGCTATGCTGCACCGGATCGGATACCCCGCCGTCATACTGAATCTGCTACCGAACCAACGCGACGATGACCATGTGCTGGCGCTCTTCAGAAAAAATGGACACTGGGGGGCAGTCGCCAAGTCCAACTTTAGCGGACTGCGCTACCGTGAGCCGGTTTATCGCAATCTGCGGGAGCTGGTCATGTCGTACTTTGAGCATTATTATAACGTGCACCGGGAAAAGACGCTTCGAGGATATACTCGGCAGGTTTGCCTGAGTGCGTTCGACAGATGCCAGTGGATGACACGGGATGACGCCTTGGACCTCATCGCTGAGCAGCTTGACAGGGTGCGGCGGTTTTCTCTTTTAACAGCGTCAATGGTCAGGCAGCTTTCACTGGTGGATAAGCGCTTACGCGAGGCGGGGCTGCTCGGTGCAAACACAGCCGGATTGTCCCGACCCCCTCGAAAAAAGGGTGATTTCAGACCATGGGGTTGAAGGAGAATAGTACGCTTTTGATTGAGAAAAGTATTTTTCTCTGCGGTAGCCATATCCAGTATAATGGATGCACATTTATCTAGAGCCGGTCTGCAGCCGGTAGAAAAGGAGGGCTTAATGATACGAATGATACGCACGTCAAGTTCACTGCTGTTATTGGTACTAGTAGCCTTGGGTCTTATGATTGCTGGATGTGGTAAAAAACAGGAAGCAACTGCTCCGGGTGAAAAACCGGCAGCAGTGAAGGGTGTCAACATGCAGGAGGGCAGGTGGGAGATCACATCAACATTTGAAATGGAGGGCATGCCAGCGGGCATGATGAAGCCCCAGACCTTCACGACCTGCCTCAAGCAGAATGATTATGTGCCAAAGGGCGAAGAGCAGAAGGACTGCACTATGAAAGACGTTAGGGTCGATGGCGACACCATAACCTGGGAGATCGTCTGCAAGGACTCCAGCGGCAAGGGCAAGGTTACTTATGCGGGAAGTACCTTCGATGGCATAATGGAGACCCTCATGAAGGAGGGCGGCAAGGACGTGACCGCTAAGATGACCATGCAAGGAAAGCATATCGGTCCTTGCGATAAGTAGTTTAGATCAGCACTCCTGCGAGAAGGCCCGGAGTAATGTCCGGGCTTTTTTATGTGTTCATGACCAACATCTGCTCCTTTTTCATGGATCCCAAATTCTTGGAATAGGATGCTCTTCCGTTGGTTGAGCAGGTCCTTACGAGCCTCCTGTTCTTCCTCATTTCTGCCACCTGGGTCATGTTGTCGCAGCACTTCTTCATCGCCGCTGTGTCCTCAACCCTCTTTTGCCAGCCGCTCTTTCCGGACGTTGCGCTGCCTACCAGGACGACATCATGTTAAATGCTGATGAGCCCACCGTCGCAACAACGGCCGTTCCCGTCATGTTGATCACTGTTCTGAATTTGTGCGCTCGGGGTCCCCTCCTTTTCTCTTGCCCTGCCGGTGACAGCAGGCGCTGCACTGACAATCGGCATCTTTGCAGAGAATATTCGAAACGTCGGCTACGGAGCGTGTATCCCTTGTGATCGAGAGGCCAATATGATAGGGTGAAGAAATGAGGATAAAGATCTGTATTATTACCGCCATCTGCGGACTCGCCGTTGCCGCCGGAATATGGGAGAGCCTTTCATCCCGGCAAAAGGCAGAAGGCAGGAAAAATGAGTAATTTCGGGACGAAGCTTTGAGGGCACAAGGCTAATGCTTCCTATACTATTCCGGTTTCCCTGAGGAAGATTTCTCCGCAGGTGAGGATTCTCTTTGTCGCCTGTATTACGCTGACCGCGATTATAGACGGCGCCTCGCTCGGGACCATGAGCGGAGCCGAACGAGTTTGAGATGGGTCTCTGCTTTTTCAGGCTTGGCCAGAATGATGAGCCGATTCCCTATTTTGTTACTGCAACAGAGTTCGATGGACATTCCGTCGAAGCATTTATCTACCTCGGACGGTCCCGCCTGAACAAGGCCGGATAGCCGCAGGCGATACCGCCGCCCTCCGCGGCACTTCGGGCGCCGACTTCGGGAGAGAAACCTCCGTGGAGCTATCAAACTATCTGAAGGAAGGCCTCGACCTCCACGCCTGCCAGAATAAGCTCACATCAGAGCTGGTTGCGGTGCTCATTGCTCAGGGAAGTGGGCTTCTCAGCCAAGGCTGGATAGGCGAAGCCATATCTTCGTTCTGTGAGGCTATCAGGATATTGCCAACCGAAGGTGATGCATATCTCGGCCTTGCCAAGGCATTTATTAAGGAAGGTGACCTGATGAAAGCTCTTGATGCTGTGGAAAAGGCCTTTCGGATTGACCTTCCTAAGCCGGAATTGGATTTATTCAGGAAAGGGCTCGGAAGCCGGCCGGGAGATTTAACAAAACAGGGATAGATGCTAAGATGCTATAACCCGGGCTTGCCGATCTTTCTCGGCCTTCCAACAGTCAACACCGTAAGCCTCTTCGCAAGCTTGCGTTCTATTTCTCTGACAAAGGTATCTGTACCCAACGGGCGTCCCGTCCTTGTACTCTTCCGGATGGCTGTGATCTGCTCTACCGGAATAGCTGATTTCATAAATTCAACATACTCATGCCGTTGTCCTTCTGTGAACAACTCTTCTCCCAGTACGGGATCCTGAAAGAGGTCAAGATGTGCTCGGGCGCTGGAATATGCAAATTCTTCAGGATGTTCCACAATCATAGAACGAACCGGATTTTGTTCGATGTAACGGGCAACAGCCCAGAGATATGATCCCTGGTCTATAATGCATGAGTAATACCTGCTTTCCCACAGTCTTCCTGTGCGCTTATATTTCCTGTTTACATGCTGGGTATAGCACAGGGCTACGCCCTGCATCATTTTCCGAAGGGAAATGTCTGAAGAAGGTTTGGCTAAGATATGGACATGATTGGTCATGAGACAATAGCTGATAACAGGCGCATTCCATTTATCCGCGTAACTCTTCAAGAGGTAAAGATACACATCGCTGTCTTCAGGGCTGAAGAAAACGTCTACCCGATTATTGCCTCTCTGGACAACGTGATGAGGGAATCCTGGAGCGACCGCCCTGGCTATTCTTGGCATAAAAAAGTGTACATAAAAAAACTCTTGCCGTCAAGAATAAGGGGATGTGTCCCTATTTAGGAAACAGTAGGGATCGCGCTCCTTGAATACGTCAAGGCCATGACCATGCGTAACCGCAAGGCACCCGCCGCAGACGTGCTGTATGGAGCAGAGGACGCAGTCTTCTGATCTTTGGCGGTAGCGTCGAGCTGCTTCAGAGTCGTAAATCTCGATCAGGCTGTTATGAAAAATATTCCCCACCTGAGAAGGAAACTTGCGACATGCATGGACTTCGCCATCAGGGAGTACTGATATGAAGTTAAATGCTGCGCCGCATCCATACCCCGTGCACCCGCCAAAGAGTTCCATGCCCTTCTCATGAAAAATAATGTTCATGAGGTTGTCCTTTAATCCCATAACGGGATTGGTTTCTGCAACTGCAATATAGTCTTTCAGAAAAGTCGCATATTCCTCGGGTGTTGGCAGCCTAAGATTCGCACCTTCCCCTACCATCGCCAAACGATTGAAGGTAAAGAGAGCGGTCTTATCGCGGAGGAACTCACAAAGCGGAATTACCTGGCTCATGTTTTCTTTTGTGAGTGTCAGCATAACCATGGAGTAAATATCCAGGTCACGAAGCATATCGAGAAATTTCATTGTCCGATTAAAGTGTCCGGTGCCGCGAATCCTGTCATTATGCTCCTCAAGCCCCTCTAAACTAACCTGAAAATAGGCAGGTTTTTCTATGCTTATGAGGGATTTTATCTGTTCTTGCGGAGCAGGATTGCCGAGAATTGCCAGCGCAAAGCCTCTCTCCGATGCCTCTCGATAGAGTTCCCTAAAATGCGGATATAAGAGCGGATTTCCTCCTGAGAAGGAAATCTGCCCACGAACATGCTTGCTCTCACAAAAATGAGACAGGTCTCCGAGGACCTTTCGGGCGTTTGCAAGCTCCAGGGGGCTGCGTTCGCTGCGGTCATAACAATGCTTGCAATGCAAGTCACAGTCCTGCGTGATATGCCATTGAAGAGTAAATATTGAGGCAGAGAAAAAGTCAGAATCGCGAGAATCCCCCGTGCGGCGACACAGCATATCCCGCTGTATTCTTGAAGCAGGGGCCAAGAGGATTCCGTCATGGGCAACGGCATCAAGAGCATCACGCACATAACTGAGTTGAACGTTTCCCGCAGAAGCCGCGTCCTCGGGATCTATCCCCTCTACCAGTATCTTAAGAGCCAGCAGGTCCCGTTTCGTTGCTGTGCGGAGAAGAATCTTCAGTGATGTCGGGCTTTTCCAAACGACGACCAGCTCATCGACCGGTTCGGGCAGCGAAACATCTTTTCGTTGCGTCGGATCAAGAAAACATGGGAGATTTTTCCACGCGAGCTGAACGAGCTGAACCGTGGGGTTAAGGCAGAGTGATTCTACCTGCGAAGGAACCTGGGCCATTGCAGCGCTGAAGAGGGCAATTTCGAGACGCGCAAGATCACACAGGTAATCGGGAATCTCGAGCTTTACCCTGTCCCTACTTAGGATATCGGGCAGGTCTTCGGACTGACCACCTGCCACAATCTCCTCTTGTATGAGCTCCCATCGGGTTGGACCAAGAAGTGACCGACAAGCAGGATACATAGTTTCAAGATCTCTCTTCAGCGCTTCCATATCACCTCTATTCAAGCGATACTCTTACTCCAATCTTAGCATTATAATTACACAAATAAAGATAATACCCCGAAAACAGAGGGGAGAAATGTCTTCCCCCCTCTATAGTTGCTCTACTAGTGCCTACAGCACTATTTTTTTGTCCCACTTCAACCGCTTTGCCCAGCTTTTTTTTCCTGTTCAGCAGCTCTTGCCTTCTCCTCCTCTGTCTGTTCGGCCTTCTTCTCGTCTGAACCTTCCCTGCCTGACTGGGCGCCCTGCTCAACCACCGGTGCGTTTTGCTGGTCGGTGCCACCTGCACCTGCTTTCCCGGCGCTTCAGCCCGATGCTGCATGTCCTGGTGACGCAATAACCGCTGCTGATAACAGACCAGCGATGCTGAACCCTCCGAGAATCCTTTTGAGATCATTCTTGTTCATGTTTCACCTCCTTTCTGCCCACAGGGCTTCAATAACATGAACAGTATGACAGATCAGTACAGCGTGCAATATTCATAGTTGAACTCTACCACAAAATGCATTGATAGAAAACTTAGCTGTCAGGTGTTCCGCATTTTGTAATGTCATCACGTGACACGTCACCCTGCTTACGTTATTGGCAGGGAAGCAGGCCTTTTCTCAAATCTGCGTTCGATTTCTGTCGAAGCCATCGGATGCTGGCAGGTGCACCGTTCTTGTGCTCCACAAGTAGCTGCTCAGGATAAATACGTGCCGTGAAATAGGGACAGCCGGTGGAATCTTCTCCCTTCCCTTCAGGACTGCATAAAACGTTCCCCTATTGTTGTGCCTCTGCTACATATTGGTAGGCAGGTCTCGGTGCAGCAGCATTTATCATGAGGCATACATTTCCTTGCCTTCGCTCAGCCTCAGCGAGCCCTTCACAATCCGGTAGATAATCCAGACCGCGGCAACGCCAAGCACTGCAAAACCTACTCCGATAATAATGGTCAAGCCACCAATGGCTCCCAAAAGAGACCGAACCAGAACGTCCTGATCTGCCAGCGAAAGTGAGACGCGAGCCAGGTGTTGAGTACATCATCTTTCTTTACATAGTTAATGATGACAGCCGCGATGGCTGTGATGCCGAAAAAGAATGAAGCCGCCTGAAGGCCGTAGACGAGCATGGTAATATTTTTTGCCTGCTTCAACTCTTCTTTTCAGCTGCCGCTTCCTGCCTATCCTGTTCGTTCATAGCACCCTCCCTTCTGGCAGTATTATAACTTCTTTTCTAAGACAGCATAGCACCGATCAGCGCACCTATTACCACGGAAATCAAAGCTCCGAATACGATGGAGAGCACTGCCGCCAGAATGACAAAAGCTCTCGCAGCCGGCGCAACTTTAACAGATGGTCCCGCAACTTTATGAAGAAAGAACAGCGCTACATAGCTTCCGAACCGAAATGCGGGAAGAAGCCCGAAAAAAAGAAAAAGAATTGTGCTGATCCCTGCGCCAATTATCGTTCCCACGGGTTTTCAGGATATAAGGGCTCGAGCCCCCTCATCCGCCTCAAAAAGAAACCGCTCCGGAAGATCCACTGCGCCGCCGCCACCAACGCCGCAAGCACGTATCAGTCTGCTTTCTGCGTAGCCATGCCACTTGAAAAACCGGTCATAGAGCGGAAATACATGATTAAACATTGTTTCGTCAGGGTGCCCCTGGGTAATGATAAAGAGTAGTTTCTTCCCGGGTGTCAGGCGGCTCGGCTGGCTGTTGCTCAGATAATCCGGCTTGAGATAGGAGTAAGTCCGATCTATAAAGCACTTGAGCTGACCGCTGATGTCCCCGTAGTAGGTCGGCGTTGCAAGCACCAGCGCATCTGCTTCCTGCACAGCATCCAACACGTAAGAAAGATCGTCCTTCAGAATACATCTGTCAAGTTTGGTCTTGCAGGCATAGCATGCCTGGCATCCGCGGTAGGAGAGTGTGTTGAGGCTGAAGGTCTCTGTCTCGGCGCCAAGGGCCGCAGCTTTCTCGAGAACGCGCCGGGCGATCATGGCGCTGTTCCCATTAAGACGGGGACTTCCCAATACACAGGCAATTTTCATACACATTCACCTCCCTTACCCTCGAGGTAAGCATAAAATACAAATGGGCAAGAAAATATGAGCAGGAACACCTCATTATCGTTCCGTTTTGGTTCCCGCTATCTCAAACTGGACAGGACTGCCTGCAGGACTCGCCTGCAGCTCCTAATTTTTATGCTGCCAAAACATGCTCCGCAGCAATCACTTCACGACTGCTTTTTCGAGTCTGAACTCCCCGGAGAAACTGCGTGAAGGTCCAGAGCTGTATATGCCCCGAAGCTCCGGCCGACCATCGTCTTTCCCGCGCAGAGTGAGTTTCAGGGACGGCCTTCCCTTTCCCATCATATCTCCCACAAGAGCGCCATCTCGTAACCCACCGCGAAACCTGAAACTGACAATGCTGTCCTGTGCAGAGGTCCGGCAAAACAATATCTTTGCTCGAAAGGGATGCACAGACAACACATACATCGGTACCAAACCTGTGCCTGAGCAACATGCTTCAGTCCCTGACCGTGTCCCTTCTTATTCCCCTTGCAACTTCCGGACATTATCTTTGGTGATCGTAATTTCTGCCGCACGGGCAGGCGTGAAAAAAAGAGACTGCTACCAGGATGCCGGTAATCAAAAATATCAATAATGCATTATATGTCCTCTGCAAACTATCCCTCATTTATTGCCCATCCTTAGCTTACTTGTATCATGAAAACGCTTTCCCGTAAATAGGCGATCAACTCAGGGAGCATGGTTTATGAGAAACACACGGAAGCGTACAAGCGAAAAACGTAGCGGCGGCTGGACAGAGAAGTGGAAATCACCCCCTTGGAAAGAAGCGCCAAACATGAGAGAATGAATCCGGTATCATTCATGGCAAGGAGTCGCTCATGGCAGAAGACAAGCAGGACAGCACAAGCGGAGTAAGCAGTATGTACTGGCGATATGCAGCAACTATCCTGGTGGCTACCCTTGTTCTCTATCTATGGAGCGTCTATTTCATGCCGAGTACTCCGCAGACGTACCCGCTAAATTACAGCCAGTTCATGGAGCAGTTGAGCGCAAATAATATAAAGTCCGTATCGATCAAAAAGTTGCAGGTTCGGGGTGAGCTTATCAAGGATGCCTCCATATCATTCCCGGGAGACAAGAAACCCCTGAATGTAAAGTATTTTGAAACTATTCTGCCCACATTCCAGGGCGAAGGACTCATTTCCCGGCTGCAGGAAAAAAATGTNNTGATCATCGGCCTCTGGATGCTCTGGATGCGGAGGGCTCAGCAGATCCAGGGTGGGCCAGGAGGGCTCTTTTCCTTCGGGACGAGCAAGGCAAAGCTGTTTGACGTTAAGAAGCCGCGCATAACCTTCGTAGACGTTGCTGGCATGGACACGGTGAAGACCGAACTGCGTGAAACGATCGAGTTCCTGAAGGACCCTTCCCGGTTCGAGAGACTCGGGGCCAAGGTGCCCAAGGGCGTGCTTCTGGTCGGGCCCCCGGGAACCGGCAAGACCCTCCTTGCCCGAGCCGTGGCTGGAGAGGCCGGGGTTCCGTTCTTCAGCATCAGTGCTTCGGAGTTCATCGAGATGTTCGTGGGGGTCGGTGCCTCGCGCGTCAGGGATATGTTCAAGAAGGCAAAAGAAGCACATCCAAGCATCATCTTCATCGATGAGATCGATGCTGTGGGCCGCACCCGCGGAACAGGTCTCGGCGGCGGCCACGACGAACGGGAGCAGACCCTGAACCAGCTCTTGAGCGAGATGGACGGCTTCGACCCACACGAAGAGGTGATCGTGATGGCAGCAACAAACCGGCCGGATGTGCTGGATCCGGCACTGCTGCGGCCCGGAAGATTTGACCGGCATATCGTTATCGACCGGCCAGGCTGGAAAGAGCGAAAGGCCATCCTCGAGATCCACGTGCGGGGCAAGGTGCTGTCAGAAAATGTTGACTTCGAGGTCCTTGCACGCGGCACACCGGGCATGACCGGCGCTGATCTCGAAAATCTTACGAACGAAGCAGCGCTCGTAGCGATGAGGAGAAACAAGGATAGGATAGATATGCAGGACTTTGAAGAGGCTAAGGACATTATCCTTATGGGAGCAGTCAAAGAGATCACCATCAGCGATGAGGAGAAAAAGATCACCGCTTACCACGAGGCAGGCCATACCCTCGTTGCCTGGGGGCTGCCCGGTACTGACCCGATCTATAAGGTGAGCATAATTCCTCGCGGCATGGCAATGGGTATTACCCAGCTCATCCCTGCAGAAGACCGGCATTATTACCCGCGCACCTATCTGATGAATCGTCTGAGCGTGGCTCTTGCCGGAAGAGTTGCAGAGAAACTCGTATTTGGTGATATAAGCAGTGGAGCGCAGAACGACCTGAAGGAAGCGACCTCTCTTGCAGAAAAGATGGTTGCTCAGTGGGGCATGAGCGATAAGGTCGGACCTATCAATCTCGGCCGAGGAGAAGAACATCCGTTCCTCGGCAGGGAACTGTCTCTGCCGAAGCGATACAGTGAGGAGATGGCCTGGGTCATGGACCAGGAAATCCATAAGATGATCATCGAGGCTGAATCGCGGGCTACTGAACTGCTGGAAGAGAAGCGGCATGTCCTGGATAAGCTTGCAGCGGCATTGCTCAAGGAAGAGATGCTCGAACGGCCTGATGTGGAGCGGATCCTGAGAGAAAAAGATTTGGCGTAGCCGTCCGAGAAAATTTTAAGATGCGGCAGATGCCCAGTGCCTGGGGTAGGAGTACAGGGCAGAAAAAAACGGTAAAGCAAGAATACGGGTTTTATTGAAGGCCCAAGGAGGCAAACGATGGATGATGTGAAACGGATTCTTGTGGTAAGCAGGGATACGAGATACTGCAAAAAAGCGGTTCATTACGGGATGTTTCTGGCACGCTGTTACGGGGCTGAGCTCTTTGTGGTCCATGTGGTTCATAACCCCTTCAGCATTCAGGGATGGAATCTGCCCATACCATCTTTGACCGAAGAATACCGAAAGGTCCTCCAGAAAACAAAGGAAGAATTAACGGAAATCATTCGTCTGGAAAAAGAGAAGGGTGTGCGTGTGACGCAGCTAGTCAAGGAAGGGGAGCCGACAGGGGAGATCCTGCAGACCGTCAAGGACGAACATATCGATCTCATGATCATGCTCGCCCATGAAGAGGGCAGGCTGGAGCATTTTCTTTTTGGACGAAGCAATGACGAGATCTTTCGTGCCATGCCATGCTCCATCCTCATGATAAAAAGAGAACCTGAACCCGTAAACTTCTGAACGGACGAAAGCTTAAGCGGGGAAGCACCCGACCGCGTAGAACTATGTCATACCCGCGTACCTTGAAGCTATTTAATGAAAACGCACGAAAAATCCCTCGATGCGGGAGCTATCCCTCGACGATTCCCTTCTCTTCCCACATGAACCAGTTGCCGGAGTCCTCAAGGAAAGAATAGGTGTTCTGGAATATATGGAAGTGTTCTTCCTCGTCCCTGATCAGGCAGTCGAAAAAATGCTTTTCTTTGGCATTCGCAGCAAGGGTTGAAGCCTTCTTATAGAACGCAACTGCCTCCTGCTCCATCTTCATGGCGATCTTCAGCGCCTCAAGTTCGTCAGCTGTTGAAGGCACCTTTGCCAGCATTTCCTGCTTGTGCTCGTCAAAGATCTTCTTCATGTCTTCGAGCGGNNCTCAGGAACATCTTCTTGCCGACAGGATTGGCGGTCTTTTCTGCGCACTGCCGGTAGAAGGCTATTGCTTCCTGCTCCATCTTCGCAGCTATCTCAAGTGTGTTCATGTTTCCTCCTTGGTAGTCTCCCGATGCCTGTCGTCCGCTTCACGAGAACATTTACCCGCCGGCCGGCGGTTCTTCTGTCTGTCAGCACCCCGGCTCGCCCTGATGACCGCAGCAGTCCTGCTGTTTCTTTATCTTTATTGCATTGTTCTTGAGGAGAAGCGAGATCTTGTTCCTGAATGACACCGCTCCGGAAAGATTGGTGAAGAAAGCCCGAATGCTCGGCCTCCTCTTTTTCCCCTCATGTGCCTCCATCCTGCCTCCCATTATAGCGCAATACTGCAGAAAGCATCACAAATCGTGATTATATACATGGTATCCTTGCGCTCATTTTTTTCACCAAGAGAGGCTCACCGCATGGAACGAAATGACGCTTGAAAGATATGTCATGCTGAAACATGATCCCCTGGCTGTTTTCCGGACGAGCAGGACTCCGGCAGGTATCTATGCCAGAAGCCGCTGGCTCGGGCATGGTCACGACCGCTCATGGCAGATTGATTTAAAAGAAAAATTGCAGCGCTCCGCAAGGGACAGCTCAGGAACGGCACCTGGGGGAGCTTGAGCTAGGAGTGAAACACGTTTCTGGTCATGCATGCTCTTAAGCGGAAAGCCTACCTTCTGAAAACACAAGACTTGCAAATGTCTCGAAGGATATTGGAAAATAAAGACAATCAGGAGGAATAATGTCTGGGATAAAGATACAGGTCAAGAATGCAGAGGAGAAGGCAAAGCTGGTAGATGACTACCTTGCGCCTGACGTGGCCTATCTTAAGGCCCTCGATGCATTGAAAGAAGATATGGTCGCGCAGGGCGTTGACCTTGGGACACGCGAGGGCAAGAAACAGTTCATTCTCGCCGTGCGTGAGCTGAATGCAAAGTTCGGTACAGAGCTTCATAAGGATATTCCTTAATACCTTTCCAGTATGCAGCCGATGCAGCAATTAATAGCCGATCTCAGGAGCATTGCCAACCCTGATAAGGCAAAGATCCTCTCCGGCTTTTTCAAGACAGGTAAGGGTCAGTACGGTGAGGGTGACATCTTTCTCGGCATCGTGGTGCCGCAGCAGAGAAAAATTGCTAAAGAATTCGGACTTCTCTCTCTGAAGGATATCAAAGCCCTCCTTTCAAGCAGAATCCATGAACACCGGCTTATTGCCCTGCTTATTCTGGTTCAGCAATACCGAAAAGCCGAAGAACGGGAAAAAGAACGCTTAGCAGTCTTTTATCTGGACCATGCCACCTGCATCAACAACTGGGACCTTGTTGACCTTTCTGCACCCTATATCCTGGGCGAACACCTTTATGGAAAAGACGCTGCAGTTCTCCTTCGGCTTGCTCTGTCGGAAAACCTCTGGGAGCGGCGGATAGCCATTATCGCAACCTTTGCCTTTATCAGAAAGAACCGGTTCAGTGAGACGCTCTGGATCGCTGAAGTCCTGCTCCGTGACCAGCATGACCTTATCCATAAGGCAGTTGGGTGGATGCTGCGCGAGGTGGGCAAGAGGGACATAATGTCCCTGGAGCGATTCCTGAAGAATCATGCTGATGCCATGCCCCGCACCATGCTCAGATATGCAATCGAACGGTTTACTGCGTCAAAGAGACAATACTGGATGGCAAAAAAGGCTGGGGGCAGGGATACTGCTGCGGCTCGTCGATCATCGTCGCGCATTCTGTGATAGGATGGGGTTAGATACTATCTCAAGGAGGCTACGATGAATATCCTGCTGGCTACAGATGGTTCTGCATTTTCTGAAGCAGCGTCAACATTCCTGACATACTTCGACTTTACACAGAAAGATACCATTCACCTGTTCCATGTTGTATCCACCGTGCCCTATGAGGACGATTTCNNAGGAAGAGATCGTGAAGAAAGCTGCCGAGATTGATGCCGACCTTATTGTAATGGGCGCGCGCGGAGTAAAAGGGATAACGTCCGTGTTCCTCGGCAGTGTGACACGTGCGGTTGCTGCGCTGACGGACAGGCCGCTCCTTGTCACGAAGCCTTTTTCAGAAAAAGCTGGCAGGCCCCTCAAGGTGCTCTTTGCAACTGATGGTTCAAGATCTGCAGAGGCAGCAGCCGCTGCACTTGCTTCTCTGCCCTTTCCACAGGCTTCTGAGCTTACCATCCTGACCATTGCGTGGTCTGCGGTAGCAGACATTCCT
>DKBO01000119.1:0-388 GCA_002448975.1 Nitrospiraceae bacterium UBA6898
GCCCAATCAGTGGTGGAGGGTGCAAAGCCGGAGCGCTTTCATCTTTGGCCCATGGAGCAATATTACTAACTTTAGTGTGGTTCTTGCGTTACCGGGTGCTCCGACGCTTGTTGCACCAGCTGATACCAGTACGGTGACGACCGCTACTCCAACGTATCAGTGGAGTGCCGCAACGGGAGCGGTAACCAACTACCGGTTAGTCGTGCTGAATGGAGCCGTGGAAGTGCTGAACGCATTGTACACGCCAACAGCCACCGGCTGCAGCGGCGGCGGCACCTGTGCCGTAACGCCGACTACGGCGCTTACGAATGCAGGGTACACATGGCACGTAAATGCAGAAAACGTTGCTGGTGCTGGCCCCTTAAGTGCGACTTGGTCTTTTACCGTT
>DKBO01000119.1:403-22792 GCA_002448975.1 Nitrospiraceae bacterium UBA6898
CATTCAGCAATATTACTAGCTTTAGTGTGGTTCTTGCGTTACCGGGTGCTCCGACGCTTGTTGCACCAGCTGATACCAGTACGGTGACGACCGCTACTCCAACGTATCAGTGGAGCGCCGCAACGGGAGCGGTAACCAACTACCGGTTAGTCGTGCTGAATGGAGCCGTGGAAGTGCTGAACGCATTATATACGCCAACAGTCGCTGGTTGTAGCGGCGGCGGCACCTGTGCCGTAACGCCGACTACGGCGCTTACGAATGCAGGGTACACATGGCACGTAAATGCAGAAAACGTTGTTGGTGCTGGCCCCTTGAGTGCGACTTGGTCTTTTACCGTTTCCATAGCAACAGCACCCACGACAGCAGCGACCGCAATAGCGCCGATTGGCAATATAGCGACAACGACGCCGCAATACAAGTGGACACCAGTGCCGGGAGCAACGTCGTATTATCTGCAGGTGTATGACCCTACTGTGGGCTATCGTATCCAAACAGTGTACGCCGTGGGGCCGGGCGCAGGGCAGGTGGACTGCACGACCGTGCCGGGTGAGTGTTCGATTACGCCGGCAGTGACGCTGAACGCCGTGCCCAATCAGTGGTGGAGGGTGCAGGGCCGTAACAGTCTCGGCAATGGCCCATTCAGCAATATTACTAGCTTTACGGTGAATTAGAAGCATAGGTTTGGTTTGTTAGTGTCTTGATTGATAGCGCCGAGGCTTATGCCTCATCGCCTCGGCGCTATCAAAAATTGTAAGTATCTCAAGATCTTCTTCCCGTGTTACTCAATCCTTGACCAGAGCTTTATCTCTAGCGGTGAACGCAGAACATCTTTATCGAACAAATTCAAGCCTAAGACTCTCTTGCTGATACTAATGAAAAAACTCCTCCCTCTTCTTATATTGTTTATTTATTGCTCGTCAAGTTTTGGGGGTGAAACTCCAAAGCATCCGAATAGGCAAAACTTTAGTGTCTTTTCCTACGGCGCTGTCGGTGATGGGATTAAGGATGATACACCAGCCTTTCAGGCAGCTGTCAGTGCAGCAAGTGCTGCAGGCGGCGGCGATGTAATTGTGCCCCGCCCTCCTGTTTCATATTATCTCGCGGACACGCTGAACATGAAAGACAATGTCAGACTCATCGGCACCGGCAGACCCCTTCTGAAAATCGGAGATTCAAAATTTATTAATGCAAGCGGGAAAAACATGGAAATCAGCAACTTTCGTATTGAAAGCGATAAGAATAACGGTGTGCAGTGTATAGAAGTCAGATCAAATCTCTTTTTTCACTGGGGGCAGTCGGAGAACATCCGCATTGATAATAATGAGTTCCGAAACTGTAAAATGGGGATTAAGTCAGCTCACTTCTCAAAAAAAGTGGTTATCGAAAATAATATTTTTGAAGACTGCACGTACGGAATGTATCTTTATAATATCCAAGATTTCAAAATCCTGAAAAATATATTCAAAAAAACACGGCGACCAATAGAAACGTATAATGCTCGGCGGACAGTTATTAGCGATAATCAAATTGAAGGCAGTCGGTCCGGCACCATAGTAGGGATCATGCTGGGAACAAACAGGACCTATGATTCGGACGGGCCTAGCGACAATGTGGTAACCCGAAATACAGTCCTTCATACACAAGAAGAAGGCATCATGTTTGAGGAAGTCGTTGCGAATGCCTTTGTCTCTGGCGGCATTGTGACATCGGCAACATCTATGACATTGTCTGAAAGCACTAAAACGTGGAAGGTTGCTTCCGGCAACATTCTCAACGATACCGGGTTTGTGAAAAACAGGGATGTTATCCTTGTATCAGGCAAGGGGGAGGGTCAGCATCGGAAAGTTGTCGCAAATACGTCCGACACCCTGACCATCGATAAAGCGTGGGAAGTAATTCCCGATAAGACTACAAAGTACGTTATTGTAAAGGCGATAAAGAACAATCAGATTACTGATAACTACATTGAAGATACCGGCAGGCAGGGCATATTGATCTACGGACCATCTATTGGCAATACGATTAGCGGTAATACCATAAAAAATGGGGGGATGGACAAGGGCTATAGCGGTATTGGACTCGTTGGGACCTCGGGGCAAGGAGGCAATAAAGAAGCGCGCCATCCGTCAGTCGGCAATATGGTGCTCCGGAATAAGATTTCGGGATCAAATCAGGCAGGCATTCAAGTTTTTCAGGTTAATTATTGGAAATCTGATTTTTCAAACCTGAATAATCAGATCGAGGGGAACAGTATTTCCGATGTGCCTGATGGGGTGCTCATTCAGAGTGCTAAGTATACGTTGGTCGGTGCAAACGACATTTCCTCGGTCCGAACGGGCATAAGAGAAGAAAAAGCTTCAGATCATACGGTTGTTGATAAGAAGAACCGTATAACGCAATACGACTTCAAGGACATTGTTATAAGTGGGCAGCATACCTCGCGCGAATGACGTATGGCTAATAGTAACCGTATAATTATCGAAGCCGGCAGGACAGAACTCCACTACTGGAAGGACCTGTGGCGATACCGGGAGCTGTTTTACTTCCTCTCCTGGCGAGATATCCTTGTCCGTTACAAGCAGACGGCTGTCGGTATTGCCTGGGCATTGCTGCGGCCATTCCTTACCATGGTGGTCTTTACGGTTGTCTTCAGCAAGTTGGCAAAATTACCCTCTGAAGGCAATGCACCCTATCCGGTCATGGTCTTTGCAGCCATGCTGCCCTGGCAGTTCTTTGCCAATTCCCTTGCAGAGGCCAGCAACAGCCTTGTGGGAAACGCGAACCTGATCTCCAAGATCTATTTCCCTCGCCTGATTATCCCGGCTAGTTCGGTTATCACCAGCTTCGTGGACTTCGTTATATCCGGTCTTATTCTACTTAGCCTTATGATCTGGTATCAATTTGTACCTGGCTGGCGTATCGTTACTCTGCCGTTTTTTATCTGTATTGCCTTTGCTGCATCTATGGGTATAGGTCTCTGGCTTACGGCTCTCAATGTCAAATACCGTGATTTTCGCTATATCGTTCCCTTCATTGTCCAGTTCGGTTTGTATATATCACCTGTTGGGTTTTCCAGCAGCATTGTCCCTGACAAATGGCGTTTGCTCTACTCCCTTAATCCTATGGTAGGAGTGATTGACGGCTTCCGCTGGGCGATCCTCGGTCAGGAAAGCAAGATATTTCTGCCGGGTTTTATCATCTCTATGATCATTGTCGCCATCTTCCTCGTCACCGGCATTCTGTATTTCAGGAAAACAGAAAAAACCTTCGCGGATGTGATTTAAATTATGAGCGATACCGTCATAAAAGTTGACAATCTATCGAAGAAGTACGTTATTCGCCACGAGCAGCGTGAACGGTACACTGCCCTCCGCGATGTTATGACCCGTGGCGTTAAGAATTTCGGCAAAAGACTGCTTGCCCCTTTCACACCTGACTCTTCACCTTTCACCGCCTCTCAAGAAGATTTCTGGGCGCTAAAGGACGTTTCCTTCGAGATCAAGCAGGGTGACCGGGTTGGTATAATCGGCAGAAATGGAGCGGGCAAATCGACCCTTCTGAAGCTCCTCAGCAGGATAACTGAACCGACAACGGGGCGGATCGAGATAACAGGTAGGGTCGCTAGCCTTCTTGAAGTCGGTACGGGCTTTCATCCTGAACTCACGGGCAGAGAAAATATTTATCTTAATGGCGCAATCCTCGGCATGGCTAGGGCCGAAATCAAGAAGAAGTTTGACGAGATAGTAGCCTTTGCGGAGATAGAGAAGTTCCTCGATACGCCTGTCAAGCGATATTCATCTGGTATGTATGTAAGGTTGGCCTTTGCTGTGGCTGCACATCTCGAACCGGAGATCCTGATTGTCGATGAGGTGCTGGCTGTCGGGGATGCACAGTTTCAGAAGAAGTGTTTGGGGAAGATGGAGGAAGTGAGTAGAAACTGGGGGAAAACGTTGTTATTCGTCAGTCATAACTTGAATGCTATTAATGCCTTGTGCAGTTCGGCTAAACTTCTCGAAAACGGTGTAATGAAGTATCAGGGCCACGTATCGTCTGCAATAGAAAAGTATTTGATAACCCATTCGTCGAATGAGAAAAATATTTCGCAGTATAGACTGACTAAGGTACTGGAAGATGTTTATTTTGAAAGTATTGAAATGGTGTCGGCTAATAACAGGCTATTTTATAACGATGATGTTAAATTTAAATTGACTATCGCGTCAAAGAGGGCCGTCAAAAAGCTATCAATTGGTGGTACTATTTTCAATAGTATGGGGACCCCGATAGGAGCCTTTGTGAGCAATGAAATTGATATTGAAAAGAATGATCTCAAAAAAGTTGTTCTTGGCATAGCAGACACAAAGCTGTCACCAGGCTCGTATTACATGGGTTTCAGTATTGGAAGGGGCGATTTCAGAAATACAAGTAGGACCGATTATGATATAGTTATAGGAACGCCAGGATTCGAGATTTTGTCATACAACGATAAGGAAAGTATCGGGGTGTGGAACATAGAGTGGGGCAATATAATATATGATGCTTATCTTACAGAAAATTAACTAGCTGTGGTTATCAATCAACTATATGACTGCTGTAAGGCATATCAAATTAGTCACAGATGAGAAGCGACCTGCTTGCAGTCGCTCAAATGCTGAACTTATCAATAGCATTAGCTCAGAATCTGGCGTTTTCAGTTGAAAATAGTCTTGCTCCTACAGCCAAACAATAAATACCTTCTAGAGTCGAGAACGAAGTAGCAACAACTCCCAAAACATAGGATGCACTTTAGTAAGCCGGATCAATATAGCGACCATGTCAGAACTGACTTGGTAGAAATGCTACCTGTGACATGTGGCAGATTTCTTGATGTCGGATGCGGCACTGGCGGGACACTTGAGCTGATAAAAAGTAGAGGAGCTGCATATACTGCTGGTGTTGATATCGATGCAGAGAGCATTAAAAAAGCTAAAAACAGACTGTTGGATTCGGTAATTGTTGCAGATATAGAAAAAGACGATTTGCCATATACAGAAAAAGAGTTTGATTGCATCATTCTCGCAGATGTGCTTGAACACCTCTATGATCCCTGGAAGGTGCTAAAGGAAATTACAAAGTATCTTGCTGATACCGGCTATATTCTGTTGAGTTTTCCTAACGTCAAATATTACAAAGTACTGCGCAGGTTAATTTTTCATGACGAATGGACGTATGTTGATGCAGGAATTCTCGACATCACGCATATCAGGTTTTTTACTTTGAAGGAGATTGATCGGCTATTGGCTGTTGCCGGATTGAAAACTGTGCAGATGAAGAAGCATATTGTTTCAAGTCAGAGAATGCGATTGTTGAATAAACTATTAATAAACAAGCTGGATAGCTTTCTTGCTTACCAGTATCACATATTGGCAAAGAAATAAAATTGTAAATGTATTAAGGCCTAGTGACAAATATTCAGCTATCAATAATAATTGTCTCTTTTAATACTAGAGAATTATTAATGACCTGCTTGCGTTCCATTTACTCAACGGTACGTAATGTTTCTTACGAAATAGTCGTTGTTGACAATGCCTCTACAGATGGCAGCGTAGAGATGCTAAAAAAAGATTTTAAGCAAGTTACACTGATTGAGAACCCGCAAAATACAGGCTTCTCCTGCGCCAATAATAAAGGTATCAGACATGCTCGTGGAAGTTATATACTTCTACTTAATAGCGATATTTTTTTGAAAGATTCTGCAATTGACAATCTAATGCAGTTTATAAAGGACTATCCAGAAGCAGCTGCTGTTGGCCCGAAAGTTCTAAATAAAGACGGTACATTGCAGAGCTGTGGCTTTTGTTTCCCCTCTGTTTTATTGGCGCTTATTGAACTCTTTCGTATTCCGAAATTGATTAGCATTTTAACATTGCGCCGTTTATTCCCAAAATATTATTGGACTGATAGTACGAGTAGAAAGGTTAATTGGATTAGTGGATGCTGCATGCTCTTACGCAGGGATAAATTAGATAAGATAGGATTCCTATCTGAAGATTTTTTTATGTATTATGAGGATTTGGAGTGGTGTCTCAGATCCTGGAAGCTAGGCTTTGAAATCTGGTACTGTGCTTGCGCTGAGGT
Source organism: Nitrospiraceae bacterium UBA6898 (assembly GCA_002448975.1). Lineage (GTDB taxonomy): Bacteria > Nitrospirota > Thermodesulfovibrionia > Thermodesulfovibrionales > UBA6898 > UBA6898. Next base: position 6,518 of record DKBO01000119.1, read on the forward strand.
TTTGCATTATAACAGTTCAGCACCACTTTCTAATAGAACAGAGGTGACGCGCATCAGCGCTAAGATATTTTATAAAAAAACCAATAGTGTCCTAAAGGGTTTTATAATAACTTTCATACACATGCTCTTTATTCTGACAAGATTGCTGGCTCTTTATATGCGATCAGGTACTGCGCAGGAGGTTCTAAGCACTTCGGGACACTTGAAAGATGAAGCCAGCTTTCTAAAGTTCTTAGTAAAATAGTGTCTCTAGTTTAAAGAGACTCAGGAGTCTACATATAACCTATCATAAAATACTCCAACAATAGCGGATGATTAATGAACATTAAGCACGCGACAAAGAAAATCATTTTCGACTTGAGTAGCAGGAAAAGTAAATTTCTTCATATTTATAGAAACAGCCTGTTTGGAGGTAGCGACTCGATTTCTGGCCCTGGTTCGAGCCTGGAACAGACTCAAGCTATCAGAGAGGCCTTGCCGAGGCTCATAAAAGAGTTAAAGGTTAGAACATTTGTCGATGCACCGTGTGGCGATTTTCATTGGATGGGCAAGGTAGAATTGGATATCGATAAGTACATTGGCATTGATATCGTCCCTGAGCTTATTCATGCCAATCAGCAAAAATATCATAGTAATACCCGCGAGTTTTATACCTTGGATATTGTAAGTGACGATCTGCCAACTGCCGATCTTATTATGTGCAGGGATTGTTTTATTCATTTGTCCCACAAAGATATCTCCTCAGCTATTAAAAACATAGGGCGATCGGGGATCAAGTACCTCTTGACGACAACTTTTACGGAAATCAGGGAAAACAGAGATATTGTTACAGGACGACTGCGATTTATTAACCTGCAAAAATCTCCGTTTAACTTTCCTGATCCCCTTCTTTTGATCAACGAGCAGTGCACCGAGGAGGAAGGTAAATATTTAGATAAATGCCTTGCCCTCTGGCGTGTTGCGGACCTTAAATTGCCGTGACGTATTCAAAAATGGCAAGTCTCATATATTCCGTTCCTTGATTTTCAGCAGTATTTATAGGAAGGCTCTATCGCATAATTCTTCTAATGTCTTACGGTTGCTGAGATCCTTCTTATGTTCGTTTCTCAAAGTTGTTATTTTCGTGGATGAAAATTGTTAAAAAAATGAATCCTAAGTCGGTTGCTAACGGAGTTCGTGCCAGAAAATTAGAAAAGAGGTTGTAGGGGATCGATGGCAGGTCAATTCCGTATTCTATGCGCCGCATCCGGCTATAAAGTCGTCGGTGGGATAGAAACATATATGTCTAACATGGTCCGAGCTCTTTCAGTAAAGGGCTGGGAAGTCCACTGTTTGGCAACTTCCTACAGAGGCGACAATTTTTCCAATTTGCAGGAAATTGCCACTTGCCACGATTTGTCGTCGTTGCCGCTCTCACCGAACAAAGTCTTTCAAGCCGCAAAACTCATTAACAAGNNTATTGTTCATGAATCACTGCCCACTCGCGCAATATACTCTTCCCCTATTACATTGCTCAATAAAGCCAGTTTCAGTCATACACAGCGATGACATTCGCTTCTATCGTGCCGCCGCTATTTTTAGAGAACGAATTTTCCGGTGGGTTGCACCGACCGTAAAGGTAGCACAGGTTAGTCATATGTTTGTTGGGTCTAAGAATCGCCGTCGACTTTCCGTTATTCCGCACGGTATTCGTAATGACTTGTTTCACAAGGACTATCAGCGTGTTGGTCCATCAGGAAAAATCGCATTCGTAGGTTATATAGCAGAAAATAAGGGCGCTGATTTGCTGCCCCAAATCTTGCACGAGATAACAAAAAGTCACAAGGAAGCGCATCTTACGGTAGTCGGTTACGGACCGTTGCGTGATCATCTTGAACGTCAATTCCAGGATAGAGGCATTATAAGAAATGTGACTTTTACCGGGCCGCTGGCTCAACATGATGTTGCAGAAATATTGCGCAAGACAGATGTGTTTCTTCTGCCTACCAGAGTAGAGGGCTTTGGCCTTTCTATCGCGGAAGCAATGCTTTGCGGAACGGTCCCTGTCGTAACTCGAATTGCGGGTGTCACTGATCAACTTGTAAACGATGAGCGAAGTGGTTTTTTGGTGAAGCAAGATGATGTTCACGGGTTTGCAGGTGCAATAAAACGCCTTCTTTCCGAAAAGAAGCTTTTTCATAAAGTATCAGCGTGTGCATCAAGGGAAAGCAGGGAGCGTTTTTCGATTATGAGAATGGTGGATGACTATGACCGCCTATTCTCGGAAGAGGATGATCGTCCAAAACAGAAACAGGGAAATAAGATTAGGTGGTTACTAGAACTTTTGCCGGAGGTGCTGCGAAACAGTTCATATAAGGATTTACTGAGGAAAGGGCAATACTTCTTTCGTTGATCCAGATATTTGGATGAATGGGGCATCCATGCAGCGTGTTAAGAGAGTTTTGTACATTGATAAAAGCACGATCTTTGGCGGCGCGGAAGAGTGTCTTCTCGCCTTAATGCAGGATATAGATCGAGCACGTTTCCAGCCGGCGATATGCTTTGAGCAGCCCCTGCCTCATCAGGGGCCTTTTCAGCAAAATGCTATCGACGTTCATTATAGGATTAGGAAGAATTGCTGGTGGTCAACAGATTTTTCCCAAAGCATACCAATTGGTCTTGGTCATTTACAGAGGTTCATATATGCCATGAAGTTGTGGCGCATCCTTGTGCGGGCTCTGCCCTCAATCGTGCATCTCAACCTTTACCGGCAGACAGCCTATCTTGATCTTTGCATTGCCCGGCGCGCTGGCGCAGTGGTCATTGCTCATGTGAGAAGCCTCGCCAACCAGGTGCCTTTAAACGAGAGAGTGCTCTCCCAATGCGATGGAGTCATCTGCACCTCGGAGATAGTTCGCCAGGAAGTTGCTCAGATTTCTCCGGCAAGTAAGGTGCGACGCATTTATGATGGAGTTAGCTGTAATAAATATCGTTACCATGGCACACGTGAAGATGCACGACAGGTTTTGTCCATTCGAACACAGACCTTTGTACTTTCTTCTATCGCGATGTTGCATCCCAGAAAAGGGCATGACACGGCAATTAGGGCAATGAGAAAGATCGTCAAGCATAAGCCTGAAAGCATCCTTGTCATCGCAGGTGGTGAACCGGAAGAATCAGGCGGCCTGGAGCAGAGCAGATTGAAAGCTTTGACTGAAACTCTCGGTGTTGCAGCGCATGTAAGATTTCTCGGCCACTGCTCTGATATGCCCGCGCTGTACGCAGCCTCTGATGTAATTTTGGCTTTGTCATCTGATGGTGAGGCCTTTGGTCGAGTCCCGCTTGAAGCTGCCTGCGCGCGTAGGCCGGTTATCGCAACAGCTCTGGGCGCAACACCGGAGATAGTCGAAGCTGATATCACAGGGCTGCTCGTTGCTGCTACTGACAGTAATTCAGTTGCTGATCAGGTTATTCGTCTGCTTGATAACGCGGCAGTCTGTGCAGATTTGGCAGCTCGTGCAGAAGAAAGAGCCAGCTTGCTGTTCAGCAGTCAGACGCATGCTGAGAATGTGCAGGCATTTTATGAAGAACTTATCGGCGCATCTCGGCATTAACTAGTGAAGAGTCGCTGACTACCTGCTGACTATGGCTGCATTTATTGTATCGTCTTTCTTGGTGATGTGGCAAAGACTGTTCTGATTGCTATTCCCGTTCTGCTCGGCGGTGGCACGGAAATGCAAACCTTGAACTTGGTTCGGACGCTGGTAGCCAATGGCTACCAGGTAACGGTCTGCTGCTATTATGACCACGAGTCCAGCATGGTTATTGCCATGGAAGCGGCCGGGGCACATTTAGTACTGCTTGATATGAATTGGTCGGTCGGACTTTGGCAGCTGCTTGCTAAGCTGCGACGGTTTTTTGCTGAGCAGCACCCTGACATCATTCATGTCCAATACATTGCCCCCGGACTCATACCAGTTATTGCAGCGAAGCTGGCGGGAATTAAAACGATCTTTGCCACAGTGCATCAGCCGGGCAGCCCTTACGGGTTAAAAGCAAAGCTCTTCCTTCGGACTGCTGCCAGGCTCTGCAGGGCATTTTTCTGTAATTCGCTGGCAGTTGAAAAATCCTGGTTCAACAATGCTGCCCTTTACCAGCCTGGACTTGCAACAACCAGGCGCCATTACACTATTTACAACGCAGTTGACGCTCTTGCGATCGCAAAAGCAGTTTCCGGCGCAGACCGGACAGCCTTGCGTTTACATCTGGGCCTTGGCAACGGACCTGTTGTCGGAATTGTCGGCCGGCTGAGATGGGAAAAGGGGCAAGCCTTGCTGTTTGATGCCTTTTCTATAGTCCTGAAGCAATTCCCTGATGCGCAGTTGCTTATTGTTGGAGACGGGCCGGATAGACTGAGCCTTGAGCAAAGAGCAAAGGTCTTAGGTATAGTCAACAGTATCTTCTGGTTAGGACAGAAGTCGCCCGAGGAAGTTTACAGACTTTATAGCATTATGGATATTGTGGCAGTTCCCTCGGTGTTCGAGGGATTCGGCCTCGTTGCTGCAGAAGCAATGGCAGCAGGCCTGCCTGTCGTTGCTTCAAATGTTGGAGGGCTGACCGAAGCGATCGAAGACGGTATCACGGGCGTTCTTGTTCCTCCGGGCGACTGTGGCGCTATGGCTGCAGCCATCACAGCACTGCTTGATAGTCATGACAAAGCCGACCAGATGGGGAAGAAAGGCCTCCAGCGAGTCCGAGCGCAGTTCTCCATGGAAAAGTTTAGCCAAACCATACTGAGTGCTTACATTGCCCTTTCCCGGCGATAAGGGAAGGCTCATCCTCTCTGCGTGGTCACTTGATCGCCGATGGATATTGCATATCACATGAAAATAAACCCTCCTTCAGCCAAAAAAACTTCTGCCTATAAGAAGCTACATCTTTTAATATGGGCAGTTCTGCTTTCTACAATCATGTCTTGTTTTGGAGGGAAACTGTTCGGAAAGAGTATCTCCGGGTATGGATGGATTGTTCCGCTCTTGGTTGCCTGCGCATCTCTGTTAAAAGGGCCAAGAGGCTTCAAATTCCCTCTGATGATCTGGTTGCCATGGGTCAGTGTAGTTGTTTTATATCAGCTTTTTTCGGAAGCAGAAAATTCATTTCAACGAAGCATCATGCTGGTTACTCCGCTGGTTATAGGAGTCGCGACATCAAGGATATACCTTGACGAGAAAAGCCTTCAGCTCTTTTTCAATCTCTGCCGCCTTATGGCAGGCGCCCTCATAATGATTGTTCTCTATAAGACAAAGCTGCTCTTCTCCGGCATGCTCCCATTTGCAACAGGCCTTGCTCCCGAAGTCATAACTGGTTCCATTCTCTGTGTGATTTTTGCTTCGAGCTATGTTTTAGGAAGCAAAAAAGATATTGCATGGTGGGCATCTGTAGCTGTCATACCTGTTATTGCGGTCACCAGGATGGGCATGATAGCATCCGCATTGTCGTTGCCATTGACTTTCGCGCCGATGAAAATAGCTAAGCGGTTTGCATTTATGGCCCTAATTGCAGTTTTCGGGCTTTCCTTTTTTTATACAGATCGTGTGCAGCAGAAGATGTTCTACTCTGGTGAGGGAAGAATAGAAGATATGAAATGGGATAACCCCGATTTTGCGACGTCTGGTCGTAAGCTCGTATGGGAAAGTATGGAAGCGGGTATTGCAGACTCTCCGTGGTTTGGACATGGTGCAAATTCGTCAGAGGCTCTGGTCTCCTCCATAACAGGTGGCTTGACGCACCCTCATAATGACTGGTTGCGGCTTGCGTACGATTATGGATACTTTGGGGCTGTCATTTTCGGCATGTCAGTGACAGCGCAGATAATCCATGCGTTAAAAAAGGCGCTCAGTTCTATGGGCAATGCCAAAATACTGTTTTATGCTGGTGCATCTTCTATGATAATCTTTATGCTTTTCATGATCACGGACAATATCATTCTTTACGCATCCTTCTTCGGTAATTTACAGTTCACGGTTTTAGGACTTGCATACGGAGCTTATCGGCAATCGGCAAGCCGCGTAAAATCTGCCTCACATCCTCGAAAACTCCGAATCAAGTGGTAGTGTTATTGCAGACTATATAAGATTTATGCCCGATCCTGCCCTTTCTGTAGTTATACCACTTTACAACAAGGAGAAAGACGTATGTCGGTCCATACGTTCTGTTCTGTCGCAGTCATTTCCAAATTACGAGATTATAGTCGTCAACGATGGCTCAACTGACAAAGGTTCTGATGTTCTGCGATCCTATGAAGATCCGCGCATAAGGGTCCTTGACCAGCCCAATCAAGGGGTTTCGGCCGCAAGGAATAGGGGCGTTGCCGAGGCAAAGACCGGCCTGATCGCCTTTCTCGATGCTGATGATGAATGGGAAGACGACTATCTTGAAACAATTCTCAGGCTTGTTGACAAATTCCCTGCCGCCTCTGTCTTTGCCACGGGATATACCTTTAGACATGGTCGTGGCTCTGAGCGCCGGGCAATACTCCGCGGCTTGCCAGAAAACTTCTCAGAAGGTATTCTGGAAGATTATTTTATTGTTGCTGCCCAATCTGATCCGCCACTCTGCAGTTCAACAGTAACACTGCGGAAGCAGGCGATTGAATCGATAGGGGGGTTTCCGGTTGGAGTTACAACAGGTGAGGACTTGCTGACATGGGCGCGACTTGCGGTTCGATACGGCATCGCTTTTAGCGTCCAGCCGAAGGCTGGCTTCTGGATGCCGGTTAATGTCGAGTCTCGACCCGGTCGTGTTCCGTCCGTGCCTGATACTGTGGGTAGTGCACTGAGCGATTTGCTTGGTCAAATCGATTTACGGCACCAGTTAGGTTTAAGACAGTATATTGCACTCTGGCATACAATGCGGGCTGCTACTTATATACAACTTGCCGATGGCAGAGCCGCAAGGAAGGAATTGCACAACGCGACCAGTATGGATGGCCCGGACATTAAGAGGTTGTTGCTTTTTATACTTGCCCTGCTTCCCGGCAATATAGGCCGTGTTCTTTATCAATATCGGCAGCGGTTAAAGTCTTGAAAAATTGGGACTATCCATGAGAAAGACAGTTCAATACACCTCACGCCTCCGTGTTACTGAGACGATGCTTCGAAGCCTCCACTTCTCGCAGGTCCTTGAGGTTGGTGCGGGGGACTATTCTTTTGATTATCTGAAAGATGTAAAGGGTTCATGGACTAAGATCGATTTTTCACCACCCTGTGACATTCTTTGCGATCTTAATTCGCCTGAGCTGGTTCTGCCAAACGAGACTAATAGTGTTGACCTTGTAATTTGTACGGAGGTCCTTGAGCATCTTCTCTGGCCGCAGAGGCTATTAGCCGAGTTAAACAGACTTCTTCTGCCCGGCGGGAATATTCTTCTCAGTGTCCCGAATATTTCAAGCTTATCTTACCGGATAGCATGGGCGCTCGGCCGAATACCGTCATGCGCAGCCTCGGGAAATCTGCCCGTTGAACTTGGGAGTACTGCCTATAAAACTGATACCGGCAACTTGATAGGTGGGCATGTGATTGATTTTAATGAGCAACGGCTTGTTTTACTTCTAAAATCAACAGGCTTCGATCCAGTTCTCATTAAAGGGTCGGGTATCATATGGCACCGCCAAGTATTACCTCATTGGCTTGTGCCTCCGTCGCTTTCATCGAATATTATTTGTTTAGCAAGAAAAGTATAAGGCACTTTTCATAGTCGGCATTCTATATCTGTACATATGGCTCATAGTGTCCTCATTATCCAGCGCCGTCTGCCGAAATATCGAGTAGAATTATTTGAGCATATGAAGACTTTGCTGGATGGCCAAAATGTGCAGCTCTTGCTGTTGCATGGCACGCCATCGCAAGACGATTCAGCAAGGCAGGACGAAGGGTTTTTGCCTTGGGCATTGAGAGCGACCTGCAGCTATCTGGGCGAGGGGAGTGCAAGGGCTGTTTGGCTATCGATACCTGCTGATATTATCAGGCAACAGGATTTGATTATTATGCCCCATGAAATCGGGCTGCTGACAAATTACCGACTTCTTGCCGGGCATATCGTGCGCAGGAAACCAACGCTTGCATTCTGGGGTCACGGCGCTAATTTTCAGAACGACAGAAATGGGGTGCTGAAGAAGTGGTTGCGGGAATGGTCAATGAAGCAGGCAAATTGGTGGTTCGCATATACTTCTGCTTCAGTGAAAAGGCTCATAGAGAGTGGATACCCTGAGGCGAGAATAACCTGCCTGAACAATGCGATCGATACCGGATCAATTATCGGGTGGGCCAAATCTATTTCAGCAGAGGAAAAGACAGAACTTCGTGATCAGCTTTCATTGTTAGGCAGCAAAATTGGCATATATATAGGAAGCCTTCACAGTGACAAGCGTCTTGAGTTTCTCTACGCTGCATCCGATGAAATGCGAAAAAAAGTCCCTGACTTTGAACTTATAATTATCGGTGATGGTCCCATGCGGGATGGCGTGAGTGCTTTTGTAAAGGCACGTCCATGGGCAAAATGGGTCGGGGCTAAGCATGGTCGGGAAAAAGTGCTTTATGCCTCGCTCGGGCAGATCATGCTGAATCCCGGCATGGTTGGCCTTGGTATTCTCGACAGTTTCGCTCTCGGCATACCCATGGTAACCACGGATTGTGGCATTCATTCGCCGGAAATAGCATATTTAAAAAATGGCAGAAATGGTGTCATTGTGCCGAATAATCAGGAAGATTATGTGCAATGCGTGGCTGACTTGCTTGATGATACGCTTCGGCTTGAAAGGATAAAACTGAATTGCCTGGAAGACGCTCAAAAATACACGCTCGATAATATGGTTAATAATTTCTGCAATGGCATTCTTTTAGCTCTCAATAATTAATGTTGACAACCCTCCTCGTTCACAATTTCTATCAATCATCTTCGCCGTCCGGTGAGGATGTCTTTTTTCGGGCCAAGCCTGCCCTCCTCCAAGAATCCTTCCACCCCGGAGGTGGAAGGAATGGGGGTCGCCGGCTTGCTCATGCATGGAATAGCATATTTGTCACACCCTACGATCTCTTGCGATGAAGGTTCTTCTCGCACATAACTTCTACCAGTCCTTTTCACCCTCGGGCGAGGATGTCGTGTACCGTAATGAAGCTGAGCTTTTGAGAAGCAGAGGGGTTGTGGTCATACCCTATGAAAAGCATAACGACGAAATTTCAGGGTCACTCAACAAAATACATGCGCCTTTTGATTCGGTCTGGTCAAGAAAAACCTACGATGAGATATCTGCCCTCATCAGGAAAGAAAGGCCGGCCATTGCCCATTTCCATAACATCTGGTACCTGATCTCCCCTTCTGCTTACTACGCCTGCGCGGACGCAGGCGTTCCAGTAGTTCAAACGCTGCATAATTTTCGCATGTTCTGCGCCAATGGTCTGCTTCTCAGAAATGGCAGAGTCTGTGAAGATTGCATAGGTAAAGTCCCCTGGCGCGGCGCAGCCCATGGCTGCTTCCGCAGCTCGCGGCTGTATTCAGTCCCTGTTGTGGCGTCTGAGATGTTTCACAGGGCCAGAAAGACATGGACAGAGGCTGTCGATGCATATATTTCGCTGACTGAATTTGGAAGGCAGAAATTCATCCAGTGCGGTCTGCCGGATGGCCGGATATTCGTGAAGCCAAACTTTCTGGGTGAGCCGACATCTCCGAAGTACGCAACAGGTGATTACGCGATCTACCTTGGCAGGCTTTCGCAGGAAAAAGGGCTGGATGTCCTGCTGGATGCTGCTGCACATTACAGGGATACCTCATCCATGTCATGCAATATAAAGATAGTCGGCGACGGCTCGTTGCGGGAAGATCTTGAGAAAAAGGTGCGGGCGAAGGACCTTAATAATATTGAATTTCTCGGAAGCAGGGACTTTGGTCAATGCATGGGACTGTTGTCTGCTGCCAGCTTCTTGATCATGCCCTCTGTCTGCTATGAGAACTTTCCCATGGCTATCCGGGAGGCCTTTGCCTGCGGCAAGCCGGTCATTGCGTCGCGGCTCGGTGCCATGGCGGAGATCGTCGAGGACAACAAATCAGGCCTGCTCTTCAATGCCGGGGACAGCGCGGACCTTGCAGGAAAGATGCGCTGGATGATTGAGAACGCTGATGCCTGCATCGAGATGGGAAGAAATGCTCGGACTGAATTCGAGAACAAATATACTGCAGATCAAAATTTTGATATTCTGATGAATATCTACCGTACGACGATAGCCGGATATACCAAGTAATGCAGAACGAAAAGATTGCTGACTTTCCCGTCACGACCCGTAGCGGAGAGGAATGCGTTTCTCTAATAGCCGATTGGCTAATAGCCGGGCAAAATGGCAAATACTTTGTCTGTGCGAATCCGCATTCTCTTGAAGTGGCGAGAAAAGACCCCGAGTTTGACCGAGCCATACGAAATGCTGACCTGGTTGTGCCCGACGGTGTCGGGATTGTTCTGGCTTCGAAGATCCTCAACGGCAGCATCAGGGAACGGGTCACGGGCATGGATATTTTTCTGGGATTGAGCGAAGCCCTGAATAAAGGCAAGGGTGGCCGCTGTTTCTTTCTGGGGTCTACTGAGGGGAATCTTATGAAGATAAAAGAGAAGATGCATGGCGATTTTCCGAACATTACCGTTGCAGGGACATATTCTCCACCGTTCAAGCCGCAATTCACCGAAGAGGACAATGAGCTGATGATAGAGGCGATAAACCGGACTGAGCCGGATGTCCTCTGGGTCGGCATGACCGCGCCGAAACAGGAAACGTGGATCTATAGGAATAGGACCAGGCTCAACGTAAAATTCATCGGCGCGATCGGCGCGGTATTCGATTTCTACACCGGCAACGTGAAACGTTCCCATCCGGTCTTTCAGAGATTGGGGCTGGAGTGGCTGCCCCGCCTCCTCAGGGAACCCCGCCGTCTCTGGAGAAGGAATTTCATATCCAACCCCTCCTTCCTCATTCGCGTCATACGCCACAAGCTGAACCCTAACCCTTAGCCGATTCTTCCACCCCGGAGGTGAAATGATTAGAATGACTGGCTCGCCACCTCACTAATATTCACTGTTAGAATACCCTTATGAAACTGTCTCCCGAAGAAACTCTCGTTCTTCTCCTCTCCCAGCCCGCACCATCTGATATGGTTATGCGGGAAGTGTGGACGCTCCTGTCCGACACCTCACAGCCTATCAAGTATGACAAACTGTTTCAGTTAGCAAACCTTAACCAAGTAACACCCCTCCTTTATAAGAACCTTGCATCAGTTCAGGCTGTTCCTCAAGAGATCATACAAAGGATGAAAACGCAGTATATATTGACCCTGCAAAGAAACGCCGCTCATCTTGCGGAGACCTTGTCCATCTTGGACATCCTGAAAAGGTCAGGGGTCTGTGCAATCCCGCTAAAAGGCTCTTTTGCAGCAGAGATCCTGCTTGGTGATATGGGGTTATATCCCACTTCTGATATAGATATCCTCGTCCCGTGGGATGACCTCAAGAAAGCACGGGCAAGCCTTATTGCTGCAGGATATGAACTGAGTGAGAGCATCAGCGAACAGGACCAGCTGTCCAGTTCATATCACCTCTATTTCCACAGGGATACAACCACACTGGAACTGCACTGGAACCTGGTGAGGAGGTATTTTGATGCTCCTCCGTCTTACTGGTGGGAGGATGCTCAGGAAATGGACTTCAGAGGTATGACTTTCTTCTGTCTTTCGTGCGAAAAATACCTTCTATATTTGATATTCCGGTTTTACTGCAAGGCCTTCATGCCGCTCCACCATGCCGTGCTGATGCTGCCGCTTCTGAGAAACGGCATTGACTGGGACAGATTCATGCGATTCGCCAGGCAACTGCGAATGCGGAGGCTTGTTTTGATCACTCTCAATCTAATGCATGATGCATTTCGCTTGGATATTCCGGAAGAAATAACCCGGAAGAAGCTTATTGGTTATCAGTTTCTCAAGCGACTTGTAATCTCGGGCTTTTTTAACCCTGATGTCAAACTCCATCTTCGGATGCTCTTGTATCTCAGCCTTCTTGACTCCCCCTATGACGTGCTCAGGGTATTTCTCCGGAGAATTTTTCCGACACCAGCCGAGATCCGCCTCCGCTACAACATCCCCCATGGCTCCCTCATGATCCTCCCCTATTATCTCCTGAACCCCTTCGTCATGCTTTTCAAGAAAACCTCCCGCTAATCCCTCCTAAAAAAATTCTGTACTTCTGCCAAGATCCTTGCACCTCCGGGGTGGAATGATTATAATCGAAACTATGAAGAGAGAGCATCTTGCAGACAACTTCGTCTACCATGTGTTTACAAAGAGTATAGCTGGCTACTGCATATTCAGGGACAATCTTGACTATGCCCGCATGATTGACCTCATCAGGTATTACCGGCTTGAAAAGCCCCCGACAAAATTTTCTGCATATATAAAGTTGAAAGACAGAGACCGGTTTTTTAGCAAATACTGTTCGGAGAAAGAAAAGATCGTTGATATTGTCGCCTATTGCATGATGCCGACACACCTGCATGTGGCGTTGAGACAGCTCAAAAGCAGCGGCGTTTCGATCTTCATGGGCAACGTGCTGAACAGTTATACCAGATATTTCAACACGCGTTACGATAGGAAGGGACCGTTATGGCAGAGCAGGTTCAAGCATGTAGCCGTTGAATCGAATGAGCAGTTGAGTCATCTTACGCGATACATTCACCTGAATCCGGTAACTGAACATCTGTGCGAAGACCCCGGCGCATGGGCGTATTCATCTTACAAAGAGTATATGGGCGAACTTACAGGTACGGTCTGTACGGAAGATTACCGACTGTTTCCGACCCCTTCGGCGTACCGTGATTTCGTGTTCGACCAAAAGGAGTATCAGCGCTCACTTGCGCACTTGAAATACCTATATCTTGAGTAAAACATTGCTTTCTTCCACCTCCGGGGTGGAAGGATTACGAAGGGGAGGGGGAGGAAAGTCGTTCAGGCTTTTCTGACCGAGACATCCTCGATCTCGAGCCGGGAGTTGAGGGCCTCGATCAGGATAACGATGCGGTCCCTACCCGGTATCTCCCGCTCGAATATGCCGTAGAAATTCGCGAAGGGACCTTCCTTGACCAGTACGCGGTCGCCCTTGCTGAGCGGTTCAGGGACCGGGGTGATGATGCTGTCCTCACCCATGTTCTCGCTGATCGCACGGATGATCTCGACCGGCACGACGACCGGGTTCTCCTTGCCAACGATGTACTTCACGCCGCGGGTGAACCTGATCATTTGGTTGTGCCGTTCATTGTCAAAGCAGGCGAAGAGGTAATTCTTAAAGAGCGGCTCAATGACTGCGAGATATTTCCCGCGCAGGTATTTCTTTATGCGTATCTTCGGGTTCAGGACCTCAATGCCGGCGTTCCTCAGGTGTAGGGCAGTAGAGTCCTCGCATGAGGGCTTGGTGTAGATAGCGTACCAGTTCATACTAAAATATATACGCGTACATGCCCATACGCGAAAAAGCGCGGAAGCGTAAACGTGAAGAAGCGTACAAAAAGCGAAAAAGAGTAAAAGCGTGAATACAACTGCCCTTCCTTCTTTCCTTTTCGCATAATCGCATGTACACTTCTGCGCATATGCCTTTTCATGGTATCTCTCTGTTTTCAATGACGGCCGCGGGATTTTCCATGAATATCTTCCTGGCCACGTCCTTGTCCAGCAATTCTAACACTTCCCGGTAGGCCCGCGAAAGGACCGGCACCCTGCGGTTCGTGCTGTGAGCATCGGATGCGACAAAATCGACGCAGCCCATCTTGAGGAGCTGGAGCGCGTATTTCTTTATCTGTTTTCCAAATTCACCGGTTATGCTCATGGCGGTGATCTGGAGCAGGACACCCGATTCCCTGAGCAGCTCTGATCGTCGGGGCGATGCAAGCAGCGTGTAGTTGCGCTCGGGATGGGTAACAATCGGTACGTATCCCTTCAACCTTGCATCGAAGATGAGCTCATCGAAATGCGGCGGCAGGAGGTCAGGAAGTTCGATCAGGAAATACCGGGAGCCGTTCAGCGTCGGGAGCGCATGCCGGGATATGCAATCGAGCAGTTCATAGGTGAGCCGGACATCTGCTCCCCTCAGGAGCCGGATGCGCATCCCGCTCTTTTCCATCCTTTCCCGGACAAGGGAGACACGGTCATCAATGTCCTGCATCGTGGGCACATCCTGACACTGGTAATGGGGAGTTGCGATGATGTGGCTGATGCCGTCGTCTTCGGCTATCCTGAGCATCTTCATGGTCACATCGAGTTCCACGGGGCCGTCGTCCATTTCCGGCAGTATATGACAGTGGATGTCGATCATGAGCAGGCTCCAACTGAGTGAAATCGAATATGCGTACAAGCGCGGATGCAGATCACCGGAAAAGCGAAGAAGCGGCGAAGCGCGGGACGATAACCAGTCTTATGCATATGATATGGGCGGGTCATTTCTTTTATCTCATTGCATAATAGCATACGCGTATAAACGCTTTTACCTTTTTTCCTTTTCCGCTTTGACGCATTCCCCCATGTACGCATGATAATCCTGCCGCATCAACGCTTTCTCTCTTCCAGAGAGAAGCGGTCACCTATGGAGATGCCGATCTTCTCTGTCAGACCTGCATTTATCTCGAGGGCATAGGCTGCGCGAATGGAAACGTTATAAATCGGGCATTGTATGCAGGGCTGCAGGTTCTTCATGACCGAGATGGCTTTCCTGTCTTTATCGAAGACAATGATGTCAATCGGGAATTTCATATCTTTCATCCAGAAGGCGACCGGCCTGCCCGGTTCGAGGATGAAGAGCATGGCCGAATCAGGGAGAAGGCTGTCCCTGCCGGAAAGGCCTTTTTCCCGCGATGCATCGTCCGCAGCAACCTCGACCGTGAATACGGCACGGCCGTTCCCGGCGGGCGTGCCGCGCGAAGCGTCCATCTGCTTCCGGATGACCACGGTCTTTATCCCAGGGCTATTTACTGCGGGACCGGCAGCAACAGCGGAAGCCGGCAGAAACCATGAGAGCATATACAAGAGCAAGAAAGCGTACGCAACCGCTTGCAGTTGCCCGCGCGGATGACGGCATGCGCGGATCAACGCGGTAAAGCGTGAGCGCATCACCGATTTATCTTTCCTTTCTTTTCCCATTCCTCTGACGCTTTCCCGGCAGCATCCCCTGCGTGCGGCCAACGAACTGCTGCCTCTGGACCGCTTTTTCCCCGAACCCTTCGCCTTTGAACGACAGGTTTTTCTGATCACGCCCGGCATCTCTGCCTCCTATTCCGGCTTCTCTCATCCGGTCTTTCTGCACGTTGTCCGTGGGAGGATGCGGGTCATCTGCATCGGAGAGCGCTGCAACCATGCCGAGCACCGTGCCGAAGAGGAGCAGGTTCGAGAGGATGTGGAGGTTGAAGTCAAAGATGCTGTGCACTGCCATGCTCATCGCCGACGAAAGGGCAGCCATCAGCATGATTCCGGACCTGCCTTCGAAGGTGCTTCTGAAGGCGTACCAGAGAAGAAGACCAATGAAGCAGATCAGGAGCATGCTGCCGCCAAGTCCTGTCTCGAGCAGGAATTCGAGGTAGTCGTTGTGGGCGTGGTCGTAGATGCCGCCCTGCACCGATGCCGGGGCGTAGAGCGGGAATATGTGCAGGAATGTCCCGAGCCCTGAACCGGTCAACCAGAAGTCCTTTGCTGCNNCTGGGTGAAGCGCTGCATGATCGGGTCCATGCCGAGCCAGGCGAGATAGGTCAGGACCGCAATGATGAATACGCCGATGATCCATACCCTCTTCTGCTGGTATCTGCTGGCGAAAAGGAGAAGTCCGAAGAGCGCCATTCCCGAGACAAAGCTGACGATACCGCCCCGGGATAAGGAGAAGAAGAGCGCGACCGACATGATGACCGCGAGAAAACCGTAGAGGATCTTCTTTTCACGGGAGTGCTTTATGATGGCGTGCCCCAGGGTCAGCGGTATGATCATGCCGATGAATCCGGCGAAGTGGTTCCGGTTGACAAAGGGGCCGAAGGGTTTTCCACCCATGGTAAGGTCCCTGACCCAGTAGAGCCTGCCGTTCCAGGAGGCCTTCTGTACAATGGCGAAGACGGCGAGACAGAAGCCGAAGAGGGAGAGTGCGACAACGAAGTCCTTCAGCCTGTCCCTGCTGATGAAATAGATCGCTGCTACTGAAAATACCGTAAGGAAGGCAACGACCTTCAGCACCTC
>DKBO01000121.1 GCA_002448975.1 Nitrospiraceae bacterium UBA6898
GTTCAAGACGCGATGGCAAGCCCTTTTTCTTCGGAAAGAAGAATAGATACCGGCCGCTATGATTTGAGTCATATCTCTCTTTTACTTCCCGTGGGATAATAGCAATAAAGGAGGATACCCATGGAAATACTGGACCTGAAGAAGCTCATCACATTCTACCCCGACAAGATCGGCAGGGAAATGCTATCGGACAAGCCCGAAATGCGGGTTGCGCTCATGTGCCTTGAGGCAGGGCAGGAACTGAAGCCCCATAAGGCACCTATGCGCTTACTGATGTATTGCGTTGAAGGCAAGGGAACGTTTATCATAGGAGAAGAAGAAGTTGTTGCAGACGAAAAGACCTGCCTTCTTTGTGACCCCATGGTTCCCCATGGTTTCAAGGCCGACAAAGGGAGCAGGCTTGTAGTAATGGCAGTGGTAACACCTGTCGATTAAAATACTCAATGAGGAGGTTGCAATGTTCTTAGTCAATGTTAACTTTGATTGCTGCACTGGCTGCGGAGAGTGCGTCAACATCTGCCCTACGCAGGTATATCAGATGGGCGACAACGGCAAGACCGATCCGTTCCAGGCAGGGGAGTGCGTTGGGTGCATGAGCTGCGTTGAAGTATGCCCGGACAAGTGCATCGAAATAACAGAGATGTAGGTGGAAACGAGAAAAGGGGAAGCTCTTGCCTTCCCCTTCTTCCTGTAGTATCCCCTGGTAATTCCGTTCCTTCCGTTCATAGATCACCTCGCACCTGCCTTCACCGGTAGCTGGAAATGGCAGGCAAAGAGACCTATCCGCCCGGCACCGCATCACGATAGACAAACATCGTGAAATCATAAAGCATCCTGTCATGCCTCAACGACACATAGGGTGAAAGATTCTTCACCGCGAATAAAAAAAGGTCCGCAGGCGATGAGTAATAAAGCTCAAACTCCTGTTCCGGGTTCAGGTCAGACAGGGCATTGAAGGCCAGTCCCTTCCGGCAGCGCTGGAAGAGCTTCTGCAGGGCATGCTGAATCATCTCGGCAAGCCCTGACACTCTGAGATTGAAAACTCCACAGAGAAAGATGTAGTCAAAATCTTCATCAAGAGCATCGGAATCAATGTCGAATACCCTGAAACGGCTCTCCGGAAATTTATTCTGTGCCAGAGAAATAAGGTTGGCGTTGATGTCGTAGCCGGTATAGTCAACGGTGATGCCGCGGTCACGGAGATACTGCAGAAAATCTCCCTTGCCGCAACCAAAATCCAGAATCCGTGTTTTGTCTATGGCGCCAATGTCAAGGAGGTTCTGGTAACGCATCAGCTGGCCCTGGACCGACCATCGGACAGCCTCGGGACGGTCGCCATGAAGCCGGAGGTTCTTGTCGAAAAAAGAGATCACATATTCTTTCGCAAGCTGATCCATGGCCGGGTAAAGCCCTTCAACCTCTGCTACCCGGCCTCACGTATGGCTGGTGACGCAGGAAAAGAACAGGGCCGTTCAGTCACAGCCGAATCCAACGACATACCGGCCGTCCTCTGTCCTTTTCGACCAGCGCAAGGACACCGTTGTGCAGCTGCACGGAAAGGATGAAATGACCTTGACCGCTTTGGCGCCTTCAAAGTCAAAGGTGGTCTGCATACAGAAGCCGGAAGGGCTATAGTCGGTAACGATCCCGGTCATGGTCTTATTCAGATCCTCTATGCAACAGGTAATTTCTTGGTGCGCCGGCATGCGTTTTTCTCTTCTCATGATCCCGACAGGGGCACGGGCATCAAGCCGTTTTTCACACGCGTCAAGCCATTGCAGGAGATCCGTCACGTGAAAAGGCTTTTCAAGATAAAAACCTCCCAGTTCCTGCAGTGCTTTCTGCTCACTCTCGTTGAGATACGCCGTAATAACGGCCTTGTTCATGGGTGTTAGCCTGCAGCCGTTCTTCGCCTGATCCTGCAAGAGTTCGATGCCGGTCATGAACGGCATTCGCTGATCCGTTATGATCACATCCGCACAGGGATGCTCATTCATACAGCTGCTATTCCCATTATTTTCATATACCGGACATATGACCGGCTGGCTGAATGATATGACTTCATATCCCCGCCGGGAAAGGATCGCACCCAGCAGATTCAGTATGGAAGGCTCATCATCAAAAATAATTGCTCGCCGTCTCCTGATTTTCCTGCCTCCTCAAAATGATGCTATTCCCGGGTTTTTCCGTATGCACAACCCTTCCCCTAAATACATAATAAAAGATAAAATCAAGGCGAATCAAGCAAAATGCTCGGCAATAAGAACGCGCATGACCTAGGGACCGGACGAAGAGAATCCAGCACCTGCGGGAACCCCTGCAGGTTTGCGCTCCCTGTGCAGGAAACAGCACTCGACATATCCTGTGACTTACGGTATTCTTTGATTGAAGGAGGGAGAGACATGAAACATGTTCACAAGTATGAACCGCTGTTGCACCAGAGAGTCGCGTCTGAACTTGCAAAGTCGGGCATCGAGGCCGCTGAGCTGAGAAAATGTAGGGAATGCGGCAAAGAGATGCCCTTTCTCCTGACGAAAAAAGGCGTTTGGGTCCAGCTTTTCGAGGAAAAAGAACCCGAGGAGCAGGATATCCTCCTGGCATAGTCATACTCCGCGGGCAGAGGCTTCCTCAACCTCTTTCCTCCTGTCCTTTGGCAAATAGCGTGTGTTTGTGTTACCGTAAATCATAGCAGGAACATCTGGCCGTTCACGCAACTCCGATTATGACAACAACGGTAACACAAAAGGCGTAACCATGAATGTTTCCGTACCCCCACGGATGACATACTCTGAAGATGAAATCCGACTGTCCTGGTCTTCCCTTCTCCCCGGTGCCTATGCCGTTGCGGACAGAAGCGTCACCGTCGCAACCAGCAGGGAAAAAAGAAAGCTGGGGAGCGTCTGAGCGTATAGGACCATGATGAAAACAGACCGGCAGGAACTGGTATCGCACATGGTGGCCCTGAAGAAAGCAGAGAAGAACGGGAATGCGCATGAGGTCGCCCAGATCAGCCACCGGATCGGCATGCTGCACCAGATGCGGGGGGACTATAACCATGCACTTTCCTATCTCCAGAAAGCTCTTGATGCTGCAGGTGCTGTTGGCGACCATGAACTCGAGTCAAGAATTTCTCATCATATAGGCGTCGCCCACCAGAAGCGCGGTGATTATGACACAGCCATGGATTTCCATCAGAAGGCCCTCTGTCTGAACGAAAGATTACGCAACCTTTCCGGAATATCAAAGAGTTATAACCAGATGGGAATCGTTCATCAGAATCGGGGCGACTATGACTGGGCACTGGAATACTTTTTCCAGTCACTTCATATTGCAGAACATATCCAGGACCGTGAAATGATCTCGACCTGCTATCAGAATATCGGGATCATCCATCAGAAAAAAGGCGACTATGAAGAGGCTCTTGAACTCTCCCATAAGGCGTTAGAAATCAACCAGACGTCAGACGACTTCCACGGTCTTCTCAGGATTTATGGCCAGATCGGCCTTCTTCATAAGCTGCGGGGAGACAATATTAGGGCAATCGAGTTCACGAGAAAGGCGCTTGAAATAGCAGAAAAAACAGATGACCAAGCCGGCATATCCCGCAGTTATAACCAGTTGGGCATCATTCACCAGAACAGGGGCGAGATAAGCAAGGCGCTCGATTACTATCAACAAGCTCTCGAAACAGCCGAGGCCATCGGCGATATCCCCGAGGTTTCCAATTGTTATCAGAACATCGGTCTCGTTTACCAGTTCAAGGGATGCACTGAAGAGGCTGTGGGATACTACCAGAAATCCTTGGAAATCGTCGAAAAGATCGGCGATAAGGCAGGCATCGCTCAAAGTCATAATTACCTCGGCATTGTGTTTCAGAACCGGGGTGATCATAGTAAAGCGGTTGCATGCTACCAGAAATCGCTCACAATCGCCGAAAAGATCGGTGATGTTGCCAGTGTCTCTAGAAATTATCACCAGCTCGGGATTGTCCACCAGGATCAAGGGGACTATGACAACGCACTCGCCTATTACGAAAAAGCCCTGGAGATCTCGAAAAAAGTTGGCGATATCGCCGGCGTTGCCGGCAGTGTCTGTATGATAGGCAAAGTAATGCAGATCAAAAAGAACTATGTTGANNATTACCGGTCTTACCAACGAAATGGGGCTTGATGACTTTAATCGCCTTATAGAGAACCTCAGAGAGCAGGCATGATAGACCTTATCTTCGCTATGTACCGCTAACATGGAATACCTTGAGATCACGGCAACGGTACCGGAAGAGTCAAAAGAAGCAGTCAGATACCGGCTGGGCGCTATGGGGGCCATGGGTTTTGCCGAAGAGGGCATCAGGATCATTGCCTATTTTGCGCAAACCTCGTCCCCTGCAGAGATCTGCCACGAGCTCAGTGAATTCAGGGCCGTTCTGGCGTCCTCGGGTCTCGACCCTTCGTTATCCTGTTCATTCCGGATCCTTCCTGACAGGGACTGGAACGAGATATGGAAGAAAAATTTCAGGCCCATCGATGTCGGCGACAGCCTTACCATTATCCCTTCGTGGCTGTCCGTGGAGACGGAACGCATTCCGGTCATCATCGATCCCGGCATGGTATTCGGCACCGGCCATCATGAGACGACACAAACCTGCCTTGTTTTCATCGAAAAGCTGGCAAAACGTTATGTCAGGAAAAGCTTTCTCGACATCGGAACCGGTACAGGCATCCTTGCCATCGGGGCTGCCAGGCTCGGCTTTGAACAGGTTATGGCGCTTGACATCGACCCTCTTGCCGTGGATGCGGCAGCGAGGAATATCGCCGCTAATGGATTAACAAACGTTGACGTGAGGCAAGGCAGCATTACCTCTGTGAGCGGGACATTTGATGTCATTGCCGCAAATCTTCTTTCCGAAATACTCATAGCTATTGCACCCGAACTCTCTCAGCTCCTTACCCCCGATGGAACGGCAATCCTCTCCGGTCTCCTTGTCGGACAGGAGGATGGGGTGATCAGGGCAATGTCCTCAGCCGGCCTCACCTGCAGCGAACGGGTGATCGACGGCAAATGGATATCCCTCATATGTACCAGAAAATCCTGAATAATCAGGAGCTTTTCTGTCTATTCTTGCCCGTATCTCCGTACACGGCTTCGCTTGTCCAGAGATTCATCATCATACCGGCAATTTTTTGAAACAGATGGTATTGCAAGGCACCCTGAAGAGTGCTATGGTGTAACTAGAATTATCAAGCGTGCCTATATATGAGGAGGGGTGATCATGAAAAAGCTTGTCATATTTCTCCTGATTTTCACTGCAGTCGGCATTGGGTTGTATTATTACACCGCAACGGTAGTATTCCCTTCCCCGGAAAACTGCAAGATCTGTCACTTTATTGCCCCGTTCTACAATAAATGGAAGGCATCGACGCATAACAAGGTGCCATGCCTGAAGTGCCATGTGTATAAGATCGAAAAAGCTGTTGCAGCACAGTTTCTTTTTCTTGCAGGATCATACAATCCTCGTCCCCTGAGTAATGTACCGGACAAGAACTGCCTCCAGTCAGGTTGCCATGACAAGAGGCTCATTGAATCAAAGGTGCAGTTTACCAAGCTCGGTATCACCTTTGATCACAAGCCGCATTTCTCGGAAATGAAACGGGGGATAACGCTCCANNTCCTGCCATTCTGCACCCAAGCAGGATATTATGGTAAACGGCAGCGCATTTTCCCATAGCGCTGCACTCAAGGCCGGCACTGCTTGCAGCCAATGCCACACGGAGATCACCCGGGGCGACGGATCAGTACCGAAGGACAAGTGCTATTTCTGCCATGTCGAAAGGACGGAGAAATACAGCGATGTCAAGTTCGTACACGAAAAGCATGTAACGGAAAAGCAGATAGACTGTCTCTGGTGTCATGAGAAGATCGTCCACGGGAAGATGAAAATGGCGGCGCATATACCCATGGGCAAGTAGAAGCACCGGCAAGACGCTTACGCATGCCCGGGAAACCGGCGGTCGCTTATCTACAGCAGTTCGGCCGCCCGCTCCGCCAGCGCGGACCGGGCGCCTTTCCGCAGATTAAGGTAGCAGAAGTTCTCTTCATGGATGAACTTCGTGATCAGGTAGGACAGCCCGTTCGAGGCAGAATCGAGGAAGGGCGAATCGATCTGCTCAAGGTCGCCGGTAAAGACGATCTTGGTCCCTTCTCCGCAGCGGGTGATGATCGTCTTCACGTCGAGCGGTCTCAGATTCTGCGCTTCATCGATGATCAGGTACCTGCGCGGCAGGCTCCGGCCCCTGATATAGGTAAGGGGTTCGATATGAACCACACCTGTCTCTATGAGATACTGTGAGCTCTTATAATGGGTCTCCTTTTCCTCCACATGCTCGGTCGACGTACCGACAATCACGTCCAGATTGTCATAGATCGGCTGCATCCAGGGATAGAGCTTCTCTTGGAGATCTCCCGGCAGATAGCCGATATCCTGCCCCATCGGCACGATCGGCCGCGCTACCATCACCTGATCGAACTTTTTCAGATGATCAGCAGAAACCTTGTGGATAGTCTTCGTGCAGAGGTAGAGGCCTGCGGCAATGGCAAGCAGCGTCTTGCCGGTGCCAGCCCGTCCGGTGAGTGCAATGATATCCACGCTGTCGGCAAGCAGCGCGTCGATGGCACACTCCTGTTCGATGTTCTTCGGCACGATGCCCATCACCGACCGCTGGCGCCTGATAATCTGCATATTGTTCTCGCCGTATACGCGGAACACCTTCGAACCGGACTTCAGGTAGCGCACGGACCTGATCTCTCCCGGGTCCGCATCCCCTTCGGTGATATTGCCGAATCTTCTGAAGACCGTGGTCTTGTCGGTCAGGTAGTCCTGCGTGGTGAGGTTGTGCGTGTCCGCCTTTATCCGCACCGACGTGTCCTTCGAGACGAGAATCACCGGACGATTGTTCTCCCCTTTACCTTCGATGAAGCGTGCGGTCGAGATGATGCGGTCATCGTTATTTGACAGGGGCAGCCTCGGCTCCTCGTCGAAAACGACCCTGAGCGTCCCGCCGCTCGGCAGGACAACGCCGGACGAAAGTTTCCCGATCTCCCGGAACGAATCGATCAGGCGGAGCGCATGGCGGGCCGAGAAGGGAATCTCACCGCTTCCCTTCTTCAGATGATCGAGTTCTTCTATCACGGTGATCGGCAGTACGATATCATTGTCCTCGAAATGGAGAACCGCCTCCGGGTCGTGGATCAGAACGTTCGTATCAAGGACATAGGTCTTTTTCATGCTGCGCCTCTCTTCTTTCTGCGGTCTGCATCATTATACCACGCTGCCGGTGCGTGGCGAGACAGCACCGCGGGCCTGAATGAGGACCACGGAGACGATCACGAGGAGACCGCCGGCGATCTGGAGCGGCTCCAGCACTTCTCCCAGAACGGCATAAGCGAATACCGCTGCACATACCGGCTCAAGCATCGCGGTGATGCTCGCATACGTCGCACGGACCGCCCTGATCCCGTAGTTGTACAGACCGAACGGCAGCACCGTACCGAAAAGGGCGATGTACAGAATAAGTCCCCAAGAACGCAGGTCGTGCGCAGCTCCGAACGCCTTCAGGGGAGGATGCAGAAAATTCCAGATGACCGCTGCCGTCAACAGCGCATAGAACAGTATCGTCCAGGGAGAATGTCGGCGCATGCCGTCCTCGCTCTTGACCGAATACCAGGCGAACACGGCTGCGGACAGGACTCCGGAGAGCAGTCCGGTCCTGTTCAGGCTTAAGAGCGCAAGATTGTAGCCGCCAACCATAAGATAGCACCCGACTATGGCCCCTGCGATCGCCGCCACTGCAGAAGGGTAGAGATGTTCTTTTCTGAAGATGCGCCCATGCAGGGCGATCATCACCGGCGAGAGGTACTGAATGAGAATCGCCGCAGCGACCGGTATCAGGCTGATCGTAAAAAGATAGGTGAACTGTACCGCCGCAAGTATCGCTCCGAGAAGCAGCAGATATGCAATATCCTTCCTCCCAACGCGGAGGAGCCTCCGGTCAAAGATGTACAGGGAGAGAAAGAGGACAAGTGCCGCGATCGTCGTCCTGAGCTGGACCAATGCAACCGCGGTGATGCCGCTGCGGAACAGGAACTTTGCAGAAGTCCCGGATATTGACCAGAAGAAAGCGGCTAGGGCAACGGACAGATACCCGACAAATACTGACCTCATCTTTTCCCCGCCGTGCCGGTATCGCTAACGCGTGAGGCTGCGATACTTTATCCGGTGCGGTTGTTCAGCTGCAGCGCCGAGCCGTGCCTTCCGGTCCGCTTCGTATTCCGAGTAGTTGCCGTCGAACCAGACAACCGTGCTGTCACCTTCGAAGGCAAGTATATGGGTCGCTATGCGGTCAAGGAACCAGCGGTCATGGCTGATTACGACCGCGCATCCGGCAAAGCCTTCGAGCGCCTCTTCGAGCGCCCGCATGGTGTTCACATCAAGATCATTCGTCGGTTCATCAAGGAGCAGCACATTCGCGCCTTCTTTGAGCATACGCGCAAGATGCACGCGGTTTCGTTCACCCCCCGACAGCATGCTCACCTTCTTCTGCTGGTCCTGCCCCGAGAAATTAAACCTGCCGACATATGCACGGGACGGAACCTGCCGGTTTCCGAGCTGCACCATGTCCTGTCCGTCGGAAATCACCTCCCACACCGTCTTCGCCGGTTCAAGAATGTCCCTGCTCTGGTCGACATAGGCCAGCCTGACTGTATCGCCGGTCCTGATGGTCCCGGCATCAGGCTTTTCCTGTCCCGTGATCATGCGGAAGAGCGTTGTTTTACCGGCGCCGTTCGGTCCGATCACGCCGATAATGCCTCCGGGAGGAAGTGAAAATGTCATTTCGTCGATGAGAATACGGTCCCCATATGCCTTGCGCACCTTGTCTGCCTCGATCACCACACTGCCGAGACGCGGTCCCGGAGGGATAAAGATCTCCATCTCCTTTGCCTGCTTCTCGCTGTCCTGCTGAAGGAGCTGCTCATACGAGGTGATGCGCGCCTTTGCCTTGGCATGCCTGCCCTTGGGCGACATCCGTATCCACTCCAGTTCCCGCTGGAGCGTCTTCTGCCGCTCGCTCTCCGCCTTCTCCTCCTGCTTCAGCCGATTCTGCTTCTGCTCCAGCCATGAGGAATAGTTCCCCTTCCAGGGAATGCCCTGCCC
>DKBO01000173.1 GCA_002448975.1 Nitrospiraceae bacterium UBA6898
CTGGTCTTCGGCGCCAACCGGATGATGACGGAATCCTATCTGTTTCCCGACTTCGGGCATGGCAAGCGCTGTCGCATCCTCATTCTGGCTCCAAGCCCCGAGATGGCCCCTTCCATGGGCATGGCTATCGGGATGGACCAGACACGCCAGCATTTCGGTGCTCCTGACAGCATGTTCTTGCTCGCCAAGTCAGGCATTCTCGTCAATGATCTCCTGAAGGCCTTACGAGAGGCTGAGGCGAGCGGCGTCCCCATCGCATTAATAGGTGCTACGTCTGCCTATGTCTACTTCTTTCAGGCCTGTCGACGCAAGAAGATGAAGTTTTGCCTTCCTCCGGGGAGCCGCATATGCGACGGGGGAGGATATCGGGGAAGGTTCGGTGAGGTGAAGCGGGAAGAGTATTATGCGATGGTTCAGGAGATCCTCGGCATACCGAACTCCCACTGCGTCAATGTACTGGGAGAGGCAGAAACGGCAACGAATCTGTTTGATGATTCGTTGCGCCGCTACGCAAAGGGAATGCCTCCGCGCCAGCGGACGCGACCTGTACCGCCGTGGTCGCGCGTTCTGGCCATGAGTATAGATGAACTGAAGCCGCTACCGGACGGAGAGATAGGGCTCCTGGCGCACTGGGATCTGGCGAACGTGCCGACGGTCCTTGCCGTGATAACCGATAATCTCGGGTACACAACCGACAATGGGCAGGGCTGCGAGATGGTCGGCCGTGCAAAGATCGAAAATGGCAAGGTTTCTCCCTTGCCGGATGAGACAGCAGGAAGTCCGATGGGCGACTCCATGATTTTCCGTATGCTCGAGCGATATGTGAACTTCTCTATCGAACTGAAGATGGCAATGGCCAAAGATCCGAAGGTTTCACCGAGCGTGCGCGAGGAGATCGAGGCCCGGCCGGGCTCGCTTCCCTCCTGTCCACAGGTGGTGGACGAGATACTCGTATCCCAAGCTGAGGCCGAGGCTGCCGAGCTGCGTGACAATGCCCTGAACGCGTTCAAGGACCAGACCGACCGGCCGATCGACTGGTTTAAGAAGGAGGCGGAGAAGCAGAAACTGTCTGATCACCCTGCGGGATTGAAGTCTGAAAAGCCGATACAGAAGAAGGTGAAAAAAAGGAAGAAATAGGAGAGCATCATCACCGCAGATGAAAATAGGTGACGGAAGAGGTAGCGGATTTTGCGCATGACAGATGCAGTGGGAAGCGATCTCTTGTATCGCATGGTGTAATCGGCTCACATTCTGAATGGCATGCCAGGCATCGTGCATTCAGACGTGACGGCACTGAAACCCTCCCGCAACATGCGGTAAGAATATGAACTATGGTCGCGGAGTTCCCTGGACTGCTACGGAGTGAGTGCTTCAGCGGGTGAAAATCAGACAGTTTGCGATGTTCATACAAAATCTCCGGAAACCCGAAAGATGCTGCTGATTATTGTCAAATAAACACGCGCTGAAAAACTTCGTGCCCTTGCTGTTGACTATGCCGGATTGCGTGATTCATATTATGCACATGCCTTTCAGGTGTCAGGAGATGTTATTGGCAGAAACCAAGGGGCTATAACGCATGAAAAAGGCTTTGACTATTATCATCGGATTTGTCCACGACTTCGCGGCAGGGTGCTGGGCTGCGACGGTGCTGGCGATCTACTGGCTCAGCAAACAGTCCTTTTCCGCTGAAGTCGGCGTCATTATGCTCGGTCTCAAGAAGCAGCTCTTCTGGGCAGGGATCGTGTGTGTGGTAGCGGTCTTTGCCACGGGGGCGGGGAGATCGTTCACCTACGTGGATAATGTCTACGGTAAGGACGCCGAGAAAGTGCGCAGAAAGATGCTGATCCTGAAACATGTCATCCTCCTTATGGTCTTCGGCTCGGGCGTCTACTGGCAGTATATGATGGTCTTCCGGTAACCCTCATGCAACTACGTCGTATCACTCTTCGCTCTCTGTGCCCGGTGGTAACCAGATGTAACTGCAGGGCTGCAGGCATCCGGCGACCTTTTACCCTTCCTAAGCCAGTTTCCAAACGTGTCAAGATGAAAAATACCTCGCGCAAGCAGAAAGATGAGGAGAGGGTTAATTTACTTGAAGTTTGGTATATAAATTGCTTAAAATAAATAGGTTTCTATGAAGAAGATCAGCAAAATACTCCTTATTACCCCTCCATACCACTCTGGAGTAGTAGAATCAGCCGGAGTCTGGCTTAATGTTGGGTTCGTCTATATCGCGGGAAGCCTCAGGACTGCGGGATATGACCCAGTTTATTATGATGCCATGAGCCACTGGCACAAGTTGGAAACGATAGGAAAGCGGATACAAGCGGAAAAACCTGATGTGGTCGCGACAACTGCCTTTACCGCCGGCATTGTAGACGCGCTGAAGGTATTAAAGCTCGCGAAGGAGATCAATCCTCATATTGTTACGGTGATCGGCAATGTCCATCCGACCTTCTGCTATGAGGAGATGTTCAGGGACCATGCTGCCTATGTCGATTACATCGTGCGCGGGGAAGGCGAGGAGACGCTTGTCGATCTGCTGAATACCCTGAATGCCGGCGGAGATGTATCGAAGGTAAAGAGCATCGTGTATATGGACAACGGTAATCTTGCGGTAACTCCATCGCGCGGATTTATCAAGGACCTGGATGCGCTTCCTCTTGCCTGGGACCTTGTGGACTGGCCCATTTATACCTACCGGACCATGGAGAACTCGCGGCTCGCGATCGTCAGCTCTTCACGCGGATGCAGCCAGCAGTGCAGCTTCTGCTCCCAGCAGCTCTTCTGGCAGCGGAACTGGAGAGGAAGGAGCCCTGAGAACTTTGTCGGTGAGCTTGAGTTCCTGAGAGATACCTATGGTGTCAATGTGGTCATGATTTCTGATGAAACCCCGACGCTTGAGCGGCAGCGATGGGAGAGAATACTTGACCTGCTGATTGAACGGAACGTCGGTACGAAGATCCTCATGGAGACGAGAGTTGATGACATTCTCAGGGATGAGGACATCATGTGGAAGTACCAGAAGGCGGACATTGATCATATCTATGTCGGCGTAGAGGCAACGAACCAGGAGGCCCTTGACCTCTTCAGGAAAGAGATAAAGGTCGAACAGTCCAAGCGTGCCCTTGATCTGATCAATGAATATAATATTGTCTCAGAGACATCGTTTGTTCTCGGCATGCCTGATGATACAAAGGAAAAGATCAGGAACACCGTCGAACTTGCCAAGTACTACAACCCGGATCTTGCCTTCTTCCTCGCGATTGCACCATGGCCGTACTCCGAGATCTACCCGATGCTCAAACCCTATATCGAGGAATGGGATTACAGCAAATATAACCTTGTAGAGCCGGTCGTGAAACCTAAGGAAATGACCTTGGACGAGGTGAGGAAGGAACTCGGCCTTGCATCGAAGAACTTCTATATGAACAAGCTCAGGAACCTTGAGAAACTTACACCGGAGAAGCAGGAGTTCATGATCAAGGTGACCAAGATCATTGCAAATAATTCTTACCTCAAGGAGCATATGAAGGGCGAGATACCGGAGGAGATGAAAAAGTTCTTTGACCGGCTCGCTGTCAAGGCGAAAGCCTAGGAAAGACTTCCGCACCGTTCCTGCCTGAGCAGCTGCAATCTCTCTATCAGCAGAAATAACTTCCGTGCGGTAAAAAACTGAGTTCCATCCCCGCCTGATCTTTTACTCCATTTCCGCCCGATTCTGTCGTCCTCAACAAAACATTAATAGAGGCAAGTGTGCTGTTGTCAGTCCTCCAGATATTTCTTGCTAAAGCATGTTCAAGGTTCCGAGGTTACAATGTGCTTATCCGCATAGGGCTTTGATGACCTCGTAATATTAAAATATGTTCCTGCTTCCATACTCAAAGAACGCTGGTGACGGGACCATAGTGAATAGAAAGGTCCTTTGTAACCTGTTGTTTATTCTGACATTATAATTCTTATAGAATCGTAGTCAATAGCATGAATAAGATTTGCTTATTAAGAATACAGATTATTTAATGGCTAACTTCTTAATTTTAATGCAATATTCCTTGACTTCAATTTTCTCCCTATGATAATCTTCGTAAGTTTTTCGTCGAAATCCAATCCAAGGGGACGCGATGCTCAACATCGAGATACAATGGTTTATCGTTCTGCTCGTTAATTTCCTTGTTCTTGTTTATCTGCTCAATGTCATTCTCTTCAAGCCTCTTCTCCGCATCTTCAAGGAACGCGAAGAAAACGTGAAGGGCTCTCTTGACGCTGCACGAGAAATGGACAGGAAAAAGGAAGAGGGCCTGGAGAGGATGAACAAGGAACTTTCCGAGGCACGTCAGAAGGCCAAGGACGTTTTCGAAAAGTTGCGGGAGGACGCACTCAACAAGCAGAAAGCCCTGCTTTCAGACGCTGAAGGTCAGGCGTCGACCATGCTCCAGAGGGCCCGCCTAGAGCTGAAGGCCGAGGCAGAAAAAGCAAGAGTTTCCTTAAAGGCGGACGCAGAGAAATTCTCTGATGAGATCGTCAGGAAGCTGGTAAAGGCATGATGCGGCGAGTCACGCACGCGACATCAGGAGTGAAGCGTCCAGGATTCGCTATGGACATACTGCATAAGATTCTCTGCCTGGCACCTGCTGCCGTACTCCTTACGGTCTCTCTCTCGTTCGCCAGCGGCGGAGAAGGAGCTGAACCGAGTCTTTTCAATGCCTATTTCTGGGCCATCATCAACTTCCTTATCCTTGTTGGTCTGCTGGTCTTCATGATGAAGAAGATGGACATCAAGGGGTATTTCAAAAAAAGAACAGAGCTGATCGAGCAGTCATTGAAAGAGGCACGTGAGGCCAAGGAACTTGCCCAGAAGGCGCTGGTTCAGGTAGAGGAGAGGCTCAAGATCAAGGACAAAGAGATTGAGGAGATACTGAAAGCTGCCCGGGAGTCAGGAGAAAGGGAAACAGGACGCCTGGCTGAGGAGGGCGACAGGCTCAAGGCAAGGATCCTGGAGCAGACCCGGAACAATATAGACTTCGAGGTGAAACAGGCAAAAGAGGCGATCAAGCAGGAGGCCGTGGAGATCGCCATGGAACTGGCCGAGAAAAAGCTGAAGGAAAAGCTCACCAAAGAGGAGCAGATGAAGCTGCTCGAAGAATCAATTACCAAAATAGAGGGTAAGAATTGAAACCGGTAAAACAAGCAAAACGATATGCCAAGATGTTTATCAATGTTGTGGGCATGGAAGGTGCAGCTCAGGCTCTTGCTGAACTGACACTGATCGAACAGCTGATGGCAAAGAGCAGCGGGTTCCGGAGTCTTCTGCTGAACCCGGGGTTTTCGCAGGCTGAAAAGGAAGGCGCTATCCGAAAGGTCGCGGAGAGGGTAAAGATATCCGATAGGGTGACAAAGTTTGTCGTTTACCTGACCGGGAGCCGGCTTATCGCCGCGCTCTCAGAAATCCTCAGGAGAGCGACGGAAATATATCTTGAAAAGAAGAAGCAGGCGAAGGCTGTGGTATTTACGCCTGTTCAAGTTGCGAAGGGCTATGAAGAGAGGCTGAAAGTCTCTCTCAAAAAACTGGTGGACCGCGATGTCGAGATCGAATATGTCATCGATTCTTCGTTGCTCGGTGGTGTGCTGGTGAAGGTGGGAAGTACCATGTACGACAGCAGCGTAAAAGGCCAACTCAGGCTATTAAAAGATGAGCTGATAAAGGGGTGAACTGATGGAAATTAAGGTTGATGAGATAAGTGAGCTGTTACGGAAGCAGATAGCTGACTTCGAGAAAAAGGTTGACGTGAGCGAGGTCGGAACGGTCCTGTCCGTTGGCGACGGCATAGCCAGGGTCTATGGCCTTGAAAAATGCATGGCTTCAGAACTCCTCGAATTCGCGAATGGTGTCATGGGCATGGCGCTTAACCTGGAAGAGGATGCGGTCGGCGCTGTTCTGTTCGGTGAAGATTCGCTGATCCATGAAGGTGATGTCGTAAAACGTACGGGAAGGATCATGTCCGTGCCTGCCGGTGATGCGCTCAAGGGCCGCGTTGTCAATGCGATCGGTCAGCCCATTGATGGAAAAGGACCGATCAACACGAAGGAGATGCGCATTGTTGATGTTGTCGCTCCCGGGATTATTGAGAGAAAATCGGTTCATGAGCCGCTCCAGACCGGGTTGAAGGCCATCGATGCCATGATCCCGATCGGCAGAGGCCAGCGCGAACTTATCATCGGCGACCGCCAGACCGGGAAAAGCGCAGTCGCGGTTGATGCGATCATCAACCAGAAGGGCGGCGATGTCACCTGTATCTATGTAGCGGTCGGCCAGAAACAGTCAAATATCGCACGTCTTGTGAAGACCCTTGAGGAGAACGGTGCGATGGAGCATACGATCGTTGTTTCGGCAACTGCCAGCGATCCGGCGCCCCTCCAGTACATCGCGCCCTATACCGGCTGTGCCATGGGAGAATTTTTCCGGGACAACGGCAAGCATGCCCTGATCGTATATGATGACCTGTCCAAGCAGGCTACGGCATACCGCCAGCTCTCGCTCCTGCTCAGAAGGCCGCCAGGCCGTGAGGCATTCCCGGGCGATGTTTTCTATCTCCATTCACGTCTGCTGGAAAGGGCGGCAAAGCTCTCTGACGAGCTAGGCGGAGGCTCCCTGACCGCGCTCCCGATCATCGAGACACAGGCCGGTGACGTTTCCGGATATATCCCGACGAACGTTATCTCGATCACCGACGGCCAGATCTATCTGGAGCCGGAACTCTTCTATGCCGGCGTGCGTCCTGCGGTCAATGTTGGTCTTTCGGTCAGCCGCGTCGGCGGCGCAGCCCAGACCAAGGCAATGAAACAGGTTGCCGGTACGCTGAGACTTGACCTTGCACAGTTCAGGGAACTTGCCGCTTTTGCGCAGTTCGGCAGCGACCTGGATAAATCGACGCTTGCGCAGATCGAACGAGGCAAGAGAATGGTCGAGCTCCTGAAGCAGGACCAGTATGTGCCGATGTCCATGGTGGAGCAGGTTGCGGTGATCTACGCGGGCGTCAACGGTTATCTCGATCCGATGGACGTCGCCCGCGTGCGTCCGTTCGAAGCCGGGCTGCTGACACTGCTGCGCAACAAGCACGCTGATCTGCTCGACAGCATCCGCAAGAGCGGCGACCTGTCGGATGCCGATGGCGCCAAACTCAAGGGCGTGGTCGACGGCTACGCCAAAACCTTTGCCTAGAGACATTTACTGAGATGGCCAGCCTCAAGGACATGCGCGTCCGCATCGCCGCGACCAAGGCGACGCAGAAGATCACCAAGGCGATG
>DKBO01000049.1 GCA_002448975.1 Nitrospiraceae bacterium UBA6898
TGAGAAGATAGACAAGGATGGCGTATTCCTTCGGTCTGAGCATGATCTCCGTCCCGTCGGCAAAAGCCCGGTGCGAAAGGGTATCGATCTTCAGACTCCCATAGGTAAGCTCGGTGAGCTTATCCTGTTTCCTGCGCAACAGTGCGCGCACCCGAGCAAGGAACTCTTCAAAGGAGAAGGGTTTCGTCAGATAGTCGTCCGCNNTTCTTGATAAAGTTCGCTACGCCCTTCTCATCCTCTACCAGAAGCATTCTCATTGCCGTATTTTATCATACTTTATTGCTTTTGGTCCTGATAACTGCAGGAGCATCTTGCGGAAATCTTTCGTCCCTGCCGTCGAAGCGCTTTGCCGTCGGCAGCGGCGTGAACACTCAGGCAGTTCCACGAGCAGGAGCACTCCTGCCCAGATCATGAGAACACCTCCAGAGGGCATGACAGCAGCAAACTGCAATGAGGTCGGATAACAGGAGACTGCAAGAACCCGGCCTGCGGCCGGTGAAGGGAGAGATCAAGAAGTTGTTG
Source organism: Nitrospiraceae bacterium UBA6898 (assembly GCA_002448975.1). Taxonomy (GTDB): domain Bacteria; phylum Nitrospirota; class Thermodesulfovibrionia; order Thermodesulfovibrionales; family UBA6898; genus UBA6898. Next base: position 523 of record DKBO01000049.1, read on the forward strand.
CTGCGGGAAGAGCAGGTCAGGCCCGGTCCTGGTCCGGTGTTCTCCCTGCTGGTCCGCGACCGGCGGAAAAAACACCACCTGAGCGGTAGACGTTAACTCTTCTCCTCCACGACGACGTCGGTCTTGATATGGAGCTCCTTGAGCTGCTTCGGTTCCACAACAGACGGTGCTCCGGACATCATGCAGAACGCCTTCTGGGTCTTGGGAAAAGCGNNGAAGGCGATGACCTCGCGGATGGACTCCTCGCCCGCCAGGATGGCCACCAGCCGGTCGAGGCCGAAGGCGATCCCGCCCATGGGCGGCGCCCCGAACTCCAGGGCATCCAGGAGGAAGCCGAACTTCGCCCGGGCATCCTCTTCGGGAATGTTCATTAGCTCGAACATGCGCCTCTGCACGTTCTGGTTGTGAATCCTGATGCTTCCGCCGCCGATCTCAAAACCATTGAGCACGATGTCGTAGGCCTTTGCCCTAAGCGACCCAAGCAGCATACGGTCTGTGATGTCTCCTTCCAGCATCTTCGCGACATCCTCGTCCAGCGGTGCGGTGAACGGGTGATGCATTGCCTGGAACCTGCCTTCGTCATCATCCCATTCAAGCAGCGGAAAGTCCGTTATCCAGACGAAGTTATATCCCGGCTGTATGAGGTTGAGCCGCTTGCCGAGCTCAAGCCTCAGCCTGCTCAGGACATCATAGGTGACCTTCGGCTTGTCGGCAACAAAGAGCATCATGTCGCCGTCCTCCGCCCCAAGCCTCCCGGCCATCTCTTTCAGAACATCTTCCGCAAAGAACTTGGCGATGGGCGACTCAAAGCCGTTCTTCACTTTGATCCATGCAAGACCTTTGGCCCCGAAGGACTGGGCCTCCTGCGTGAGCAGGTCCACATCCTTTCTCGATATGCCTGCCATGCCCTTGCCGTTGACCGCCTTCACCAGGCCTCCGGACTGCAGCGCATCGAGAAATACCTTGAACGTGCCCTTTGCCGCAAGGTCAGCCATATCCCTGAGCTCAAGTCCGAACCGCATATCCGGCTTGTCATTGCCGAACCGTTCCATGGACTCCCGGTAGCTCAGTCTGGGGAAAGGAGTTTCAATGTCAACGTCCATCACCTTCCTGAAGAGCTCCTGCATCAGACCTTCGGTCAGGCCGATCACGTCCTTCCTGTCAACAAAGGACATCTCGAGGTCGATCTGTGTGAATTCCGGCTGGCGGTCAGCCCTGAGGTCTTCGTCCCGGAAGCACTTTACGATCTGAAAATATTTCTCCATGCCGGCGACCATGAGGATCTGCTTGAAAAGCTGCGGCGACTGGGGGAGCGCATAAAAATGGCCGGGGTTGAGCCTGCTCGGCACCAGATAGTCGCGCGCACCCTCAGGTGTTGACTTCGTGAGCATAGGCGTCTCGATCTCCAGAAAACCCTGATCATCGAGATAATCGCGCACCTGCTTCGTTATCTTGTGCCGAATCATGATGTTCTGCTGCATCTCAGGCCTTCTGAGGTCAAGGTAGCGATGCCTGAGCCGCAATGCCTCACCTGCATCTGCTGCCTCCTCCATGCTGTAGGGAAGCGGGGCTGCCTCATTCAGGACCGTGAGGTCTTTGACATACATCTCGGCCATGCCGGTCGGAAGGTTCGGGTTCTCTGTTCCTTCCGGTCTCTTCCTGATCTCTCCCGTAACTGCTATGACGTATTCTGCGCGCAGGTCATGGGCTGCGTCATGGGCGACCTGTGATACGTCGGGGCTGAAGACCGCCTGGCAGAGACCGGAGCGGTCCCTGAGGTCAATAAAGATGAGTCCGCCGTGGTCTCTTCTCCGGAATACCCAGCCCGCCAGGGTGATCGTTGAACCGATATCCGTTTCCCGTATTTGTCCGCAATATCTGTCCCGTCTCATGCGCCCTCTCCTCTTTCCGTCTCTCTCATGATCGCATCCATCTCCTGAACCGTTAATTTCCTGTACCTTCCCGGATCAAGAGGCCCCATCTCGATCCCGTTTATCCGGATCCTCATGAGCCTGATCACCTGATGCCCTACCCGTTCAAGCATCTTCCGGATCTGCCGTTTCCTTCCTTCATAGATCGTCATCTCGATCCAGGAGTTGCTCTCCCTCTTCTTCAGTTTCTTCACCTTTGCCGGCGCTGTCACCTTGCCGTCTATCCTGATGCCTTTTCTGAGCTTTTCCATCTCCTCTTCCTCGAGAACACCCTTTACCTTCACGAGGTAGGTCTTCGGCATCTTCTGCGAGGGGTGCAGGATGGAATAGGCAAAATCGCCGTCATTGGTAAGCAGGAGAAGCCCTTCCGAATCAAAGTCAAGCCTGCCCACAGGAAAGACCCGCTGCTTTATGCCCCTGAAATATTCGTTCACCGTCGGTCTTCCCTGCGGGTCGCTCATGGAGGTGACCACACCCCGGGGCTTATGAAAAACGTAGTAGACCTTCTTTTCTGGCCTGGTGAGCAGCTTGCCGTCGACCTTGATATGGTCCCTCAGCGGGTCGGCCTTCATGCCGATCTCAGCCACCGCGCCGTTTACGGTCACGCGTCCCTCCATGATGATCTCCTCTGCTTTTCTTCGCGAAGCAATGCCCATCTCGGCAATGATTTTCTGCAGGCGTTGTTCCATAAGGCATTAATAATACCACAAAGCCCTGCTGCATGACCTCCTGCGGCGCGGAGAGAACTTTAGAGCGAATGGAGCTGCGGAACAGCGTCAACATTCCTGCCGCTGGCAGCTGCTATCGGCCTGCGGCCTTCTGGCAAATGGCAGGTATCTGCTATACTGTCAAGATGTACATTCTGAGGAAGTGTTGCATGGCAAATTCAGATATTCACGCCGCGCTGCAGAGACAGGGGCTGGAGCGTTCCCCTGCGTTGTTTGCAGATATGTTCGGGCGTAAACCGGAAGAAATCAAAGACAGGGCTTCCACGATGATCAACGTCGGGGAAGATAGCGGTGCCAGAAGATGATTAGCCTGTTGCCCGGAGGGATCTGCGCGACAGCCGTACACAGCCCTTCAGGAGAGCCTTCCTGCCGATGAAGAAACGCATACTCATTGCGGTCGCCGGCCTCGTCGTCCTTGTCGCCATTCTCGGCGCGGTTAAGTTCTTGCAGATCCGGGCCATGGTCGACCAGGCAAAAAAGTTCACGCCGCCGCCGGAGACCGTTACCACCGCACCCGTGACAGCTGATGCATGGGGGACCTCACTGACTGCGGTAGGTACACTGACTGCGGTGCAGGGGGTCACGGTGTCTGCGGAATTACCGGGCAACGTGGTCAGCATCGCCTTCGAAGCAGGCATGACCGTACAGAAGGGTGATATCCTGGTCCGTCAGGATACCTCGTCCGAGGAGGCCCAGCTCCCCGGTTCCGTTGCCCAGGCAGACCTGGCCCGGTCCAACCTCTCCAGGGCGGATCAGCTGCTGCAGAGGGGGATCATCGCCAGGGTCGACCGTGATAATGCCGTGGCAGCCCTGGCACAGGCAGAGGCCCAGGCTGAGAATATCCGCGCCGCAATCCAGAAGAAGACGATCCGCGCGCCCTTCCGCGGCCAGCTCGGCATCCGCCAGGTCAACCTCGGCCAGACCCTCCGGGAAGGTGATCCCATCGTCGTACTGCAGTCGCTCGACCCGGTTTTCGTAGACTTCAGTCTTCCCGAACAGCAGGTCTCTGCGCTGCGGACCGGACTGCCGGTCAGCATAACAGGCGATGCCCTGCCCGGCCTTACGGTCAAGGGGCGGATCACCGCTGTCAGCCCGCAAGTAGATGCGGATACGCGCAGCATCAAGGTGCAGGCCACGGCGGCAAACAGCAGCGGGAAGCTCCGGCCCGGGATGTTCGTGAACGTGGCCGTGGAACTGCCGATGCAGAGGAACGTGCTGGTCATTCCGGCAACAGCGGTCCTCTACGCTCCTTACAGCGATTCGGTTTTCGTGATCGAAGAGAACAACAAAATCAAGACGCTGCGTCAACAGTTCGTGCGTCTCGGGGAGAAGCGGGGTGACTTCGTTGCGGTAACCGAAGGTCTGAAAGAAGGCGAGACCATCGTCAGCACCGGCGTGTTCAAGCTCCGCAACGGCCAGCAGGTTACTGTAGACAATACGCTCGCGCCGCAATTCCATAAGGCGCCGGCGCCGGAAAACAGCTGACCGCTGCCGCAGCCATGAAGATAACCGATCTCTTCATCCGACGCCCTGTTCTGGCACTCGTGATCAACCTCATCATCGTCATAGCCGGTCTGCAGGCGGTCCGGACGCTCAATGTCCGCCAGTATCCGCAGAGCGAGAACGCCGCCGTGACCGTCTCCACCGTGTATGTCGGCGCCAGTGCTGACCTGGTTCGGGGCTTCGTCACCTCACCGCTGGAGCGGGCCATTGCAGCCGCCGACGGCATCGAGTACATGGAGTCGCAGAGCAGCCTGGGTCTTTCCACAATTACCATACGGCTGAAGCTGAATTACGACGCCACCAAGGCCCTGGCCGAGATTAGTACCAAGGTGGACCAGGTCCGGCGTGACCTTCCTCCCGAAGCAGAGGTGCCGGTGATCAATATCGAATCGGCTGACAGCCGGTTCGCCTCTGCTTACCTCAGCTTCACCTCGGACATACTGAAGCAGAATGAGATCACCGACTATCTGGTCCGTATCGTTCAGCCGCGCCTTTCTGCCATCTCGGGTGTCCAGCGAGCGGAGATCCTCGGCGGCCGCACCTTTGCCATGCGCGTCTGGCTGAAGCCCGACAAGATGGCCGCGCTCAACATCAGTCCGGCCCAGGTGCGCCAGGCCCTTGCTGCCAACAACTTCCTGTCGGCGCTCGGCCGCACCAAGGGTTCCCTGATCCAGGTAAACCTCACCGCCAACACCAATCTCAGCACGGTCGATGAATTCAGAAAGCTCGCAATCCGCGAACAGAACAATGCCATCGTGCGTCTGGGCGATATCGCCGACGTCGTGCTCGGCGCAGAGGACTATGATGCCGAGGTCCACTTTTCAGGTCAGACCGCCGTCTTCATGGGCATCTGGCCCCTTCCCAATGCCAACTCCATCGATGTGATCAAGCGGGTGAGGACCGAGATGGAGGCAATCCAGCGCGACCTGCCTACAGGCCTGCAGGCACGAGTGGCCTACGATGCGACAAACTATATCAACAATGCCATCCGGGAGGTGCTCAAGACCCTCGGTGATACCCTCCTCATCGTTGTTGTCGTCATCTTCCTTTTCCTGGGGTCATTCCGCTCGGTCTTCATCCCGGTCATCGCGATTCCCGTCTCCCTGATCGGTGGCGTCTTCCTGATGCAGGCCTTCGG
>DKBO01000021.1 GCA_002448975.1 Nitrospiraceae bacterium UBA6898
CCGACGATCTTAATAAGTGCCAAGTCGGTCTTGGGGTCCCTCCCTGCTACCTTGGCGTCAAACTCCTTACCGTCAGCAAGCTTGACCTTAATCTCATCAGCATTCTCGACCACATGGTTGTTTGTCATAATGTAGCCCTCACGGTCGATGATGAAACCAGACCCCAAACTGTTCTGTTCAAAACCATCTGAAGAATAGCTCTGAGGCCTGAGACCAAAGAAGTCTTCAAAGGGGTCCATGTCCTGGAAAGGATTTCCAAAGAAATGGCGGAATACCGGCCCGCCGCCTTTCATTGTCTTGACTGTCTGGATATTTACTATCCCGGAGCGAACCTTTTCCGCCAGATCACTGAAATTAGCGGGAATCATGGCCATACCGGAAGATCCTGAAGCCCCGGCACCTGCTGTATGAGATAACCTCACCGCGCTAGATAGTCCGTACCCTAATCCCAGCATTGATATCGCCAAGACCAGGGCGATAAGAATTCTGCTGAATTTCCTTTGTTCCATAGTGTGCCTCCTTAGTTTGGCGGGCTTGAGATGAAGCCCTCGTTTATTGACTCTATTTTAGACCTCAATTCTTAACCAAAAGCTGATCGGAAGATTACAAAAAGGTAATGTTGGAGGCGAGAGAGTTTGTGTGAGAGGTAGTTCCCGAGACTGGTAGCGGTTGCTTCTTACTAAGATGTGGACCAGGAATCCTGAAGCGTATCGATCAATGCGAAGCAGATTTTGGAAGTATGATGGTAAAGGTGCTCCCCTGGTTCAGCCTGCTTGCGACGCTGATATCTCCTCCGTGGGCTCTCGCAATGGACCTGGCAAGACTAAGGCCAAGTCCTGTCCCCGCCTGTGACCTGCTTTGATCGCAGCGGTAAAATCGGTCGAAAATATGCAGAAGATCAGACTGAGGGATGCCAATTCCCGTATCGTTCACCGAAACAACAACCTCTTCTTTGCCATTTCCTGTAACAGAGACCTCTACGGACCCTCCTGATTGCGTATACTTGACTGCATTGTCCAAAACATTGGAAAGCATCCTCTGGAGCATCCGCATATCACCATGGACAAAGCCCTTTTCACCCGCGTGGCAGCTCAGGCTTACCCCTTTGTCTTCAGCCATGGGTTCAAACAATTCGCATGCGCTACGGACAAGACCTGAGATATCAATTACCTCATGGGAGAGANNTCGAGAAGCCGGTCGCATTCCTCAATGGTGCTGGCTGCCATATTCTCATAGTCACTCAGGGATTTGCCCGTACTGAGGGTCACCTCCGCGCCTCCCCTGATTCTGGTGATGGGGCTTCTCAAGTCATGGGCAATGTTATCGCTCATCTCCTTGATTTCTGCTAGCAAGACTTGAATACGGTCAAGCATTTGGTTGAATGTGACTGCAAGCTGGTCGATTTCATCGCCACTGCCCTTAACGGGAACCCGCTCCTGAAGGATGCCGCCCGATATCTTGCGGGCTGTACGAGTGACTGCATCAACGCCGGACACAGCGCGTCTCGCCATAAACCACCCAACTCCAGCGGCAATGACGATCAGAAAACTCATGGTGATGATAAAGATCCCCTTAAATGCGTCGAGGACATGGGAATAACTCTCCATGGCCTGTCCGACCTGCAAAATCATGGTAGGGCTGAGCATCGCATAAAGGACTCGAACTTTGTCTTTGCGGTTTGAAATCACAATCGTCTTAACGACGGAGGCATTACCCTGAAGCAGACCTTGTAGGGCATCTTTTTCAATGCCGATATCCTGCCAGTAAGAGACGTTGGTAGACGAGTAAACCTGTCCATCCAATTGGAGAAGACGAAAGAATACTTTCTTAACTCCCGCAGCCTGGGCCTCTATTATCGTGGCGTTTTCCACTGCAAAGACACCTTCAGTCCTGAGGAGCACGGAAAACCTTTGTACCTGACTCAGGAGTTCCTGATCTGTACGCTCGCGGATAACTTTAGTGATGAGGGTATAGAACAAAAGAAAAGCAACAATAGATGATAGAGTAAAGATCCCTGCATACCAGAGAGTCAGTCGGAACGCAAGGGTATTTCTGAGACTAAGCAGTTTCCTTAAGGACATATCCCACTCCACGAATGGTGTGGATCAGCTTCCTTGCGAAATCTCTATCGATTTTATCCCTTAGTCTGCAGATCCTTGCTTCTACCACATTGGTTTGGGGATCGAAATTGTAATCCCACACATGCTCCATAATCATGGTCTTTGAAACCACTTTTCCCGAATTCCGCATAAGATACTCAAGAAGAGAAAATTCCATGGGCTGCAATTCGATCTTTCTGCCTTCTCTGGTCACTGCACGAGTAATGAGGTTCATCGAGAGATCCCCGATAATCAAACGCGTTGGTTCAGCCTGGCCGCCCGCTCGTCGCATTAATGCCTGAAGCCGGGCAAGGAGTTCAGAAAAGGCGAAGGGCTTCGCAAGGTAGTCGTCGCTTCCGGTCTGAAGCCCTTTGACGCGGTCATCCACTGACCCCCTGGCGCTCAGGATGATGACCGGAGTATGTATCTTCTCTACGCGCATCTGTTTTATGAGAGACAAACCGTCCAGTTTTGGCAGCATGATATCAATTATGGCTGCATCGTAGGATTCTGTTAGCGCCATATGAAGGCCGTTTTCACCATCCAGGACATGGTCTATTGCGTACCCGACAGACTTCAGTCCTTTCATAATGAAAGATGCTATCTTGGCATCATCTTCGACCAGGAGGATTCGCATAACCAAGTCAAATAAAAAATCTTTAAACGTGACGCTAACCCGTTGCCTGATTGCTTTGGCATAAACTATTATAACTGCGTTTCCTCCTATATTGTCCAGGTGGCGCCCGGCATGGCGATGGTCTTGATGCCGCCTTGAGCAATCTGCCGTGGTTGCTCTGTCATGAAATACGGGGGTTGCAGGCTGCGAGCCTTCACCGAATGGTAGAAAACATGCATACCGCGGATTTCTTACGTAACGCCGCATCAGTTTCGGTTTGTGATACCTTTCGCTTCGTCGGTGCAGCCGAGAGCGTAAGGCTGCCGTATGCGTGAACCAGAGGCGTGCATACGTTAGGGTGAAACCCTACTTTCAACTCGGTTGTTCCATTTCCATTGATCACTGCAAGAAATAAACACTGCCGACTGTCTCACGGAGGACTCAGGCTGAAAAATGGTAAGTATTTTCTGTTCAGTTGTGAGGAGCATGTTTTGGGGCGAAGCCTTCGACAGTTTCTATTAGCAATACCGATTGACTGGCAGGTGAAAATGACGTTGCCGGGTCGATCTTAGTGAATTAATTTCACATTGTCGTCTTGGGGAAGTTGTGACTTCTTGACCGTGTCATTGCGCCGGTGGTTACAGGTCCGCGAAATATGGCGAAGCTTGACTTCACCGCTTCGTTACGGCTTTAATACCAGCATGAAAACCGTGAAAATAATAGGACTTTTTATTCTTGTTGTCTTGGCCGCTTCGCTTTTTTCCTGTTCAGGAAAATCTTCCGTGAAGCAGTCCTCACCGGAAGACTTCAATCCGGAGCTTTCATTTGAGAAGGCGAACAAGCTTATCGAAAGCAAGGATTACGATCAGGCCAGGACCCTTCTTCTGGAGATAAAGAACCGGGATCTTACCAAGAAATATGCGCCCCTTGCCCAGCTGAGAATTGCCGATTCATATGTAAAGGAAGAAGAGCCAGAGCTTGCGGTCGCCGAATACCGCAGGTTCCTTGAGATCTATCCCGACCATCAGCATGCATCCTATGCCCAGTATCAGATCGCGATGGTCTATTTTAATCAGATCGAAAGCCCTGAGCGCGGTTACGGAGGAGCGGCGAAGGCGCTGGTCGAGTTTGAAAAGCTGAAGAAGGACTATCCGCGGAATCCCTACAAGGAACTTGTCGATATACACATCGAAAAGTGCAGGGATACGATGGCTGACTATGAATATCTTGTTGGCGAATTCTATCTGAAGAAGGGGGCCTATGAGGCAACCATTGCCCGGCTTGAAGGCCTGCTCAGGCAGTACCCTGATTACAAAAAAGAGGACAGGGTTCTGCTCAGCCTCGGCATAGCATATAAGAAATCTGGTCAGAGGGAAAAGTCAGAGATGATGTTGAACCGCCTTCTTGAGAAATATCCGAACAGCAGGCTGACGAAAGAGGCGAATAAGGAGCTGTCAGCATGGTCAAAAAAGGAAGAGAAGAAGAAATAGCCTCCCTCGGCGTCCTGTGAACTACTATCCCGCATTCCTTGATATTTCCGGCAAGAAGGTCGTTGTTGTCGGCGGGGGCGCTATTGCCGAGAGAAAGGTCCTTGCGCTGATGAAGGCTGGGGCCGTTGTGACCGTTGTCAGTCCGGTGCTTACGCCACGACTTTCCCGGGAGAAAGAGAAGAAGGCAATACGACATATCGGGAGGGGGTACCGGAAGGGAGACCTCAAAGGAAGCTTTCTGGTGATCGCAGCTACGGACACGCCTGCCGTAAACAGCAGGGTTGCGCGAGACGCCCCGTCACCGGTCAATGTAGTCGATGTCCCGAAGGAGTGCACATTCATTGCCCCCTCAGTGGTCCGAAGGGGTCCGCTGACGATTGCGATATCGACCGGAGGGAAAAGTCCGGCCTTCGCCGGAACCCTGCGTAGAGAGCTTGAAAGAATATATGGTCCCGAAGTGGGTGGATATCTGACGTTCATGGGGACGGTCAGAAAAAAGGCACTTGCTGTGGTTTGCGACAGAAAAAGGAGAGAGCGGTTACTGAAGGACCTCGCCTCGGAACAGGTTCTGCATCTCCTGCGCACAAAAGGGCTTGCGTATGTCATAACGACGGCAGAAGAGCGGCTTCGTAAACTTACGCCATCATGTCGTTCCTGACAGTTTCCTGACCTTCTCCTGCAGGACAGATGCGAAATACTGGTAGTCATCCATGGCTGCGGGTTTCTTCGAGAAATCCAGGTCTGCTGCGGAAAGCGGGGCGCCGAACGTTATGGTGATCTTTGCAGGCCGGGGCCAGGATGCACTTCGCGGCAGCGCCTCAAATGCTCCCGCAATGTACGCAGGCACTACGGGCACTCCCATCTCGACCGCCAGGATGCCTACTCCTTTTTTGAACTCGAGAAGTTTCCCGTCAGGAGAGCGCCCTCCTTCAGGAAAAACGCAGATGGAGCGGCCGTGCCTTAGAACATAGGCGGATGTCTGGAGCGCCCGGTTCAGATAAGAAGCTGAGTCAATGGGTATCACGTGCGCGATTTTCGCGAACATGCTTTTCAGGAAACCCGTGAAGAAATCGCTGATTCCGAGGAGATAGAGGTTCGTGAAATGAGAAAAAGGCAGGGAAAGCACAACCACGAACCCGTCGAGATAGCTGATATGGTTCGGAGCTATGATAAAGCTTCCCGCAGGTGAGATATGTTCCAGCCCTTGTGCCTCAAGGCGGAAGAAGAGCTTCATGAAGGTTTTCAGCAGTGCATGGGCGATCCGCGAAGGAAGCATCAACGATCCGGGTCTCTCCAGCCGTATCTGTTCTTCCAGCTCTGCTGCGATGATCTCCTTCCATCCGGCCTTCTCAGCTCTCTCTGCCTGAAGGCCTGTAGATGAGAGGCGGATTTTTTCGATAAGCTCGCTGACGGTATGAATGTCCGTGATGAAGTTCTCCGGGAGCTTCAGAGAAAAGATCCTTTCCAGTGTTACCACCAGTTCGATTTTCGAGAGAGAGTCAAGCCCGAGGTCGAGCTCAAGATTGTCTTCCGGAAGGATTTCCTGATCACCCTTTGCAAGCTCCCTGACTGCGCTGACAACATTCTTTTCTACGGCATCGCTGGGGGACTCGGGCTGCTGACCAACCATGCTTTCCTTCTTTCTGACTGTTTGGGCTTGACCCGGCGTGATCAAAAAACGTCGCAGTTTGCCGAGCGGGGTTCTCGGCAGGGGTTCTTTTTGGAGCGAGAAGCCGGCTACCCTCATATAGGAAGGGAGTCTGCCGGAGATATCATTGATTTCCCATTTGATCGCTTCCTGCAAGTTCGAGATGCCTGCCTGTTTCGCATACGCAAAGTCAGGTACGATCACGGCGTGCAGGGCCTCTGTTATGCCCTGATGTTCAATGCCGGTGATGCAGAGTTCTTTGATCAGTTTTGAGCCGAGATACATCTTTTCTGCATCTTCAGGATAGACGTTCTTGCCGGAACTTAAGACAATCACCTCCTTGGATCGTCCGGTGATGAAGAGGTAGCCGTCCCGATCTATCCTGCCGATGTCGCCTGTCCTGAACCAACTGTCATGCAGCACATCATTCGTTGCAGACGGGTTGTTGTAGTATCCTTTCATGACCATGGGGCCGTTTATCTCGATCTCACCTTCGCCTTCCGGAGAGGGATTTACGATACGTATCCTGACCGAAGGCAAGGGTTTTCCCGCAGATCCCGGCTTCCGTTTTTCTACTGGATTGAAGGTAACGATAGGGGCTGTCTCCGTAAGGCCGTAGCCTTCAAGCACCGTGAAGCCGAGTGCCTCAAGATCCAGCATTATGGAAGGGTCCAGACGGGCACCGCCGCTGGTAAAGAAGCGAAAACGCGGACCAAAGGCACGATGGACGGACCCAAAGACGAGCTTCCCGACCGATATAGCAAACCGTTTCCGCAACAAGCCGGAAAGCCGCAGCAGAAGGCCTGCGAGGGAGGCCAGCGGTCTCGGCCATGCCTGAATCCGGGTGATGATGCCGTTTCTCAGCAGGCCGAGGAGCTGTGGCACGCCGACCAGGACGCTCACTCCTGTTTCCTGTATTGCCGCGAGCATATCAGGCCCTTTCATGCTCTGCGGATAGGTCACCGTACCCCCGAGAAGAAGAGGGACCAGGAACGTACACATGAAGGCATAAGTATGATGAAGCGGCAGGACCGCAAGAACCGTATCCTCATGAGATACGATTCGGGCAGCGATGGCTGCATCGGCATCGGAACAAAAATTTCCCTGTGAAAGCATGACGCCTTTAGGTTTTCCCGTTGTGCCCGATGTATAGATGAGCGAAGCAATGTCTTCAGTTCCGATTGCCGGAAAAGTGCTTTTCGGGGATGAACGCTTCATGGCAGTGAAATCCGCTGAGTCGAAATTGAGAAGCATCATGGGGGAGTCCTGAACCTGGCCGGCATGTTCTTTCCATGCAGAGAGCTGATCCGCTGTCTTGCTGCTGTGAAAGACGAACTTGGCCCCGGCGTCGGAAAGAAGGTTCAGCACTTCTTCTGCGCCCAGTTGGGCATCAAGGGGAACGGCTGCGCCCCCTGCCAGAAGTATTGCGAGGTAGGCTGAACACCATTCGGGCCTGTTCTCCGACAGGATAGCGATCCGGTCTGCCCTTCTGACGCCTGCACGCATGAGAAAGGAGGCAATACCGGCAATATCGGCAGCGAGGTCGCGGTATGCAAGGGTTTTCCAGCTGTCCGCAAAGTAAAAAAAGGCCGTTTTTTCCGGAAAGGTCCGGGCAGCAGAAAAAAAACGTTCTGCGATGTTATGTTCCATGTAACCCGTGCGTCATTGAAGGTTTTTCGGACATCTGGTATACTTTTTCACGCATTGCTGCCTTGCTACATCATACCATGTTTACCGGCAGCCGGCTGAGGGGAGGGTCGTCATGGCTTTTACCGAAGAAGAACTCAAAAGATACAACCGCCAGATGATGATGGAAGGCTGGGGAGAGGAGACCCAGCGCAAGATAAAGAAGGCAACGGTCTTCATCGCGGGAGCAGGCGGTCTCGGCTCGCCGGTCTCGATCTATCTTGCGGTTGCAGGTGTCGGCAACATCCGCATCTGCGATTTTGATTCTCCTGACTGGTCGAACCTCAATCGTCAGATTCTGCATAACCACAATAGGATCGGGACGAACAAGGCGGTCTCTGCCAAGCAGACACTCGAAGAGATGAACCCGCACATCACCATCACTGCCTTTCCCGAAAAAATCGTTGCAGAAAACGTCGATGACCTCGTGGGGAGTGCGGACCTCATTCTTGATTGCATGGATAATTTCCCGACCCGTTACCTCCTCAATGAAAGCGCGCTGCGGAAAAAGATCCCCATGGTGCATGGCAGCATTTGGGGTCTGGATGGCCGCCTCACCTTTATACAGTCTCCTGCAACACCCTGTCTGCAGTGTTACTTCCCTGAATCACCACCCAAGGAGGTTTTTCCGGTATTGGGAGCAACACCGGGCGTTATCGGTACGCTTCAGGCCATGGAGGCCCTCAAGTATCTTTCCGGCATCGGCACACCACTGCGGGGAAAGCTCCTCGTCTGGTCAGGGCAGGATATGAGCTTCAGAACGTTCAAAGGCTTCAGAGACCCGCACTGTCCTGCCTGCGGAGCAACACGGTGACCGGCAAAGGTTGCAGGCTCTCCTCACCGGCGAAAGTCAGGGATGCGGCAACATCCCATGGTTATGGTGATGGAAGGGAAACGATCGTGCTGACCGGAGCGATTTATCGCCGTACAGTGAGCATGCTGCGGGTGGACAGCCCAGATACGACCATGCAGTGCGGAAAAATATAAACAGGACAGAGCAATGAATTTTACCTTGCGGCAGAAGATATTTCTGGGCTATATCGTCATGATATCTTTCACGCTCCTCGTGGGGTTCTATGCCATCTTCAGCCTCAAGGAACTGAATACCATCACCCAGAGCACGGTCTTCAATTCCATTGCGACCAGCGGGCGGCTGACAAAGCTCAATGACAGCATTTTGGCCCAGGACCTGTATGAAAAGCGTTTTCTCATACTCCAGCAGCAGGATGCGGAGAACCTCTTCTGGTCCCGCAGCAAAGAGTTCAGGGATATACTTACGGAAATCAACAAGACCGAGACGTATCTCTCCACAATTATTCAGTCTATCCTCTCCCTGCATGACAGTTACAGTGCCCTTTTTACCCGGGAGTCACAGCTGATAAGGGAAAACAGGACGAAGGAAGCTGAAGATGTCTCTGTCCGGGAAACAAAGGCTGTCTTTAACAAGATATTACTCGGCTTGAAGGATATCGACCGCAAGATCAACTCTCAGCAGAACGTATTCATCAACAAGTCCAACACCCTGAGCGAGCGGGCGCTTCTCATTACGATTGTTCTGAGCGCCACATCTTTTGCCTTCGGCCTGCTCTTTGCCTCCCTGCTCACGAACCATCTGAATGCCGCGATAGAACAGCTCAAAGAGGCAACGAATATGATACGGAGCGGAGATTTTGACAGCATGCCCGATATCAAGGGCGCTGATGAGCTTGCCGATCTCGCCATATCCTTCCGGGAGATGTCCTCGCGCCTTAAGGAACTGGAAGAGATCAACCTCGATGCAAATCCGCTGACAAAGCTGCCCGGCAATCTTGCGATCGAGAAAGAACTCCTGGTCCGTCTGAATGAGACCCAGCGATTTTCCTTCTGTCTCATCGACCTGGATAACTTCAAGGCCTACAACGACCGCTACAGCTACGCCCGGGGGAGCGACCTTATCAAGTGGCTCTCTGAGATGCTGATGGGCATTAAGAGTGAATATGGAGAACCTGAGGACTTTCTCGGGCATATCGGAGGCGATGATTTTGTTCTGATCTGCTCACCTGACAGGGTCCAGCCTATCTGCAACAAGATCATAGAGGAGTTCGACAAGGGGATCATTGAGCATTATGACCCCGAAGACGCAAAAAAAGGCTTTATCATCTCCATTGATCGCAACGATAAGCCGGCAATTTTCGGCATCATGACCGTATCCATCGCCGTCGTAAATACGGACAGGACACTCGTCCGGGATCCCAAGGAAGTCTCCCAGAAAGTGGCAGAACTGAAACAGTATGCGAAGTCATTTGCCAAGAGCATCTATATCATGGACCGCAGACGGGCGCGGTAGCCAGATGGCATGGATATGCAGGCAGCGGCAAAAGCTTCTGGCGTGCCGAGGCGCCTGTAACGACTATTTCGCGAGCCCGGTCTTTTTTGCAGCCTCAGCAACGGCATGGGCAACGGATGATGCTACTTTCCGGTCGAAGATGCTCGGGATGATATAGTCTTCATGCAGCTCATCTTGAGAAATGACATGGGCAATCGCCTGTGCAGCAGCGAACTTGACCGCCTCGTTCACTCCTTTTGCCTTTACGTCAAGAAGGCCCCTGAAAATGCCGGGAAAGCCTAACACATTATTGATCTGGTTCGGATAGTCTGACCTTCCCGTAGCAAGGACTTTTGAGAGCGGAAGGGCGTCTTCGGGAGATACCTCCGGATCAGGATTTGCAAGGGCGAAGACAATCGGGTCTTTGGCCATTTTCTTAATGTCTGATGCCGGGATGATATTCGGTCCTGAGAGTCCGATAAATACATTGGCGTCTTGTAAAACCTCTGAGATGGTTCCCTTGATTCTTCTTGGATTTGAAGTTTTCGCGAGAAGCTTTTTATAGGGGTTCATGTACTGTCTCCTGCCTTTGTAAATGGCCCCTGTCCTGTCGCAGACAATGATATCTTTGATGCCATATGCTGTGAGCATGTTTGCATTTGCGATCCCGGCAGCGCCCGCGCCCGCGATTACGATACGGAATTTTCTGATGTCCTTCCTGAGCAGCCTGCCGACATTGATAAGCGCGGCAAGGACAACAACTGCTGTGCCGTGCTGATCGTCGTGGAAGACCGGGATGTCGAGCATCTGCTGGAGCCGTCGCTCTATCTCGAAGCAGCGGGGGCCGGAGATGTCTTCAAGATTGATACCCCCGAAGGGGACAGCGATGTTTTTCACGGTGGCTATGATCTCTTCCGTGTCCCTGGTGTTCAGTGCGATAGGGAATGCGTTAATGCCGCCGAATTCCTTAAAGAGCATTGCCTTGCCCTCCATCACCGGCATGGCAGCCTCCGGCCCGATATCTCCGAGGCCGAGCACGGCAGTTCCGTCGGTCACGACAGCAACTGAGTTCCCCTTGATCGTATAGCGGTAGGCATGCTCCCTATGTCCATGGATGTCCATACAGATGCGTGCAACTCCCGGTGTGTAGACCTTTGAGAGATCTGCCCTGTCTTTAACCGCGATCTTGTTATGGATCTCGATCTTGCCGCCCTCGTGCGCGGAGAAGGTCCTGTCCATGACCCTGAGCACCCGAATGCCCCTCATCTCCTTTATGGCATGGGTAATTGCCTTTTCGTGCTCTGCGTCACGGGCATTTATGGTCACATCCCTGATGATCTTGCCCTTTTCGACCCGCACGATATCGACAGATCCTAGGTCCCCTCCTGCCAGGCTGAGCACGGTAGCAAGCTGGGCGAACATGCCGATGCGGTTATCTATCTCAAGGCGCAGCGTTATACTGTAACTCGGGCTCGGTTGCTGGGTCATGATTTTCCTCCAGAGTTCAATAGTATTTTCATTATCCCACAGTTCGTCGTATAATACATACGATTTTTCCGGCATTGACTGATCGGACCACCCTGGAGAAGCTGTACGCGGGGCGCAATAAGGACAAAGACGTGACGCTTATCAAAAACATGGTCGGCAGAAAAATCGTAATGTCCACCACCGGGCTTGCACTGGTCTCTTTTGTCTGCATACATCTGCTCGGCAACATATCGCTTTTCAGCGGTCCTGATGGCATCAATACCTATGCAAAGATGCTCCATAGCCTCGGCCCTTTTCTCTGGGTTGTCCGCTTGATAATGGCTGCTGCTCTCGCTCTGCATATGGTTTTCGGCATACTGCTCACGCTTGAGAACCGGAGTTCCCGGTCCCAAAAATATGCGGTCAACAAGCATCTCAGCGCAACAGTTGCGGGCAAATATATGATATGGACAGGACTGCTCATAGCCCTGTACCTTGGCTATCATCTTCTGCATTTTACCGTTCAGGTGATCATGCCGGAGTTTTCTGCGGGCCGGAACCTTGATGCCCTGGGACGGCCTGATGTATTCAGCATGGTCGTGCACAGTTTCCAGCATACGGTAGTCTCGGTCGTATATGTCACGGCAATGGCCGCGGTCGGTCTTCACCTCTCCCACGGCCTGCAGAGCATGATCCAGACACTGGGCCTGAACAATGAAAGGACGCAGCCGATCATGGTAAAGATAGGCGCAGCAGCGGCCCTTGTCCTGTTCCTTGGCTACGTGGCAATTCCCGCAGGTATTGTCAGCAGGATGGTAGGGAGATAATCGGTTATGATTCTTGACGGCAAATCCCCGGCAGGTCCTCTTGCAGAGAGATGGGACAGACGCAGGCAGGAGCTGAAGCTGGTGAACCCGGCAAACAAGAGGAGATACAAGATCCTTGTGGTGGGGACCGGCCTTGCCGGGGCTTCTGCGGCAGCTACTCTCGGAGAACTTGGCTATACTGTCGAGGCGTTCTGTTTTCAGGACAGTCCGCGCAGAGGCCACAGTATTGCGGCGCAGGGAGGGATCAACGCTGCAAAGAATTATCCGAATGACGGCGACAGCATCTATCGCCTGTTCTACGACACGGTCAAAGGTGGAGACTTCAGGGCCCGGGAGTCAAATGTCTACCGACTTGCCATGCTCAGCAATAATATTATCGATCAATGCGTTGCCCAGGGAGTCCCTTTTGCCCGGGACTATGCAGGGTATCTTGACAACCGCTCCTTTGGCGGGGCGCAGGTCTCAAGGACCTTTTATGCACGGGGCCAGACTGGTCAGCAGCTCCTGTTAGGCGCGTACGGCGCCCTCTCTCGCCAGATTCATGCCGGCACGGTCAGGCTCTATCCCCGGACCGAGATGCTTGATCTGGTTGTCATCAAGGGTCAGGCAAAGGGGATAACAATAAGGGACCTCACAACCGGCGCAATACGGAGCCACGCAGGTGATGCGGTCTGCCTCTGTACCGGCGGATATGGGAATGTCTTTTATCTGTCGACCAACGCCATGGGTTCGAATGTTACGGCGACGTACCGCGCATACAAGAAAGGTGCCCTGTTTGCCAACCCCTGCTTTACGCAGATCCATCCAACCTGTATCCCGGTCACCGGAGACCATCAGTCAAAGCTTACGCTCATGTCTGAGTCCCTGAGAAATGACGGCAGGGTATGGGTACCGAAGAAAAAAGCTGATGAGCGGAAGCCGCATGAGATACCCGAAGACGAGCGCGACTATTTCCTCGAAAGGAAATACCCGAGCTTCGGCAATCTTGCGCCGAGAGATATCGCCTCCCGTGCTGCAAAAGAGGTATGCGATGAAGGCCGTGGTGTAGGCCCGGGAGGCCGAGGTGTTTATCTGGACTTCGCAGATGCGATCCAACGCCTTGGAAAGGATAAGATATCGGAACGGTACGGCAACCTCTTCGAGATGTATGAGAAGATCACGGCAGAAAATGCCTACGAACGGCCCATGCGCATCTATCCCGCACCGCATTACACCATGGGCGGGCTGTGGGTCGACTATAACCTGCAGAGCAACATCCCCGGCCTCTATGTGTTAGGCGAAGCGAACTTTTCAGACCACGGCGCAAATCGGCTCGGCGCCAGCGCGCTTATGCAAGGGCTTGCAGACGGCTATTTTATCATCTCGTATACCATTGCGGATTATCTGGCGCGAACAGGACCGGGTGGTGCATCTGCGGACCATGCCGAATTTCTGCGGTCCATCGGGGAGGTTGACGCAGCATCGAAGAAGCTGCTTTCGATCAACGGCAGAAGGACGGTGAATGATTTTCATAGAGAGCTCGGCAGGATCATGTGGGAGCATGTCGGCATGGCGCGGGGCAGGGAGGGCCTTGAGCTGGCACTGAAGCGCATACCAGAACTCAGGGGTGAATTCTGGAGCAATGTGAAGGTCCCGGGAAGCGGGGCTGACCTGAACCAGGAACTCGAAAAGGCCGGCCGCGTTGCGGACTTTCTCGAATTCGGCGAAGTCATGGCGCTCGATGCGCTTTTGCGCGAAGAGTCCTGCGGGGGACACTTCAGGGTCGAACATCAGATGCCCGACGGAGAAGCGAAGCGGGATGACGACAATTTCTGTTATGTGGCTGCATGGGAATTCAGGGGGATCGGGAAGAAGCCCGAACTGCATAAAGAGCCGTTGACTTTTGAGCATATACCGCTTGCAACGAGGAGCTATAAGTGATGGACCTTACCCTTTTTATATGGAGACAGAAGGGGCAGCAGGACAAGGGGAGGCTCGATCAGTACACGGCGAGACATATAAGCCCTGATATGTCGTTTCTCGAGATGCTTGATACCGTAAATGAAGGCCTGATTGCGGAAGGCAGAGAACCGGTTGCCTTTGATCATGACTGCAGAGAGGGCATCTGCGGCATGTGCTCTCAGGTTATCAACGGCATTCCCCATGGCCCGCAGGAAAAGACAACGGTCTGTCAGCTCCATATGCGCCATTTCAGAGACGGCGACACGATCTATATAGAACCCTGGAGGGCGAAGGCATTTCCGGTGATCAGGGACCTGATCGTAGACCGTTCAAGTCTTGACCGTATTATTCAGTCCGGAGGATATGCATCTGTGCATACCGGCGGTGTCCCCGATGCAAATGCTGTGCTGGTGCCGAAACAGGATGTTGATATTGCCATGGATGCAGCTGAATGCATCGGATGCGGCGCCTGTGTCGCTGCATGTCCTAACGGCGCTGCCATGCTCTTCACTGCTGCCAAGGTGACCCACCTTGCGATGCTGCCGCAGGGGCGGGTCGAAGCGGCGCGGCGTGTATGCGTCATGACAGAGGCCATGCTCAGGGAAGGATTCGGAAACTGCAGCAACCATTACGAATGCCAGGCAATCTGCCCGAAAGGGATTAAGGTTTCGTTCATAGCGAAACTGAACAGGGAGTACCTGAAGACGTTTATGGGCAGTCCCGGCTGTTCAACAGGCGAATAACCGGAAGGGCGCTTTTTCTTTGGTTATTTTTCTTGCAATTTGGGAGGCGAATCTATAATATTTCTTTATTAGTCTATTAAGTCTATTCCGCCGCACAAGGAACTTTTTCGAAAATATAAAGAAACTTTCGTGAGGAGGAACCATGAAACGTCTGACCCTGATCATCCTTATTGCCTTTGCACTGAGCCTTTCTGCCTCAACTCTCTTCGCCGCAGAGACCTTTGACCTCGTGATCCCGCTGCCGCTGACCGGCAAGCAGGCAAAGTTCGGCGAGATGATGAAAAGGTCCTATGAGATCGCCGCAGAAGAAATCAATGCAAAGGGCGGCATCAAGAAAAAGAAGCTTAACCTTTCTTTTGAGGACTCCGGCGCAAAGCCCGAGACTGCCCGCGCGATTGTCGAAAAGCTGATCGACACAAAAAAACAGCCGCTGATCGTCGGAGAATACACCTCGTCATGCGCTAAGGCCGTTGCAGCGGTCGCCGAGGAGCGCAAGACGCCGTATCTTGTAGTTGCCAGTGCGGATGACGACATAACCAGGCAGGACTACAAGTACGTATTCCGTCAGAATGCCGTGAATGCCCATTATGCAGACGGTTTAGTCAGTTTTATAAAGAATGTAGCGAAGCCGAAGACGATGGCTATCCTCTACGAAAGCTCTGCATTCGGCAACTCGGGTGCTGACGCCATGGAAAAGGATGCCCAGAAGATTGGCGTGAAGGTGGTCCTGAAAGAAAAGTACGAGGCCGGGTCCGTTGATTTCAAGCCGCTGCTGTCCAAGGTCAAGGCTGCCCGGCCTGACGTCATCTATATGGTCTCCTATGTCATGGATGCGTCGCTGCTCATGAAGCAGATCAAGGAACTTCGGGTCGACGCAAAGCTGTTTGCCGGCGGGGCTGCCGGGTTCGCAATCCCCGAGTTCATTGACAATGCCAAGGATGCCGCGGAAAATGTGGTAACAGCTTCGCTTTGGTGTTTCAAGATGAAGCTGCCCGGCGCGAAGGAGTATGCAGAAAAGTACAAGAAGCTTTACGGCGATTATCCATCCTACCACGGAGCCTCGGCTTACTCTGCTCTGTATGTGGTGAAAGATGCCCTCGACCGGGCGAAGTCCTGGACACCTGACGGTATCCGTGACGCTCTCAAGGCAACAAATATTTCCACTGCCTTCGCGGCGATCAAGTTTGAGAACAAGGAGGGATACCAGAACCAGAATTTCATGGACACGATTGTCATGCAGGTTGTCAAGGGCGAGCATGAGTGCGTATATCCCGATAACGTTGCCAATCAAAAGTATGTCTTTCCGATCCCGACATGGAGAGAGAGACGATAGCAGGGCCAAAGGCTTAAGGAAGAGAGCTGGCAAGGTGAAGCGTGACATCAGTTCAGCTTGAAGTACTGCTGCAGACACTGATATCAGGCCTCCTTCTGGGGGGCCTGTATGCCCTGATCGGCATCGGCATGACCNNATGAAGATCATCAACCTCGCCCACGGCGAACTGATGATGGTCGCCATGTATATTGCGTATGTCCTCTTCTCATCATTCCATATCGATCCGTATCTTTCTATTTTGATAGCGGCGCCGGCATTATTTGGCCTCGGCGTCCTGCTTCAGAAGTATCTCATAAATCCGGTGCTGAAGGTCGAGGCGATCATTCCGGAAAACCAGGTCATCCTTACCGTAGGTATCGGCATGGTGCTTGCCAACATCGCCACGATCATATTCTCATCGGACTACAAGACTACGCCGGTCGAATATGCGACCAAGGCATGGTACCTGTCGGATTACTGGAGGGAATCTCCGATCGAGCTCTCGCTTTCCATGCCGTGGTCAGTCTCGTTCTGCGTTGCCCTTGTTATCACTGCTAGCCTCTGGTTCTTCCTTACCAAGACCGATATGGGCAAGTCCATCCGGGCGACTGCCCAGGATAAGGACGCAGCCCTGCTCATGGGCGTCAATGTCGAAAGGATGCGGGTTTTTACCTTCGGTCTCGGCTCTGCCCTTGTGGGGTCTGCAGGATGCCTTTTCATCCCAATCTACTACCTCTATCCTGACCTGGGGGGCCAGTTTACGCTCATCGCCTTTGTTATCACGATCCTCGGAGGCCTTGGCTCAACAGTCGGGGCAATCGTCGGGGGTCTTATCCTGGGAGTGTTTGAATCCCTGACTGCAACCTACGCAGGCATGGGATGGGCGCCGGTGGGCAGATTCATGATCTTCGTGGCTGCGCTTATCTTTGTGCCGGGAGGCATTATGTCTCTCTTCAAGAAGTGGAAACTCGGAAAATGAGGAAAGCACTTCCTCTCATTATCGCCGGACTGCTCGCTGTGCTTCCCCTGCTCGGCCTGAGCTCTTACTGGATGCATATCCTGATCCTCGTGATCATGTGGTCGGTGATCGGCATGGCATGGAACCTCCTTGGCGGATACTGCGGTCAGGTCTCCTTCGGGCATGCTGCCTTCTTCGGCGTGGGAGCCTATACTGCAGGCATTCTTTATAACAAGGCGCACCTGTCTGCATGGTGGGGCATGCCGCTCAGCATAGTATTTGTGACCATCGTTGCCCTGATTATCGGCTACATCTGTCTGAGACTTCGCGGACCGTTTTTTGCGCTTGGCACGCTGGCCATCGGTGTCATCCTGCGGGTTACTGCCGAAAACCTTACGGGCATCACAGAGGGTGATCTCGGCATCATGCTCCAGGAACGGACCTGGATCGATAAGACATGGTATTTCTACATTGTTCTCGCGCTGGCTGTTGTAACATTTATTGCGGTCAAGATGATCATTGAATCGAAGCTCGGCTACTATTTTGTCGCAATCCGCGAGGACCAGGATGCAGCCGAGTCGCTCGGCATCAACACGACGCTCTACAAGACTGTTGCGCTCAGCCTGAGCGCTGTCTTCACCGGCCTTGCAGGAGCATTTTATATGAACTATATGGGATACATTGACCCCAAGATCGTTTTTGCCCTCCATGACATCTCGATCGTCACGATCATGGTCGTTATGGTAGGCGGTGTTGCAACCTACTGGGGGCCTTTTGTGGGAGCTATCATCATGGTCTTTCTTGCGGAGATCATCCGGACCATTCCCAAGCTCGGTGCTGCACACCACACCTTTTTCGGCATCCTGCTGATCGTTATCATCATCTTCCTGCCGAATGGCATTACCGGGGATGTCCAGAAGCTAAAGAAATTCTTGAGGATAGGGAAGGCAGCATAATGGCAATGCTTGAGGTTAAAGGCGTTTCGCGCTTCTTCGGCGGTCTTGCAGCGCTGACCGATATATCTTTTGGCGTCGAAAAAGGGGATATCCTCGGCCTGATCGGCCCGAACGGTGCCGGAAAGACCACCATGTTCAATGTAGTGAACGGGTTCTATCCCCCTTCCAAGGGTGAAGTCTATTTCAAGCAGAAGAAGATATCCGGACTCAAACCTCACCAGATCTGCAAGATGGGAATCGCCAGGACCTTTCAGGTAGTAAAGCCCCTCCAGAGGATGAGCGTCCTTGACAATGTCATCGCCTCTGCTTTCCTGAGAGTAAAAACAAGGACCCGGGCTGAAGAAATAGCTTTGGATACGATAAAGTTTACCGGACTGCTTGATGACCGGGATGTGATTTCGAAGGGCCTCCCCTTGGGAAAACGAAAAAAGCTCGAGATAGCCCGGGCTCTTGCCACACAGCCTGAGATGCTTCTGCTTGACGAATCCTTTGCAGGGCTTAACCCCGCAGAACTCGATGAATCTATCGGGATCATAAGGAGGATAAAGGAAAGAGGCATAACCATCATGATCATAGAGCATCATATGAAGGTCATCATGGCAATTTCCGACAGGATTGTTGTTTTAAGCTATGGACAGAAACTGGCTGAAGGGACGCCAAAGGAGATAGGGAACAATCCCCTTGTGGTAGAGGCGTATCTCGGAGAGGCAGAGAGTGCTTGAGATAAGAAACATAGACGTTTTCTATGGTGATGTCCAGGTGATATGGGATGTTGCCTTTGAGGTCAAAAAGGGGGAGATCGTTGCGCTCATAGGAGCAAACGGAGCAGGGAAGTCGACTACCCTGAAGACCATTTCAGGGATAGTGAGGCCCAGGAAGGGTGAGGTGATCTTTGACGGCGCCCCGATTCATACCATCGAACCCTACAAACTCATAGAGAAGGGATTGGCCCTCTGTCCTGAGGCGAGAAGACTTTTTGTGGAGATGACCGTGGAAGAGAACCTGGACATGGGTTCGTTGAAGGGTGAGGCGAAAAAGCAGCGACAGAAGACCAAGGAGATGGTATTTGAGCTCTTTCCGAGACTCGGGGAGCGGAGGAGACAGCTTGCCGGGACGCTGAGCGGCGGAGAGCAGCAGATG
>DKBO01000203.1 GCA_002448975.1 Nitrospiraceae bacterium UBA6898
GCCCTTCTTTGCGCCGGCTTTCTTTGGCGAGCAAGAAAGCGGCCGGGCTTGGGGCGGAGCCCAAAATAACAAGGCCGGAAGAACGTCTGAAATCTTCCGGCCCTCATCAGGTGCGGCATTGCTATCGTACGAACTTACTTTATCAGCTTCATCCCTTTCAGCACGGTCTTCAGCTTTTCCCTGTTTGCAGGCGACATCTCGCAAAGGGGGAGCCGGAACTCTTCCTTGATCTTGCCCATCATGGCCAGGGCTGTCTTCACCGGGATCGGATTGGTCTCGATGAACATGGCNNTTGGCAGATACGGAGATAACACCCTGGCCGCCGAGAGCCATGAGCGGCAGGGTCGTAAAATCATCGCCTGAGATCACATCGATCCTGTCACCGCAGAGCCTGATGATCTCGCTCACCTGCTTCATGTCGCCGGTTGCCTCCTTAATGCCTACGATGTTCTTTATCTCTGCAAGACGTGCGACCGTGGAAGGCAGCATGTTCACCGCAGTCCTGCCGGGGACATTATAGAGCACGAGCGGTATTCTTACCGACTCAGCAACCGCTTTATAATGCCGGTACAACCCTTCCTGTGTCGGCTTGTTGTAATAGGGACTGACCAGAAGGGCTGCATCTGCCCCGGATTTCTTCGCCTCTTTCGTGATCATGATCGTCTCATCCGTGGCGTTGGCCCCTGTCCCGGCGATGATCGGTACCCTGTTCCTGACCACCTCTACCGTGAACTGTATGACCCTGAAGTGTTCCTTATAGTCGAGCGTAGCCGACTCACCGGTCGTGCCGCAGGGCACAATGGCATTCGTGCCTTCCTTAATATGCCATTCTATGAGGCTGCCGAGTGCCTTCTCATCGACCTTTCCGTTCCTGAACGGGGTAACGATCGCAACAATTGATCCTCTGAACATAACTACCTCCTTGGTATTTACTGTTATATCCGGCCTTCAAATACTTCCTCGGCAGGTCCGGTCATAGAGACATGGCCACCCTCATCGAGCTCTATGAGAAGATCCCCGCCAAGGAGTTTTATCGTAACCTTCTTCTGCACCAAGCCCTTCAGGTTTGCAGCAACGGCAACGGCCGATGCACCGGTGCCGCAGGCCATGGTCTCGCCGGCGCCCCTTTCCCAGACACGCATACGCACGGTCTGTGAATCTACTACCTGCGCAAACTCGACGTTGACCTTCCGGGGAAAAAGCTTATGCGTCTCGATGCCCGGCCCATACCTTTGTACATCGAAGCCTTCGACGTCATCCACAAAGATGACCGCGTGAGGGTTCCCCATGGAGACACAGGTAATATTAAACGTTTTGTCCTCTATTGTTAAAGGATAATCTTGTATCAGCCCGTCAAGATCAACAGGGATCTTTCTGCCGTCAAGTACCGGAGCGCCCATATCTACCTTCACCAGGTCTCCAGTCTTCTTCGGCTTTATGATGCCTGCAGCCGTTTCTATCTCCAGGACGCTCTTTTCGGACAGCTGTCTGTCCCAGATATACTTTGCAAAGCACCTGATGCCGTTTCCGCACATCTCGACCTCGCTGCCGTCGGCGTTGAAGATGCTCATCCGGAAATCTGCCTTTTCCGAATTATCCAGAAGAAGGATCTGGTCCGCCCCGATGCCGAACCTGCGGTCACAGAGCCTTCTGGCGAACGCTCCGAACTCCTCACGCCTCACCCCTACTTTTCCGTCACGGCAGTCAATGACAATGAAATCATTGCCGATACCCTGCATCTTGGTAAAGGGAATCTTCATCGCGAATACCGGGGCATTACCTCGTGCCGGACAAGGTCCTCATAGCTGCCCCGTTTAGAGATCAGTGCATGCGTTTCGCCTTTCACCATCACCTCTGCCAACCTCGGCCTGCTGTTGTATGTTGAACTCATAGACATGCCGTATGCCCCTGCGCTCATCACCGCAAGATACTCGCCCCTGTTCACACGGTCTATTGTCCGCCCCCTGGCAAAAAAGTCGCCGGACTCGCATATCGGGCCGACAACATCAGCCCTGATCTGCTCCCTCTTCTTCTTCACAACCGGTGAGATATGGTGGTAGGCATCATACAGCGACGGCCTCATGAGGTCGTTCATGCCAGCATCGACGATGACGAATGTCTTGCCCGCGCCCTGTTTCAGGTAGAGCGTCCGGGTGACAAGAATTCCGGCATTCCCGACAATCGACCTTCCGGGCTCCATAACCAGGGTAATATTTCTATCCATTATGAGAGGCAGAAGCCTCTTTGCAATATCAGCAGGTGCCGGAGGCTTTTCGCTCTGGTAGGTAATGCCGAGACCTCCGCCGATATCGAGATATCTAATGGTTATCTTCTGCTTCTTCAGCGCATCCAGAAGAATAAGAATCCTTTTTACGGCATCCACAAAAGGCGCGATCTTGGTTATCTGAGAGCCGATATGTTTCTGCACGCCCACAACCTCAATGTTGCGCAGACGTGCGGCAAGCCGGTAATACTCGATTGCATCATCTACCGATATCCCGAACTTGTGCTCCTTCATCCCGGTCGATATATAGGGGTGTGTCTGGGGGTCTATATCGGGATTGATCCTGAGCGCGATCGGTGCCTTTACCTTCATGGTGCCGGCAACCCGGTCGATCTCCCGCAGCTCGTCAGCAGACTCGACATTGAACATCAGCACCCGAGATCTCAGCGCAAAACGAATCTCGTCCTCAGTCTTGCCGACCCCGGCATAGACGATCTTTTCCGCGGGTATTCCGGCTTTCAGCGCACGAAACAACTCTCCGCCTGACACGATATCCGC
Source organism: Nitrospiraceae bacterium UBA6898 (assembly GCA_002448975.1). Lineage (GTDB taxonomy): Bacteria > Nitrospirota > Thermodesulfovibrionia > Thermodesulfovibrionales > UBA6898 > UBA6898. The sequence goes on from DKBO01000203.1 coordinate 2,783, forward strand.
ACCGGAGCCCTGCTGTGCCAGCAGCTTCAGTATAGCGCCGTTGGTATTCGCCTTAAGTGCATAACAGATGATATGCGGGAATGTTCCGTAGGCGTCATCATAGGCCCTGAAATGTCTTACGATGGTCTCATGGCTGTAAATGTAAAGGGGTGTACCATATCTCTCTGCAAGAAACCTGACAGGGACATCCTCCGCGTACAACTCATTCCCCCGGTACTGAAAAAAGTGCATGATCTATCTCCAGAACGCTATTTCCGCTTGATTTTTCTCTATTTTTTACCATAATAAAAAGAGCTAAGTCAAAATATGTCTTCGCCGTTTCGTTGCATAATTCCAGGAGCAACATAGAGGCATTTATGGGTAAGAACATTGTCGAAAAGATATTTGGGTCACATCTCGCGCACGGAGAGCTCAGGTCCGGGTCGCCGGTCGAACTGCATATAGATCAGGTCTATACGCAGGATGCAACGGGAACCATGGCATGGCTTCAGTTCGAGGCAATGGGGCTCGAGAGGGTAAAGGTACCGCTTGCCGTGTCTTATGTGGACCACAACATGCTGCAGCAGGATTATATGAACCCCGACGATCATCTTTTCCTTCAGACCGTTGCCGCTAAATACGGCGCGTACTTCTCCCGGCCGGGTAACGGCATCTGCCACCAGGTGCATCTCGAACAGTTTGCTGCACCCGGGAAGATCGCACTCGGCACGGACAGCCACACACCTACCGGAGGTGGTATGGCCATGATCTCTATAGGCGTCGGCGGTCTTGATGCCGCCACGGTCATGGGAGGCTCCCCCTTTGCACTGACCATGCCAAAGGTCCTCAAGATCCATCTCCTCGGCAAGCTCAAACGGCCGTATGTGACCGCCATGGACGTGATACTCGAGATCTTGAGAAGGCTTACCGTAAAAGGCGGCGTCGGGAAGATCCTGGAATATGGCGGACCGGGGGTCAGGGATCTCAACGTCACTGAGCGTGCAACGATCACGAACATGGGAGCGGAACTGGGCGCCACCACGTCCATCTTCCCGAGCGACGAACGGACAAAATTCTATCTTGCGGCAGTAGGGAGGGAAACTGACTGGACAGAGCTTTCCGCTGACGATGATGCATCCTATGCCGAGGTAATCAGGATCAACCTCGGGAAGATCGAACCCATGATCGCCCAGCCGCATAGCCCGGACAATGTCGTGACCGTAAAGAGTCTTGCGGGCACCAGGGTCCATCAGGTCTGCATTGGCAGCTGCACCAATTCCTCATACCAGGCAATGAAGTCCATAGCCTCAATCCTGAAAGGCAAGACAGTCAGCGAAGGGGTAAACCTTCTCATCAATCCCGGCTCTAAGCAGGTCTACGAGATGATCGCCAGGGAAGGGCTTGTCGCCGACATGGTCGCCGCGGGAGCCAGGATGCTTGAATCGTCCTGCGGCCCCTGCATCGGCATGGGCGGAGCGCCGGCGAGCGGACAGGTATCCGTGCGGTCCTATAACAGGAACTTCAAGGGGAGGAGCGGCACCAGGGACGCCTTTGTCTATCTTGCGAGCCCCGTCTCCTGTGCTATTTTTGCCCTCAAGGGTGAAATGGTCGACCCGCGCGAGGCGGGTATTGTCATGAAGAAGTTCAAGGAGCCTTCCCAATATCATATCAACAGGAACTTCCTCATTCCTCCTCAGCAGGACACCTCTGACGTAAAGGTCATCAAGGGCCCGAACATCAAGGATGTTTCGGTCAAGGACGCACTGAAAGACCGGATCGAAGCTGAGGTACTGATCAAGTTGGGAGACAACATTACGACTGATGACATCATGCCCGCAGGCTCCAAAGTGCTGCCGTTCCGGTCGAATATCCCTGCCATTGCGAACTTTGTCTTCAGTAATCTGGACGCCACCTTCAGCTCGCGGGCCATGGAGGCAAAAGAAAAGGGGGGCGGCATCATTGTCGGCGGGGAAAATTACGGACAGGGGTCTTCGCGTGAACATGCGGCGATCGCTCCCATGCACCTCGGCATACAGGCGGTCATTGCAAGATCTTTCGCTCGCATCCACCGTTCGAACCTGATCAATTTCGGCATCCTTCCGCTCGAGTTCGTGAACGCCGGTGATTACGAAAAGACCTCCCAGGGCGACCGGCTGGTCATCGGCAACATATCCGGCGTGATCAGCGGAAGCCAGGAATACGTTGTGGAGAACGCGACAAAAGGGTATACCTTCAGGGTCAGGTCGACGCTGAACGAAAGGGAGCGTGACGTAGTCGTGAAAGGCGGCCTTCTGCCGTACACCAGGGAACGTTCCGGAAAGGCCTGAGCGCAGCCTTGCTGAATTGACAACAAGCGCTCATAGGGTGTATTTTATTACTTCTTTATTTCAGGGCCGCTAGCTCAGTTGGTAGAGCAACGCCCTTTTAAGGCGTGGGTCGAAGGTTCGAATCCTTCGCGGCTCACCAGGATGTCCCCATCGTCTAGCCCGGCCTAGGACATCGCCCTTTCAAGGCGGTAACGCGGGTTCGAATCCCGCTGGGGACGCCA
>DKBO01000248.1 GCA_002448975.1 Nitrospiraceae bacterium UBA6898
GGCAACTGCTGGGATAACGCCTGCGTCGAGAGTTTCTTTGGGACCCTGAAGCGCGAGCTTGTGTACCATAGGCCTACGCTACACGAGACGAAGCCAAGCAGGACATCTTCGAATACATCGAGGTGTTCTACAATCGGACGCGTCGGCACTCAACCCTCGGCTATGACTCCCCGGCCGAGTACGAAGCGAGGGCCGCCGTCGCCTAACCTGGTGTCCATCAAATCGGGGGAAGGTCAAGGTGTTAGTCGCAGCCTGCCTTTATGCAGATTTACTCTGGAACTACGCAGCAGGTTCAGCTTCGCATTCCTGTTGAATCGCAGGTGAAAGGCGTATCGTCATTTGCTTGCATTAGGCATTGGTTACAGGAAGAAGCAGCGATAGGAACATGCAATGTCATACTGGTGAAATTCTGGCTTTTACAACTCAGGCGAAATCGGCATAGATCTCGCCGAAGTTGATGCCTGCTATGGTCACTTTTTCAAACTTGTTCTTGATGGCGAGCTTTGCCTCGACAAGTCCCTGACTGGTGCTGCCGTTTCTGATGGCAACGGAAGCCTCGATGAACGCTGCCAGCGAGTCAGCGGCCTTCACGAGTTGGCCGTCACGCGGATTATACTGGTCATCATTGTAGCGCTCATTGATCTCGTTGCTGGATGTCTTGAGCATTTTTCCCTTGACGGACACAATACTGTCGAATTCATCTTCCGTGAAGGTCCTGATATCTCCATGCCATGTGGCCGGTATAAGGCTGTAGACCTCGTGTTCCATCTGCTCCCGTTCGTATCCCTTGATCAGATCAGACAGCCCTTCAATAGAGCGCTTTACCGGTGAGATGATGTCTCGTGTCAGGACTTCCGGCAGGTCATGGAAGAGACCGGTGAAATAGTTGTTTACGCACCGTTTTGTGCAGGCGTTGATCTCAAGCGAAAAGAGATAGGAAAGTATGGCGACGAACAGGGAATGGCCCATAACCGACGTTTTCGGTACGCGGTGGAGATTGGCCCAGCGGATCTGAAAGCGTAACTGTCCGCACATATCGAGAAAATGGCGGTAGCGGTCAGAGCTCATGAGCTGTCCCATCCCCCTGAGGTCAAGATATTCGCTCTGTTTATCCTGCAGCCGCTTCTTTATCGCCTCTACCTCAAAGTTCTGCGGGTTGATCTTTTCGATGATATCAAACTCCCATTTCGTGGCATAAAAATGGGCGGCGTTCAGTATTCTCCTGTTGATATTCTCTGTTTCGTCGAGAAAGTGATACTGGAATATTTGGCAGAAATCCCTGCCCAGGGGAGTCAGTACGGATTCAAGCTCCTGATATACCCATTCGTTGAGCCGCCGGTACTTCATTTGGTCTTCTTTTATGCGATAGAAAATCGGCGGTTTCAGGTCAGTGAGAACAATACGCTGCAGGAGTTCGAATAGCCCGCCTTGGATAATCTCCAGCCAGCTGAACCCGGTTGTTTCCTCCTCAAATTTTCCGAGGAAATAGGCGATGACCATCTTGTGGGCCTGTTTGTCCAGCTCGACGAACTCCACCGGCCGTACCCGATCGTTCCACCGCTGGATGTAGGCTGCATCAAAAATGCGCAACAATAGAGATTTTCTTATCATGAATAACGCTTTCCTTTTGCGCGTTCTGTACTATCTTATCAGAACCTCGGGTAAAAGAAAGAAGAGAGGGGAATGATCAAGGGGAAAATAATTCTGCACTATGGTTTCTTTCCGGGACACAAAGAAAGGGCCTATGTGAAGGCCCTTTCTTTGTGCTTGAAGGATTAATAACCTGAAGATTTCTTTGCAGGTTTCTGGTCAGCCTTCTTCTCGGCCGGAGCCGGAGCAGCTTTTTCCTCAGCCTTCTTCTCTTCCGGAGCGGGAGCCGGAGCCTCAGCAGGCTTCGGAGCCTCGGCCGGAGCCGGAGCGGGTGCCGGAGCCTCAACTGCCGGCTTCGGGGCCTCAGCAGGTTTCTGCTGGCAGCCGAACGTCAGAGCCAGAGAAAGAACCATGGATGCAGCAAGAACGAATGCAAAGATCTTTTTCATTGTGTTACACCTCCTTTCAGTCATAAAATGAAATACCATACACATGCTTTTTTAAACTCATGCTATGTTCTGTTGCTAATTTTACCTGAATACGACCAAAAACAAAAGGGCAATAAACAATAAAACAATCTTGCAGATAACATGCCAAGTGAGAAATATCGATTTATTAACCCGATTTGCATGCTGGCTGTCCTTAATTGAGAAAAGTATTCCCTATATGGGGAAGGCAACTGAGGGCATAAGGTTCTCTGCATTCGCTTGTCAATGCTCAGTTGAAGGATATATAATTCTTTTCATGAAGAAAGTCCTCACGATTGCCGGCTTTGATCCCTCAGGAGGGGCGGGAATTCAGCAGGACCTGAAAGTGTTTCATCTGTTCGGAGTGTATGGATTGTCTGCAGTTGCAGCGCTGACCGCGCAGAACAGTTCAGGTGTAGCTGCGGTCAAGGCAGTAGACAGGCATTTTCTCGGTAAGCAGATTGAAGTGCTATTGCGCGATAGTGTTCCTGATGCAACGAAGGTAGGCATGCTGCTTTCTGCTGACAATGTGTTAGAAATTGCAGCCATCCTTAAGAAATTTCGGTTGAAAAATATCGTCCTTGACCCTGTTGTTAAATCTTCATCGGGCAGAATGCTGGTGGAAGCGGGTGTGCCTGAATTGATCAGGGAAAGAATCTTTCCCTATTGCACCATCATAACACCCAATATCCATGAGGCGTCCGTCCTGAGCGGAGTGAAAATAGCAACTGACGTTGATGTGGCAAAGGCGGCGATAATTTTGAAAGGTTTTGGGCCGGAACAAGTGATCATAACCGGCGGACATCGGACAGGGAGAGCTGTGGATATCCTCTACGACGGCACGTTTTCTTATTTGAGGGGAAAAAGGGTGCCCGGGGAATATCATGGCACAGGGTGCGCATTCTCATCTGCATTGGCATCTCTGCTTGCCCTTGGATTCGATGTTCCGACTGCTGCGCGGAATGCAAAGAGATTTATGGCCCGGTCATTCAGGAGGAGTTTCAGCACAGGAAATGGCATGAGGCTTTTTTCTTTCTAGCATGATAGTAAGGTAACGCACGTGAATGCAACTCTGTTCTGCAGGAGGAGTTAGGGGAACAGATCTTCTTTTCATAGGGGAAAAAAGTTTTTGTACCTGCTTCTCATCCTCACGAATGAGAATTCAGACACAGGAATGCTGATAATTTTTTCCTACAGGCACAACCGTGTCAGTATTCTTGACCGGGTATTATCCCCTGCCCCTCGTCGCTGGGGCAAGTTTCCGGAGATTCAGGCAAACGTAGCAACGATTTTTCCGGAAGGGGATCTTTGTTCCTGCATGTATTGCGCATTTTGACATGTATTGCATAGTATACCTGCACGGCAATTGCATCGTTGCCGCGGGATGTCGTTGCCCTCGGGTGAAAATGTCCGGCGAGGAAAGAGGGGTTTTGTATGAGCGATGAAGACTCAATAAACAGCAGGGCAAATGAAGCCTTATCAAGGGCAGCCGTTTACCTTGTCCTCTTCGCTTGGGTTTTGCTCGGGGTTTATATCCTCTTAATCTCGCAGACTGGAGATGTCGGTGCAGAAGTTCTGAAATATTTTATATCTCTGGAGCAATCCGGTATCCGGTATCGGGCTCTCCTGCTCCTGGGTCCCTTTGTTCTGACGATCATAGCGTATCTTATCAACGAAAAAACGAAATTATTCCGCAAGACGCACCTCACAGAAGAAAAACTGCGAAAGCGGACGACCGAACTTGAACGCATCAACCTGCGGCTGATGCAGGAGAGCAAGGCACTTGAAAACGCCGAGAAACAATTAACCCGCCAGGCTTTTTACGATGCTTTGACCAATCTGCCGAATCGTGCCCTCTTCATGGATCGCCTGCAGTCGTCACTGGAACAGAAAAAACGGTATCCCAATTATGTCTTTGCGGTTCTTTTTCTCGACGTTGACCGCTTCAAGGTAATAAACGACGGCTTGGGTCACTTCATAGGAGATCAGCTCCTGATCCTGATCTCTCAGCGCCTCAAGAAATGCATCCGAAATGTGGACACGGTTTCGCGTTTCGGCGGTGATGAGTTTGCCATATTCATGGATGATGCCAAGGGAGTTGATCAGGTTAATAATCTCGCCAACAGGGTCAAGGATGACATGCGGCTGCCCTTTCATGTGTCTGGGCGTGAAATATTCGCCAGCGTGAGCGTGGGTATCATCCTTAGCAATCTTAGGGATTACAGTTGTGCGGAAGAACTGATTCGCGATGCGGATATCGCCATGTACCAGGCAAAGGCGCGCGGTAAGTCATGCCATGTGATATTTGACTCATCGATGCATGCAGAGGCAGAGACCGTTCTTTGGCTGGAGACGGACTTGCGGAGAGCATTGGAAAATAATGAGTTTGTGGTTCATTACCAGCCAATTGTATCTATGGAATCTGGCCGGATAACCGGATTCGAGGCTCTGATGCGCTGGCAGCATCCAGATCGGGGCCTTCTTTACCCCCTGGATTTCTTGATGGTGGCGGAAGAAACCGGATTAATCGTCCCGATCGGGCAATGGGTCATACGCGAGGCATGCCGGCAGGTGCGCCAGTGGCAGGATCAATTCACCGGGTACAGGGATCTGACAGTCAGCGTGAATGTTTCAACTAAAGTATTTTCCCAGCCCGATTTTTACGATGTTGTGGTGGACATCCTTCATGATACGGGCCTTGAGGCAGGCAGTCTGCGACTGGAAATCATTGAGCGNNGGATCGATATTGATGATTTCGGCACCGGCTACTCGGCGCTGAATTACTTGCGGCATTTCCCTATTCATGGATTGAAAATAGATCGTTCTTTTATCAATGCACTGCTTACCGATAAAAATAATGCTGCCATTGTCAAAACGATTATTGCACTTTCACACGATCTGAGCCTGGATGTCATTGCTGAGGGCATAGAAACGACCGAGCAGCTGGAAGCCTACAGGGCCCTGAAGGGCGGATTTGCTCAGGGATTTCTGATATCCAGGCCCCTTGATAGTAAGGGAATAGAGAACATGTTCGTGCAAGAAGCGTTACATACTGATATCTGAGGCCGCAATGGTCCGTTGCGGTCGCTAGGGCACTTTATTTCTCAGGGGCAGCATGGCATTATGCCCGGATGCAATCACGCAGAGATAAGGGGAGACCCAAGGGAAACAGGAACGGCCCAAGAAGATAGAGGAGCCCCTTTCGGGGCTGAGGGAAGAGAAAGGAGGAAACGATGAGGATTGATAATTTTATATCATCGATAGCCTTACATTACTGTGATTAGTATCACAACATGGTAAAGAAATGTCAGCAGGCAAGACCGCGATCATCAACACGAGTTAGACCGATCATGTCTTAAATCACCGTAAGGAGGGCTGAACAGAAGCCTATTAATTCTCGTGAGAATATAATGCCGGGAACGGTATGTTAGGTTTGCAGAGAGACAGAATGAAATTCCCAGGGATCTCCTAATGCGTTTCTATTTATTGCCTGGTATTCATTGATAATATGGTAAACATGCAAAACGGCTTCACGTTTTTCCTCTCGGGTAAAAACCCCATACAGGTTTGACTGTCTGCAGATTTGGATCGATTCCCTGAGGATATCTTTTCTTAAGGTAATCATACTTATTCAGCAGCAACAAATATACCAAGATGAAAATATGATTAAAATCAATGCACTAGCACGTAGAATGGCGGCGTTACGCAATGTATCATTGGTGAAGTTACCATTTCAATTGGTTTTTCCTCGCAGGAATGCAGGGCTTTTCTTCAGAAAGAGCCAAGAGTAATTTTTTTATTTCACCGGTTTGACACCTGCATGCCTTCTGGGCCCAGCTGGTAAATCTGGCGTGCCTGCAGCTAAGGAAATCTTCATGGTGGCATGTTGCTGTAGACCCCTGAATGGCCAATAACAGAGAGGACCGCGGACTGAGACAATTTGCCGATCTGTATATGAGACGTGCATGCTGGTTATAATATTCCATGAGAAGGATCCTTCATGTTGATATGGACGCATTTTTTGCCGCCGTTGAGGAACAACGCCGTCCTGAACTGATGGACAAGCCGCTTGTCATTGGCGGCTCGGGAGATCCGACCATGCGAGGCGTGGTCTCCACCGCGTCCTATGAAGCGCGCAGATACGGAATTCATTCTGCCATGCCGCTTATGAAAGCCTACAGACTCTGTCCTCAGGCAATATTCCTGCCGGTGGACTTCAGAGAGTATGCGCGGGTTTCACACAGCATAAAGGAAATTCTTTCGAAATTCAGTCCTGTCATGGAAGATGTGGGAATTGACGAGGCATTTCTCGATATATCGGATATTGGCAGGCCTTCAGAACATATCGCATATGATATCAAGGAAAGGATCCGGAGCATGACAGGATTGACCTGCTCCATCGGCATTGCGCCGAACAAGTTACTGGCGAAAATAGCATCTGATTTACAGAAGCCTGATGGTCTGACGGTCATCACGGAACGTGACGTCACAATGCGTATTTGGCCCCTTCCGGTGAGAAAGCTCTGGGGTGTCGGACCCAAGACCGAGGGGTATCTGAAACAGCTGAATATTCAGACCATCGGCGAGCTTGCCACCGCGTCACGTGACGCCCTTATTGAACAATTCGGAAAATCGTACGGCCAGTATCTGTACGAAGCGTCGCACGGGATAGACGACAGTCCTCTGGTGACGCATTGGGAGCCGAAATCAGCGAGCAGGGAGACCACGTTCCAGACCGATACCGATAACTGGCAGACCATTGCGAAAGCTCTCGCCGAGATGGTCAGGGAGGTTGTTGATGACCTCACCCATAGAGGTTACCGCTGTAAGAATGTGACGGTAAAGATCAGGTTCAATGATTTTCAGACGCAGACAAGGGCAAAGACATTGCCGGATGCGAGCGACAAGCTTGAGATTCTCCGGAGAGCAGCGTTTTTTTGTCTGGGCAGATTTGAACTCAAGAAAAAAGTCCGTCTTGTGGGCTTTCGGGCTGCAGGCCTGTGTGTGAAGTAGATCATCCTGTCCGCGGTTGCGCCGGGAAGATTGCGCCGCGCTTTCGGATNNCAGTTTTGTGGAAGAAAAGGCCGCAACCGGAAGGAGCTCCTCTTCGCTGCAGCCCGTATCAAAGACGGTGCCGGTGTCTCTGCAGGCAATCGAGGGCATTTCCGAGCAAAGGACCTCGACCGGCATCGGAGAGTTCGACCGGGTGCTGGGCGGAGGCGTTGTCGCAGGTTCGGTCATCCTTGTGGGCGGCGATCCCGGCATCGGGAAANNCAGCAGATCAAGATGCGGGCCGACAGACTTTCGGTGAATGCAGAAAATATCATCCTTCTGCCGGAGACGTCGCTCGAAGGTATCCTCGACGCTGCCGACAAAATGTCTCCAGATGCCATGGTCATTGACTCGATCCAGACGGTCTATACCCAGGAGCTTATGTCCGCCCCCGGGTCAGTGGGCCAGGTTCGGGAGTGCGCCGCAAAGCTCATGCTGCATGCAAAACGGTCTCATATCCCTGTTTTCATCGTGGGGCATGTCACGAAGGAAGGGACGATTGCCGGCCCGCGCGTTCTTGAGCATATTGTGGATACGGTCCTCTATTTTGAGGGCGACCGGGGCCATTCATACCGCGTGCTGCGCACCATG
>DKBO01000013.1 GCA_002448975.1 Nitrospiraceae bacterium UBA6898
AAGGGCGACAACATCACGCCGCCGCAGCAGGCATTCAATTGGGTTGCGGATGTGTACGGCTCAACTGACGAGATCAAGGCACGCGGCCAGACGATCATCGGCCTGCTGCACCAGAATATCGGCCATCTCGGCATTTTCGTTTCGGGCAAGGTGGCAAAGAAGGAGCACACACAGATCGTTTCGGTGATGAAGTCGATCGAGGCCCTTCCGCCCGGGCTCTACGGCATGAAGATCATCGAATCGAAAAGTGATGACGGTAAGGTCAGATACGATGTTGAATTCATCGAGCACCGGCTCGAAGAGATAATCGGGCGACTCAACCGTCTCAAACGTGCCGACGAAAAGCCCTTCGAGGCGGTCGCCGCAGCTTCCGATTTCAACCAGCGGGCTTACGAGTTGTTTGCACAGCCGCTTGTGCAGGCTTTATCTAACGAAGCGATTGCCAAAGCTGTCAGGGATTTCCATCCTCTTCGCTTCCAGCGCTGGGTCTTCTCGGATCAGAACCCATGGCTCTGGTGGCTCAAGCCGACAGCAGGGTCAGTGAAGGAGCATCGTCAGCCTGCGGAGCCTGAACAGCCTTTCCGGCGGGTGGAGAAAATGGTTTCGGCCCTTGTGAGCGCTTCGTTTGATCTCTACCGTGACGTCCGTGACGCCGTGAGCGAAGCGATGTTCTTCGAGGTCTATGGCAACATGTTCTCACTGTATCTGTCTGACAAACATGAGATGAAAGAGCGAGAAGTACCGAAGGCGCAGGATCCTCGGGATCTGCCCTTTGTCAAGGAGGCGCTCGCATCCATGGCTGAGGGCGGCTATCCCGAGGCCCTGGCCCGTGTCGGTACGCTTCTCGCACGCCGCGGTCAACCGATTCCGCTGTCCCGCATGGACCTCAAGGAAGAGCTTATAGGAGAATATCGGGACCTACTTCCGGACATTCCGCGTGATCAGATGCGCCGCATAAGGGGCGAGCAGGAGGTTATCATCAGGTATGAGCCGGAAAAGGCCGTTGAAACCCTTCCGCGACTGTTACGTGATCCGGAAGACAGGAAAAGGCTGTTAACGCTGGTCGACCGTCTGCTTTCAGACAAGCGTATCAATCTGCAAGGCGCAACGCCGGAGCAACGGGCAACGCTGAAGCGCATCGGAGAGGCGCTCTCGGTCAAGCCGGGAGAGATGCCGCTCCCGTCGGGCAAGGGGGTAACGTCATGAATTTTACCAATGTGACATTCGACGAGATAGAGATAGGCAAGTCGCTCACGGTTTCGCGTACCATCTCACGGAGCGACATAGAGGCATTGACCTTTGTGTCCGGAGACATTGACGAGGCTCACTTGGACGTTGAGGTGGAGCCGGATTACGTCCCATCGGCGGAGCCGGTGGCTGCCGAGGCATTCATATCGTACCTTCTCAATCGCCGAATGCCGGGTCCGGGGACCACGATCCTTGCCCATAATCTGACTTTTAAGGGCCGCATTGTGATGGGCGAAACATGTACCGCCAAGATTACCGCTAAAGAGAAGCAGGCTGACGGGGTAATCGTGTTCGACTGTCTTTGCACGAACCAGGCGGGTGGAGTGATCGCATTGGGGACTGCTACTGTCTCTGCGCCGACGAAACGGATCAGCTATACCGATATCGCCACGCCTGCAGTCATCTTCCGCCGGACTGACGTCTTCGCCCGTTTCATCAAGACCTGCGAGGGGATACCCCCGGTGGTCTGTGCCGTAGTGTATCCCTGCGACCACGATTCCCTTCTCGGCCCTCTTGAAGCAGCAAAGCGTAATTTGATAACCCCGGTGCTGGTCGGACCGGAGGCGAAGATTCGGGAGGCAGCGCAGGCTGCGGGCGCGGATATTTCGCCCTATCGCATCGTCGATACCGAACACAGCCATGCAGCTGCCGAAAAGGCTGTGGCAATGGTCAGAGCCGGTGAAGTAGAGGCCCTGATGAAAGGGAGTCTGCATACCGATGAACTGATGGGCGCGGTTGTTCCTTCTGCCACAGGGATTCGCACAAGCCGTCGCATCAGCCACATCTTTGTCATGGACGTTCCGACCTATCCGCGCGTACTGTTGGTGACGGATGCGGCCATAAACATCGCACCGGGGCTCAAGGAGAAGGTGGACATTGTCCAGAATGCCATTGACCTCGCCCATGTGCTGGGTATCGATGAGCCGAAGGTCGCAATCCTCTCAGCGGTCGAGACCGTGAACCCTGATATTCCCTCCACTCTCGAAGCAGCTTCCCTCTGCAAAATGGCTGACCGCAGGCAGATCACCGGCGGCATCCTTGACGGACCGCTTGCCTTTGACAATGCAGTCAGCGAACAGGCAGCAAAGACGAAGAAGATCGATTCCCCAGTGGCAGGGAAAGCTGACATCCTGCTGGTGCCGGACCTGGAGGCTGGCAATATGCTTGCAAAACAGCTCCAGTATCTCGCGGGCGCTGACGCGGCGGGGATTGTCCTTGGTACCCGGGTTCCTATCGTGCTTACCAGCCGTGCCGACAGCGTGCGCACCCGACTTGCCTCCACTGCGGTGATGGCCCTGGTGGCCCATGCGAAGCGCTCGGCCGCACCGGGGAAAAATCTCTAGGGAGGTCGCATATGTCAGACGTAATCGCGGTCCTTAATGCAGGCTCTTCAAGCATAAAATTCTCGCTCTTTGTCCTCCGCGACGACCAGGCTGAGCTCCTGGTCCGCGGCCAAGCCGAAGGTATTTACACCTCTCCACGCTTTAATGCGAAGGACAGGCAGGGAACGATCATTTCTGAAAAGTCATGGCCTGAGGGCACAAAGCTCGGACATGACGGGGCGCTCGACCACCTGTTTGCCTACGTTCGGTCAGAATTCACGGGCTATCGCCTGCTGGGTGTTGGCCACCGGGTGGTGCATGGCGGACTCGAATATACCCAGCCGGTCCGCCTGAATCCGGAGGTGCTGGCAAAGCTCGAGAAGCTCATCCCGCTGGTGCCATTGCATCAGCCGCATAACCTGGCGCCCATCAAACTTCTTCTCGAGCGTCGCCCGGAACTTCCACAGGTCGCCTGTTTCGACACCTCCTTTCACCGCACAAATCCTTACATTGCACAACTCTATGCACTACCCCTGGAATACGCCGAGGCAGGAGTGATGCGCTATGGCTTTCACGGACTGTCCTATGCATACATCGCCTCAGTGCTGCCGAAGTTCGACACCACAGCAGCTTCAGGGAGGACCTTGGTGCTGCATCTGGGGAATGGTGCGAGTATCTGCGCCATGGAGAATTGCAGGAGTATGACGAGTACCATGGGGTTCAGCGGCGTGGAGGGCCTGCCTATGGGTACGCGAAGCGGCGCTCTTGACCCGGGCATTATGCTCTATCTTATGGACGGACTAGGCATGGATGCACGTGCTATTGAGAAGCTGATTTACACGCAGTCAGGTCTGCTCGGCATATCGGGCATATCGAGCGACATGCGTACCCTCCTTGCAAGCGAGGAGCCGAGGGCCCGGCTCGCCATCGACCTTTTCCTGTATCGCGTCAGGCGTGAGATGGGCTCACTCGTTGCCGCTCTTGGCGGAGTCGATGCGATCGTGTTCACGGGCGGTATCGGTGAAAACGCTGCACCAATCCGTGAGCGCGTCTGCCGCGATGCTGCATGGTTCGGCGTGGAACTGGACGCTGGTGCGAACGCACAGGGAGGACCCTGCATCAGCTCAGCAGGATCACGAGTACGGGCCTGGGTGATCCAGACCAACGAAGAATTGATGATCGCGCGCCACACACGGCGTGTGCTCCGATAATAGAGGACAAGGTATGAAACCCGAAGTTCCACACACGGTGCTCAGGGGCAAGAAGGCCCTGGTGGTCGGCATTGCGAATGAACACTCGATCGCCTATGGATGTGCAAAGGCCTTCAAGGAGTGGGGAGCCGACCTTGCTGTCACCTATCTGAACGAAAAGGCCATGGCCTACGTCGAGCCGTTGAGCAAAGCGCTTGAGGCGGAGATATTCATGCCCCTCGACGTATCAAACGCAGGAGAGCTGGAGGCCCTGTTCGGGCGGATCGTGAAGGACTGGGGCCGACTCGACATCCTTGTCCACTCCATCGCCTTCGCTCCGAAGGAAGATCTGCAGGGAGGGCTGCTCAACTGTTCTTCCGAAGGCTTTGCAAAGGCAATGGATATTTCGTGCCACTCTCTCGTCCGCATGGCACGGCTCGCTGCACCGCTCATGAAGGATGGTGGAAGCATTTTCACGATGACCTTTCATGGCGCTCAAAAGGTCGTGGCCAATTACAATGTCATGGGACCGGTTAAAGCAGCACTCGAAGCATCCTGCCGGTATCTCGCTTATGAGCTTGGGCCGCAGAAGATCCGCGTGCACGCGATCTCACCGGGGCCCCTTAAGACGAGGGCCTCCTCAGGGCTTAAGGACTTCGACCTTTTGGTTGACGCGGCAACTGCGCGCACACCGCTCGGAGAACTTGTGGACATCATGGATGTGGGCTACGCCTGTGCTTACCTCGCATCCCCCTTTGCCCGACACCTCACCGGCGAGACACTATACGTGGACGGTGGTATGAACATTATGGCCTGATGCATCCATGCCGGCCGGAAGCAGCTGGCGGCAGCTGTACGGCGTTGCCGTCCTGACCGGGATCGGTTTTACCATGAGCCTCTTCATCGATTCCCTGGCCTTTGAAGATGATATGGTCTATCAGTATGCGGACAAGCTTGCCGTGCTCCTCGGTTCTTTCTTTTCCGGCCTCGCAGGATATCTGATCCTGAGGCGTTCTCAGAGCAGGTAATCCTGGCATCTGCCGGAGAGAGCCCGTGTAATAACGGGCGATGCAGCGTATAATACAGTCACAGTCAGAGCTGAACCGGAGGGTTTGCGTCATGGCGCAGGACTGCCGCAGTTCCATGGGAGGAGATCGAAGATGAATACGAAAGGCCCCATCACACAAGACGTCACACGCATCACGCTGGCGGTGCTGTTCATTGGTATCCTGATCGCTGCCAGCTTCTGGATACTTCGTCCCTTCATCGCTGCCATCGTCTGGGCCACGATAATCGTTATAGCGACCTGGCCGCTTCTGCTCAAGCTTCAGGGCAGGCTATGGGGCAGAAGGGGTCTTGCTGTGGCAGTGATGACCTTCGTACTCTTACTGCTCATCATTGTGCCCCTGATGCTCGCTGTCACGGCCATTGTCGGTAAGGCCGACGATATCTCTGCCCGGATTAATTCTCTGGCAGGATTTACGATTCCGGCCCCGCCGGATTGGGTGGGCCGCATTCCGCTGGCAGGGAAGAAGCTTGCTGAAAAATGGCAGCACGTTGCCGGACTCAGTCATGAAGAACTTTCAGCCCAGATAACTCCCTATGCGCGGACTGCCATACGGTGGTTCATATCTCAGGCGGGAAGCGTTGCCGCGGTGCTGGTTCAGTTCCTGCTGACCGTGATTATCGCCGCCATCATGTATGCCGGGGGCGAGAAGGCCTCAGCGGGAGTCCGCGGTTTCGCTTTACGCCTTGCCGGATCACGGGGAGAGGAGGTATCCGTTCTTGCTGCCAAGGCGATCAGAAGCGTTGCGCTCGGCATCGTTGTTACTGCGCTCATACAGACCGCCATCGGTGGAACCGGGCTGGTCATTTCGGGTGTGCCGGGAGCGCCGGTGCTGACCGCAGTGATCTTTATGTTCTGTCTTGCGCAGCTGGGACCTATTCTGGTGCTGGCCCCGGCGGTCATATGGCTTTACTGGAAGGGTGATCCGCTCTGGGGAACTGTCCTGTTGATCTTTTCGATCATCGCCGGCACCATTGATAACTTTATCCGGCCGATCCTTATCAAGAAGGGGGCGGACCTGCCGCTGATCATGATCTTCGCCGGTGTCATCGGCGGCCTCATCGCCTTC
>DKBO01000255.1 GCA_002448975.1 Nitrospiraceae bacterium UBA6898
AACATTGAAAGGCAGAAGTTTCTTAAGCTCTGCGAAAGCCTTCTCAGCCCGATATTCCTGAAAGAACGTAAAGACCGCATTGATAACGATGACACCGATGATCGCAAAACCGAGCGTTGACATGCCCTCGCCGGGATGGAGATAGGCTGAAAAGAATGAAAGGCCTGCGCCGACCCATAAAAGCAGCGCAAGGAAATGGGTGAACTGCTTCAGAAACCGAACTGCAAAGTTTGGCCGGTACGTTTCCCTGATTTCATTGAAACCGTTTTCCCCCAGTCTCTTGGCAGCCTCGGTTTGGGTAAGGCCGTTTTCCGAACTGCCCAGCGCCCGCAGAGCATCATCCCGGGAAAGACTGTTAATCTTCATGTCGCGGTGTCAACATGAGAAGATCGCAGGGCGTTTCCCTGAGGACATATTCAACGGGGTTCCCCCGCAGAAGTGACGCAAACAGATTTCGCCTGCTCGCCCCCATAATGATGAGGTCATGTCGCTTTGCAACGGCCTCAATGGTTATGCTCTTGCCAGTGCTTCCGGGCATGAGCTTGCTTTCATGCTCGATCCCCTGTTTTTCGAGTTGCGCCATGAACCGGGTGATGTCCTGTGGCAGCAGCTGTTCCCTATCCTGAGGAGGAAGATGTATCTCTCTCTGGAAGAAACGCGTTACTTTTTTCGGGGCATGAAAGATGAAGACCTTTGACCTAAAGGTGCGCGCCATGCTTGCGGTGAAATAGGCATATTCTGATACATGGCTGATCCTTGCCTTGAGCGGAACGAGGATCTTCTTGGGGTGCACTCTTCCTGAATGGACGATCCGTACCAGTGCGACAGAGCACGGAAGTTTCAGGGAGAGGCTTCGCGCGGTCGTGCCCGTGAAGAAACGTTTTTCAATGTCCTCGCGGCGCGTCGAGACAACGGCAAGGCCGATCCCTTCATGCCTGACGATCCTGCCGATCCTGGTGACGGGATCACCTATTTCGGCTATGCTCTCTGCCCGGACACGCATCTCCAGCGCCTCATGGAACAGCCGCTTCATGGCGTCCTCTGCAGCCCGGCGGTCCTGCTGGGACATGTCTTTCTGCGCGACGAAGCAGATGTAGAGCTTTGCGTCGAGGTATTTGGCGAGCGCGAGTGCATATCTGGCTGCGATCTCAGAATTCAGGTGCTCGTTTACCGCAGCAAGGATTTTCTTATACATGACTAAGCTCAGAATAGCACCTTATCGAAGGCAAGGCAATTGCTTGATATCTATGCATGGTGGGGTTGCGCGGTTATGCAGTATAATGAGGTGATGAAAAGCAGAGCATTGAGCGTAAGGAGAGGTTATGCCGCCGGTCTTCGTTGTTGAGGATGACAGAAAAATCGCCAAGGTGGTAAAGGTCTATCTCGAAGAGGCAGGATACCGGGTCATGCACTTTGATAAGGGCGGGGATGTGGTTGCCGCTGTAATGAAGGAGCGACCGCTCCTTGTTATTCTGGACCTGATGCTTCCCGATACCACAGGCGAAGAGGTCTGTCAGGAGATCAAGGAGTCCGCTGATATCCCGATCATTATGCTTACCTCAAAGTCATCCGAAGAGGAACGCGTGGCAGGCTTTGCTCTTGGCGCGGACGATTATGTGGTCAAACCATTCAGCCCCCGCGAGCTGGTATACCGGGTGAAAGCTCTCCTGAAAAGGGCTCAGAAGGCCGATCTGGGATCAACGGAGCCCATGAGCTTCAATCAGGGGGCGCTTGTTGTCGATGGCCACAGCTATTCGGTGATGAAGCACGGGCAGACCGTCGATATAACACCGACAGAGTTCAAGGTGCTTTTCAGTCTTGCATCAGCTCCCGGCAAGGTAATGACTCGGGAGGAACTTGTTGACCGGGCGCTTGGCTATCAGTTTGAAGGATATGAACGGAGCATTGACGCCCATATCAAGAACATCCGTTATAAGATCGAAGATGATCCCAAGAACCCTGCGCTGATTCTCACTATTTACGGTGTGGGTTATCGTTTCTCCGGCAAGAAGGATGCTTAGGCGGCTCTGGTTCAGAGTATTTCTTGTCCTGCTTTCTATCTCGGCCATTGCGCTCTCGTCGGCTCTTGTCGTACGGGAACTGATGGTAAGGGATTTCAGGGGGTTCCTGGAGGGTCAAGTGGAGGACCGGGCCTCGTGGATAACCACCTCGCTCGAAAGCACCTATGAGAAATACGGGGTATGGGCAAATCCCGAGATCATCGAAAATACGGTATGGGCACTGATGCTTGGATTCGAAATGAGACTCTACGATACGCACGGCTCGTTCGTCATAGATACGGAAGGTGCCGTCAATACGCTGACTACATTGGTAAAGAAGAGAATTGTGGCGATCTCAGCACTAAGGTATAGGAATGAGTCCGCCGAATTTCAGCCCTATGCGCTTTTCCTTGGTGGGAAAGAGATCGGGAGGGTCGATCTCAGGTTCATGAGGAGCCAGAAGGAGCTCTTTTTTATCCGGAGATCGAACAGGTTGCTTCTCTTCTCTCTTCTCGGGATGGGAGGACTTACCGTGCTGCTCAGCATTATCATCTCAAAAAGGCTGACGAACCCCGTCGAGGAACTCACCCGGGCGGTCACCGGTATATCGGAAGGCGACTTCAGCAAAAGGGTCACGATATCGGGCGGCGACGAGATAGGCCGGCTCTCTGCGGCGTTCAACCGGATGGCGCATGCACTTGAGCTTCAGGAATCGCTGAGAAAAAAAATGACATCGAACATTGCGCATGAGCTCAGGACCCCGGTGAGCGCGATCCGGGGAGAGCTTGAAGGCATGATGGATGGTCTCATCCCTCTCGACCAGGAGCATATCCAGTCACTTCATGCCGAGATCGGCAGGTTCAAGACCATTATTGAGGGTCTTGAGGAGCTCTCCCGGGCAGAGGCGAGCAGCCTCGACCTTGCAAAGCAGGTGATCGGTCTCCGGCAGTTCCTCATGAATATTAACGGACGATACGGGAAGATGTTCATGGACAAGGGTGTCAGTCTTGATCTCGAGTGCGACGAAAAGATCACCCTGCACGCTGACCCTGACCGGCTGAGTCAGGTCGTGATAAACCTGCTGAACAACGCTCTCAAGGCAACAGATGACGGCGGCAGGGTCGCCGTGAGAGTACGGGAGTCCGCAGACAGCATTGTCCTGGAGGTGGCTGATACCGGCCAGGGCATATGGCCCAAAGACCTGCCGTTCATCTTCGAGCGCTTCTTCAAGGCGGACAGAGGTGGCCTTGGCCTCGGTCTCGCCATCACCAGAGAATTGGTCCTTGCCCATGGCGGTACTATCACAGTACACAGCGAACCCGGCAAAGGGGCTTCTTTCGTGATCACCCTGCCGAAATAGCGACTATATACATCTTCATTCTTCATAATTCTTCACAATTCTTTCTCTGCTGGTTCACAATTACTGTGGTATGCTATAGCCAGCTAGAAAGAGAAATAAGAATGGTTGTTTCAACCAAATCAACAATTAAGGAGGAAGTGAAGATGAAGAAGACTGTACTGGCAGTGGTAGTTCTGGTGATCGTGGCATTCGTAGGCAGCGCTCTGGCGGTGCCTCCCGGAAAGACGGTAGATTTCGCGGGTGGCAGCGCAGGCAAAGTCGTGTTTGACGGCAAGGCTCATGCAGACAAAGGTCTGAAGTGCAATGACTGTCATACCAAGATCTTCCAGATGAAAAAGGGCACAGCAAAGATCAC
Source organism: Nitrospiraceae bacterium UBA6898 (assembly GCA_002448975.1). GTDB lineage: Bacteria > Nitrospirota > Thermodesulfovibrionia > Thermodesulfovibrionales > UBA6898 > UBA6898. The sequence continues at coordinate 3,716 of DKBO01000255.1, forward strand.
CATGGCAGAATTGAATGCCGGCAAACTCTGCGGCGAGTGCCATAACGGCACCAAGGCATTCAAGACCAGCGACGCTGCAAACTGTGCTAAGTGCCATAAGAAGTAAACAGATACCAGATGCAGAGAGGGGCGGTCCTTATGGCCGCCCTTTTTTTATCGGAAAAAGGCTTTGACCTTACCATATGCCGGTTCTATAATGTCTTTAGTGAAAAAACATGCGAAAAAGATACCGGAGGTCAGAAAACTGTGCCTCTTCATTGTGACCTGTGCTCTGCTATCCGGACTGCACTTCCTTCCGTCCTCGACTCTGCCGGCGCTTGCTGCTGACAGCCAGCCGCAGAGAGGCGCCGAGGGCTATTACGGCGAGAAACAGAAGATAACGACCTCTGCAGAGGCACGGAAAACGTTTAAAAAATATTTTGCCGATAAGGACGTGATCATCGGTGAGGTGGTTGAGAAGGAGTTCTATTTTGAAGCAGATATTATGGACAGGAATAAGGCAGTCATCGACAAGGTGATCGTTGACAAACGCACCGGCAGGATACGGTCCATCTATTAGTTTTTGCTCCATGCCGCAACGGCGGGGCCAAAGCGGCGGTCCGGCATGGATTAACGCATTTTTTTGGTCAGCGTACGCTTGGTTTTCAGTGCAGCAAGTTGCTCCCGGACAGCGACATCCCACCCTTCAGGCCCAATACCGTCTGCTTTGATGAGGCTTGGTATCTTTATGGCGGATTCATAGCTCCCGTCATGCTTCCTGACAAGGATCGGGAGATCAACGCGCTGAAGCATTGGTTTGTCGTTGGGACTGTCGCCGATGGCGATTGTGACGATACCGGTATCCTGAAACTTCCTGGCATACAGATCTATCAGAATGGAGACTGCTATGCCTTTATTGCTGTTGCCGAGGATATGATAGAACCTGCCCTGGGTGAACTTGAACCCTTTATCATGGATCGCCCGGAGAAGCCCGGGCAGCCGGTAGACAGGACCGGTGTGAAGAAATGGTTCGTCAAAATCGCGCTGTTTGGCCATCCTGGCCTCAACCGGCTTCATATGGGTGGTCTCCACGAGTTCTTCAACGCTCATGTCTCCGAACCCACGGACCTGAAACCCTTCATTTTTCAGCTCCGCCAGTGCGCTTCTGAGGTCTTCATAGCGGGCGCCAAGCCTGATGACATGATAGTTCTTTCCCGCTATGATCTTGTAACGGTGGTTTGAGATATCAAAGGGAAAATACCCTTTCGGTATAAAGATCCCGCCACCATTTTCGGAAATGAACGGATGATGGTTGTCGAGTTTTTTGCGGTAATATTCGATTTCCTTACGGGTTTTGCTGGAACATATGACGAGCGGGATGCCCCTTTCCTTCAGCAACTGCAAGGCAGGCACGGCCATTTCGAATGAGTATCCACGGTAATCAAGCAGCGTGCCGTCAAGGTCTGTGAATATGACAGGAGTTTTCATCGTGTTCTACCTTACCATATTGCTGATCAGAATGAAAAATACCCGGCGCAATTGTCAGCTGATCAAAACGGCAATAAGCGACAGCATGAGATCTTCATGATGCGAGTGCAGGCAGGGCAGTAGCTTCAAAGGAGAAAAGAGCCGGGGAAATACACGATATGCGATATGCAGCCATGTATTCGGCGGCCCTACGTGGCTGCCAGAGTATTTGCTGCGATCAGTCCGGGTTGAGAGGATGTATCAGTTGGATATAGCCACATTATTGCCCACGCCCCATGAGAGCGTTCTCATTGTCTTTGTTGACGGGAAAAGAGACGGGCGGTCAAATACAATGCCGTTGCAGTAAAGTTGCCCGATTATAATCACAAATTGGTCCTTGTCGTGGTAAAGGGCTTTGGGCTCAAGCCCATGATGCGGCTGAGCAGCTGTCCCGTGAATATGCGGAAGAAGGAAAGTATCTGGAAGATCGTTGAATACTATCTAACCAGGTGGAAAGGTGATGAGTCGTTCCGGTACATAAAGCATATAACCTTGAGGACACAGGGGTGAGGAGCTATATCAGCATACGCAACATCGTGGTGCTTGTGCTTGCGGCGTCGTATTTTGTAGCGGTGTATCTGGGACAGAACATAAAGCTCAAGTTGCTGGTGGAGAGGGTTTTTCTGGTGTAAAACGGTTCTTTGCTGTCCCGAGCTTCTTCAACCATGCCATAGCCGACTGGATATTCAATCTCTTGTTCCCTGACAAGACTGCCTTCCGAGGATTATCCCCTACCGGTATGGATGACTTCCAACTCCAGTTCGAGTTCGGTTAAAACTCAGGAAACTCCAAAAGATAACCGATTGACATTCAGGAAGTAAGGAGTAAACTGAAAACAGAAGACGCTATAATTCTAACTTTAGGGGGAAGATAGGGTTATATGGACAGGAGAGGGGGAAATGGAGACAGCAGAAGCAATGTTGTGCCGATAAAGATCCTGGTCATTGATGGTGAAAATGATCATTGCCGGCTGTACAAGGAAGAACTGGAAGATGACGGATATAAGGTTTTTACGGCGGTGACATGGCCGGAGGGAATCGAAATTTTTATGAAGGAATCACCCAATGTCGTTACTGTTGACATCTGCATGACGGATTGCGAGGAAAGGATTAAGCAGCTTGGGCAGATGAAACAGGCCAAGCCGGAAGTGTCCATTATTCTGCTGACCACCCATCATTACCATGATGACGTCGAAGCACCCTATGTCGATGCCCATGTAATAAAATCTTCTGACCTGTCAGAGCTGAAACACATGATAAGGGCGGCAACATTGTCGGGGAACAATGCATAAGCTCGTGTCATTGCGTTAGAGATTTGTCATGAGCTTTTTCGCCGGGGTACGACGCTGTTCGCCTTGTATAATTATGGTTGCGCTTTTTTGTTGTTCATGAAGAGCGTGGGGGTCTTTTCTGCAATTACGGGGATGGTGAGTTTCTTGCCAGGATCACAGCAGCATGGAGCAAGTTCCTCTGCAGCAGATAGCTTCGGCTGAGGATCGACAGCTCTGCCGAAGGTCCTCTGAAGAAATGATATGCCGTTATGTAGGAGAATGCCATGAGGATACCGAAAAAGGCTGTTAGTCATGCAGTATGTCTTTCCGTAATGCTGATCTGTTTTTCCTGCACCCCTGGGATCCGTCTCCGGACACAAGAAGTTCGTGATACGGAAGCGGCCGGAACATACACGACTATCTTCTATGGCTGTACCTATTATGATGACCTTGAATCCGTCGTTTTCCTTGACCGAGACGGCGATCGCTATACCATGGCGCCGTATGCCCCGGATTTCAGATACTGGGTGGTAAAGGGAATGGCTGCTAAGGAAGCCTTCGCTAAAGCTGAAGAATTTCTTCATTGTAGCGCGGACTTTCAGGGATCTCAGTTACGCGAGATCATCACACCCGGCGGAGAGAGGGTCGGCTATGAAATACGACCCGGCTATTATTCGTTTGTTTATGGTGCCGGCGATCTGATCTCTGTTGATTATTGGCTGAAAGGTGATACGATAGTCGTCCAGATAAGTCTGACCCCGTGGGCGGAAAACTTGCTTTTCGGCGGAAGCGGTGCGATAGAGGAGTGACGACAGCTTTTTTCCCTATCCTTCGGGTGCTGTAGGAACGACATGTATTGCGCGGCTGAGCCCTAACCTGTTTCTTCACACGTATGGTGAGAAGAGTGACCTGCGCAGCCCAGGGAGAATGCTGTGTGCCTGCTACGGAGGAAAAGCTACGTACGTTCTCTCCATAATCCGCGACAGTCGTCTGCTTCGACCCGGTGAACTGAGTCACGGGTCTCACGTTCACCGCACAATGTCGGTTAATAATTATCCGGTAACGTTTGACAGGAATCTCCCTCTCCTATGAAGAGAGGAAGTTCCCTGACTCAAGTGTTCTTATTTGACGACACCGCATGCTGCCCGGGCGCCACCGCCACCAAGCAGAGCAGGTGTATCAGAGTAGTTATCGCCTCCTGCATGGATCATCAGGGATCTCCCCTTGATGTCCGCCACCTTGAGGCGGGGGGCAAGAACGGGCATGGGTGCTTTCCCGTCGGCAGAAACATAGAGGGCGGGCAGGTCACCGAGGTGTCCATTGCCATACGGCCCTTCATGCTTTCCCGTATAGGTAGGGTCATAATGCCCTCCCGCTGCAAGTGCCGGGACTGCTATTCCCTCCTTCATGGCATGGGAGCAATCCGGCTTGTCATGCACATGGAACCCGTGCAGACCAGGTGACAGGTCGCTCAACAACGGCGTCAGGACAAGTCCGTACTCGCTGTCGGACGCGGTGATTGTTCCGATTTCCTTCCCCACCCCCTGTTCGTTTACCAGGTTGACCTTAACAACTACATCTTCGGCAAAGGCAAAACCGGAAAACAACAAAATACATCCTGCTACAGCCAATGAAACTTTCAACATATTGTTCTCCTCCTCAGGACTAATTTCCGGGTCGGATCAACCGGCTCGGTTTTTGTGTGACAACTCTCTGATGAAAGGACTGGTATCATGCTGATGTTTCAAATATATTGTCGCCTCATTCAAGCCCCTCTCGGGGCACCGTTCGGGCCTTCATCCCGTAAGCGCGAAACTACCATGTCCTCTGCTGACTTCTGCTTGCTCACCCTGTACGTTGCCGTACAGGCCGCCGTATATTTTCGTGAACCGTTGCCTGTCTTGTGTCTCCCTTTGGGGCTCGTAGCCACCGACGTCAACGGATATGCCTGGCTCTTGCTCATCCGGGAACCTATCCGGATTTACTTCACGACCCCCTACTGCTAACAAGCAGACCTCCAGGAGTAAGACACAGAACCTTCCACGTGTAAACGCCGGATTTATAAAACACATCCTTTTGCAGATGGAGGACTCCGCCGTCACGCGCCGGCTCGTCCGAAGTGTGTCACACCTCGTATCCGATTCCTGTTCATCGTTTCGCGCTTTCGGATTGGGCTTCCTCCAGACCTCACTTCACAATGACGCCCTTGCCCTTCTCCTTGCCNNCTTGTTCCAGGCCGCGACGAAGTCTCGCACGAACCTTTCCGACCCATCGTCCTGCGCATAGACCTCAGCCAGGGCGCGCAGCTGCGAGTTGGATCCGAAGACCAGATCAACTCGGGTAGCGGTCCACTTGAGTTCGCCGGTCTTGCGGTCGCGCCCTTCGAACGTGTCCCGGGCGTCGGATGTGGGCTTCCACACGGTGCCCATGTCGAGCAAATTGAGGAAGAAGTCGTTGGTCAGGGTCCCGGGCCGTTTCGTGAACACGNNCGGCCAGCACGATGAGGTCAGCCAGGGAGATCTTATTGCCGCCTGTCCGGGCGCCGTTGAAGGCCTGCTGGATGCTTTCGAGCACGCCCAGTACCTTGGCCAGTTGCGCCGGCTGGTTGGCTTCCCAGTCCTTTTGCGGCGCCAGACGAATACGTGCGCCGTTGGCGCCGCCACGCTTGTCCGAACCACGGAAGGTGGAGGACGAGGCCCAGGCAGTGGAAACCAACTCCGCCACCGACAGGCCCGAGGCCATAACCTTGACCTTGAGCTCAGCAATGTCCCTGGCATCGATCAGGGAGTGATCGAAGGCGGGGAGCGGGTCTTGCCAGATCAGGTCTTCGTTCGGCACTTCGGGGCCGAGGTAACGGGCCTTGGGACCCATGTCGCGGTGGGTCAGTTTGAACCAGGCGCGCGCGAAGGCGTCGGCGAAGGCCTGC
>DKBO01000082.1 GCA_002448975.1 Nitrospiraceae bacterium UBA6898
GAGAAACATACCTCCTACAGAAAAGGAGCGGCAAAACCTGCTGAGCCACAAGAAAAGGGAATGTCTTTACAGGAAGGAGGAAGGATCATCAAGAATAAGCGGTTTGACCTTAAGCCTATGAGTCCTGATGAGGCATCCATGCAGATGGAACTTCTTGATAAGGATTTTTTTGTTTTCATCAACGACAAGAGCAGTGATATCAATGTTATCTATCGCAGAAAGGACGGCAATTTCGGCCTCATAGAACCTGCGAAATAGCCTGCTCATGGCACAGGCAAAAAGGAATTCATCGCAAGGATCTGCAGCGGCAAACAAGAGCGACCGTTCGCAGATCCTTATTGTCAGCGGTCTTTCCGGCTCCGGAAAGACCGTAGCCCTCCGTGCAGTAGAAGATGCAGGGTTTTATTGTGTAGACAATATACCCGTCTCTCTTATTCGCGCTTTGATCGAAAAGATATCGCCCCAGCAGAGTGCCGCACATATCGCCATCGGTATAGACATCCGTGAAAAGGAATTCCTCGACGATCTTAAATTGACGCTTGCTGAGCTCAGGAAAGTTTTCCCTCTCCATGTACTCTTTCTTGAAGCAGTGCCGACAGTTCTTGTCAGGCGCTTCAAGGAGACACGGAGACCGCATCCGCTCGGCGGCTCTATCGATCAGGCCATAGGGAATGAAAAGAAGGCACTTTCCGTATTAAAAAATAATGCTGACAGGGTGATTGATACCTCAGCACTCTCTCCACATGAACTGCGAAAACTTGTTACCGCATTCTACGCACCCCCCTCAGGGCATAAGGATCTCGCGGTAAGCCTTATATCCTTTGGATTCAAGTATGGCATTCCCCAGAACATTGACCTGCTCTTTGATGTGCGCTTCCTGCCAAATCCATATTTTATTCCTGACTTTAAAGAACTGAGCGGAACGGACAAGAAGGTGTCTGACTATGTCTTTTCCCATGCGGCCACGAGACAGTTCATGAAAAAAATAAACGATCTTCTTACCTTTCTGATCCCTCATTATATCCATGAAGGAAAGACATACATCTCGATCGCATTCGGCTGTACGGGAGGGCAGCACCGTTCGCCTGCTATTGTCGAGGAAATAGCCAAATCTCTTTCCGGAGACACCATCGACATACAAATCATCCACCGCGATATATCCTGACATGCCGCAAAAGACCGCACATGCCTCCATCGCCCCTGAGATTGTCGCTATGGTTTCCTGTCCGTCCTGAGAACCAGAGAACACTTCGGCAGCGGAGTGAGAAGGCTGGGGTCGCATGTGGCATCTGTACGTAAGGCTTTCGAACGAAGACCAATAGATACCCACGGGCATGCCCGTGGAACTCTGCCGCCGGATTAGACCATTCTTTTATCAGGCCCGAAGATATATTTATGCAGCTGCAAATTGAGCCTGACAGGCAGCCTGTCTGCAATGATCCATTCCACCAGCTTCCGCGGCTCCAGATATCCAAAGGCGGGAGCAAAGAGTACTTCACAGCGGTTTGGCAGTCCCTCCTCCAGAACAATACTTCTTGCCCATATATAATCGTTTTTGTTGCAGATAACAAACTTCACTTCATCCGATCTTTTGAGATGCTGAAAGTTGGTAAAATTATTATTCAGGCTCATACCGCTTGCGGGTGTCTTCACATCCATGATCATGATCACTCTGCTGTCAATCTCTCCGATCGGGAGCGTTCCATTCGTTTCCATCAGTACGGTGTATCCGGAATCAAGGAGCCGCACGGTAAGTCCTGCTACTTCATCTTTCTGAAGGAGCGGCTCACCTCCCGTAATCTCTACAAGCCGGATTGCTGCTTTATCTACTCGTGCGTATACGCATTCGATAGAAAGATCAGTCCCTTCATCATAAGAGTATTTTGTATCGCAGTATGAGCACCTAAGGTTGCAGCCGCTCATGCGGACAAAGGTACAGGGCCGTCCTGCATGCGTCGACTCACCCTGAATACTGGTAAATATTTCACAGACCTTCATGAGGTTGCCTCGTGTTTTCCCCTGATCGTAAGATAACCTGAAAAAAGTATCAGTATGCCACCGTACAGGGAACGAATGCCCGGCATCTCATGGAGGAAGAACATTGCGAGTAAAATTGCACAGAGAGGCTCAAGATAGCCGAGCACTGCCGTCCTGGTTGCAGTGACATCACGCAGCCCACGGTAGTACAGCACCGGAGCTATCGTCGAATGGACAACACCCATGAACAGGTAGCTCCAAACCGCATGTCGAGGAAATTCCCGGATGAATGGTGCCAGAAGCATGATGATCGTCGTATTGACGAGAAACGTCAGCACTACAGGGTGATACTGCCGTGAATACAGGCGGCCAAATATCACGATGAGCGCATAGGCAACTCCGGAGACGGTCCCAGCGACGATACCAGCAGACTGTTGCTCCCCCAGCGAGAGACCGTTCAGCATGATCCAAAGACCTGCAGAGGCAAGAAGCATGGCAGACATGAGAAGCAAAGACAGCTTCTCTTTCAAGAAAACTACGGCAAGAACAGCCACGATTACCGGGGCAGTATAATGCGTCAGAACAGCATTGGCGACTGTCGTTTCTTTAAATGCAAAGTAATAAGTCAACATGTTTACCGCTGAAACGACGCCAAGAAGCAACGGATACTTTATTTTTGTCACGCCAGCGATCTCGCGATAAAGCCCCTTTGCGATGATGTATGTTCCCTGAAGCACGCCGGATATTATCAACGCATAAAATATGAGGATATGAACAGGAACTGCGGCCAGTCTGATAACGATACCCAGAGAACTCCAGAGAAATATGGCAAGCAGAATGTAAAATTGAGTCATGAATCCGTACTACTGAGCCCGGAACTTCTTTCGCAATGCACGTTCAACATGGGGTGACACGAGACCACTGACCGTTCCCCCAAGGGATGATATCTCCTTNNCGTCTGTTCATCAAAGCCAGCTGCAGTTCATATTCGAAATCGGAAACAGCCCGCAACCCCCTGACAATTGCTATCCCTTTTTTTTCCCTCACATAGTCCACAAGGAGGCCGTCGAACATTTCCATGCTGACCCTTTGATAACCCTTGAGCGTTTCACGGATAAGTGCCAGGCGCTCATCAACGGTAAATAATGGATTCTTCTTTGGACTCGGAGCAACAGCAACAATGAGATGATCAAAGATCCTGAGACCCCTTCGGACAAGATCAAGATGACCGTTTGTAAACGGATCGAACGTACCAGGATAAATAGCAGTCCGTTTTTTCATTCTTCTTTCCTGTACAGCGCAAGCATGGTGTCGCCATACCGGTATTGCCTCCTACGTGCTAAGGTACCCATTTTTTCCGGCACCTTTTTCTTTTTGGAATGTTCACAAACAATGACGCCCTGTGCATCTAAGATACCATATTCTTCGATCAATGGCAGGATTTTCTCGATCTCTCCCGAATCATAGGGAGGATCAGCAAAAATGATGTCATATTGTTCGCCTGATTCTGATATCCTCTTTAGAAATGTCTCAGCCTGCTCGCAATAAATTTCTCCCCTGTCGCTGAACCCTATCTTCTCGAGGTCCTCCTGAATGGCCCTGGCACGGGAGCGCAGCATTTCAACAAATACGACTCTGCCAGCTCCCCTAGATGCCGCTTCAATTCCGATGGTCCCGCTTCCTGCGTACAAATCGAGAAAGGATGAACCCTCCAGTTCACCTCTGAGAATATCAAATAAGGCTTCCCGCACTTTTGCCGGTGTGGGTCGCAGTTCAGCTTCTTCCTTCTGTTTTCCAAAGAGCTTTTTTTTCCCTATTGCTCGCCCCTTGAATGTTCCAGAAGAAACCCTCATACCCAATCAAACCTTATGAAGATCATTTCCTCCATCTTACCCTCCCAGTATCAGTAGAGACAGCAGTAGAAGCCGGTGTATTTCTTGCCTTGATGTCATGTTTTTAGCATTATATCTGCTTGTAAAGACTGCAGCAAGGGATTAATGTTAGCCCGGGTATGCTATGAATAAGGTTTACCGCAGCATTATCGGTAAACCTTATCGTGAGATGTTACTACCTCAGAAGGGACAGAAACAAGCCTAGCCGCAAAGACTCATTTACGCTATCGCTTGCCATACCGGAAGCCAGAAGTCCGCCAATACAATAGTAATGTAATTCTTTAAGATTATCACCTAATTATCTGTAAATAGTAGTTTTTGAAATATTTCTTTTTCCTCTTCTGAAAGATCTTCCCAGAATCTGGACTGCTTAAGATGTTGCATCCTTTCATGTGCCGGCATTTCCCTGTCCCTACCATATCTCTTTTGGGCTTGCAGCCTGTTATCCGCAGGGAGAGAATCTATCCTGTCAAGCCTCTTTTTCACTCTATCCCGTCCCGCTGGTCCGAGGCTCCTATACTGACGGTAACGTTCTTTGAGCCTCTGCTGATCCTCCAAAGGAAGTTCATGAAACTCTCTATAATTCCGTCTTATTCGCTCTTTCCTTTCAGGCGTGCTGGACTTCCATTCGCGATAGTTTTGGATGACCCTCTTTTTTTCCTCTGCGGACAGAGACTCCCATAAAACCTTATTCCTGCTCATTCTCGCATCGTCAGCAACGGCATAATCTCCCTGCAGAAGGACAAAAGAAAACATCAATAAAATCAGCATGCTCCACTTCATGTCAGCGCCGTATCCAGGGAACTTCTTTGCCTATCCCTCTCCATCTGTTTAGGGTCATCAATAAGAGGCAGATAATCGATATTTACAAGCTCCTCCATCGTATCGTAGAACTCCTCATCCCGAAGAACATGCAAATTTGCGATTAGTTCGTCTTCATTGAAATCGAGATGCTGAGCAGTGAGCTGCATTGGAAGCGCAGGCAATGACATCTGGGTTTGTTTCTCATGCTGCAATCCCGCAAACCTGAATACCAGGCTTACAACAATGACAATCACAGCAGCAGCAACAGAAATTACAACCTTTGCCCAGCGCATTTTTCGCTGCTTGGCTATATGGGAAAGAACCTCCATCCTTATTTTTCCTGGCGGATCAATATCTTCCCACATCCCAAGTATATGCCATGCATCCTTGAGTTCCAAGTCCCGTTTTCTGCATGAATGGCAGATAGTTGCATGTTCCTCAATATTTCTCACTACTTCGTCTGCCAGCTCCCCGTCCTGGTATGCAGTCAGCATTTCCCGGATTACGTTACATTCCACGATCTCCTCCTGTATATTTAACCCTAGTAACGCTTTTCAGGTTTCTTGCTGCAGTCCGCTCAATTCTTTTGCGAGAATGTTTTTTGCCCGGTAGATTCTCAGTTTTACCGCAGTGATTGTGCAGCCCATAATAGCGGCGATCTCATCGTATGGAAGACCATGATATTTGCTCAGAATGACCGCCATCTTCATATTTTCTGGCAGACAGTTTATTGCCCTGATCACAATCTCTCTCGTCTGTTGTCTCGCGATACGTTCTACGGGATGCTCTTCCTTTGCCGGTAATTCCGGCATGAATTCGTTATGCATAGAGACGATCTCTGCTGATTTTCTGGCTCGCAACACGTTAAAACATAGGTTTTTCACGATCGTATACAACCAGGTAGTAAACTTAGCATCGGGTGTATAGGTCTGTGACGCCCTATAAATACGGATAAAAACATCCTGTGTAATATCCACGGCATCATCCGAATTATTGAGAAAGCGAAGTGCGAGATTATAGACGGATCTCTGATGGCGCGCTAAAAGCAGCTCGAAGGCCTTTTCATCGCCCTTCTTGATGCGGGCCATCAAGGCGATGTCCGTATCTTCCATGCTTACCCGGAGATTTGAGGGCTTACGAGAGAGCTGTTATCCGGGTTATGATTGTGAATTTTAACTTTCCTCCCAACTACTTCAAGTCTATTCTCGGCAAACAACCTGATGGCTTCCGGAAATATCCTGTGCTCCAGTGTCAGGATCCGCTCAGAGAGGGCATCTTCGGTATCTTCGAAAAAAGCAGGGACTGCCGCCTGTATGATGATAGGGCCGGTATCTATTCCCTCATCGACAAAATGAACCGTACATCCCGAGATCTTAACACCATAATCTACTGCCTGGCCCTGGCCATGAAAGCCGGGAAACGATGGCAGAAGCGCAGGATGAATGTTCATGATCCTGAAACGAAAGGCATCTACCAGAGGTTTCCCCACCACCCGCATAAACCCTGCAAGCACGACCAATCCGACCTCCCGGACCTTCAGTTCGTGGGAAATCTTTTTATAGTAATCGTTTCGAGATGCAGAGAGCTTCGGGATGAGGATAAGAGTTTCTATGCCATGTTTCCGGGCTCTCTCTATTGCGTAAGCGTTCGGATTGTCCGTGATAAGGAGAACGATTTTTGCCCTCAGGTAGCCTGAATCAATGGCATCAATAATTGACTGAAAATTGGATCCCCGCCCTGAAGCAAGGACGCCGATGGAAAGCGACTCCATTCATTCCTCCTCATACCATATTTCTGTGATTATGATAAGTAATTGATACAGCTACAGCCTGATATCAATGAAGGCTCTCTCGCGAAGCGATTTGATCCACGCATTATAGCGCTCCGTAAAGAGCTTGTTGTTAAGTGCAGTTTTCGCGTCATCCCGACTTTCCAGAGGAGATTTTTTCCCTGCTTTCTCCTCAAGCTTGATAATGTGAATGCCGGCATCTGTCCAAAAAGGCTTGCTCACATCACCTACCCTCATTTCTGACAATGCCGTACTGAACTCCTTAGCCAGACTCCCTTTATCAATGAAGCCCAGATCGCCGCCCGTATTCTTATTCGGCCCCTCCGAGTATTCTCTCACTAAAGCATCGAAGTCTTGACCCTGCATGATCTTGTCATAAACAGCCCGAGAAAGTTCCTCGATCCTGGCTCGATCGGCTGCATCCGCAGGTTTTTTGAAAAAAATCTGACGAATGCGATATCTTTCCCCTGATCCTTCAAAGTTCTTATTGTCGCGGATAAAGGCATCGATATCCTGATCAGTCACCAATACTTTGTTCCGCACCTGCTGGTTCACAAGCTTGCTGATAATAATCTGCTCCCGCAAACGCTTCTTATATTCATCAAAGGAATATCCTTCTGCTTTAAGTGATTCCTGAAACTGTATTTCAGACATCTTATATTTATTCTTGATGTTGTCTATGGCTTCCTTTAATTCAGCGTCTGACACCTTGATTCCATATTCCTTTGCCTCCTGAAGTTGAAGCTTGATATTAATAAGGCTCTCAAGAAAACCTGTCTCATTCTCTTTAAAGACTTTCATTCTCTCTTCCTCGCTGAGTGTCCTGACCCCGGGCATAGCATCCGTCTCCATAGATCGGTAGAGTTCGCTCCATGTTATCACTTCCTGGTTCACAATCGCCACGACGCGGTCCAGAAGGTAGGCAGCAGAGGCAGGGGAAAAAAACAATACGCAGAATAGGCAAGAAATAATGAACTTCTTTTTAACCATGTCAACCTCCGAATTTTATACTATATACCATGCATTTTCGGAAAATCTATGCTTCTTTCTATTATAATTCTATTAGTTTATTTTATATTGAAGATTATTTCGAAGTATTGCTATAATCACGAGGCCGGATGCGAATTTATCGGGAAAAGACGTCATAATCAGGTCAGGATGCAGCCCGGCGCGGATCCTACGTCCGAAAAAAATTCTAATTTAGGAGGTTTTTATGCCGTATGATGCAACAAAGTTAGCTGACTGGCAGATTTCCGAAGAAGCTGAAAAGAATATGCCTACTCCCGAGGAATGGCGCGAGAAACTTGGCCTTCAGAAAGACGAGATGCTTCCCATGGGCCGCCTGTCGAAGATCGACTTCCTGAGGGTCATCGAGCGCCTCAAGGGGAGGCCTGATGGCAAATATATTGAGGTTACGGCCATTACCCCCACTCCGCTGGGCGAAGGCAAGAGCACTACGTCGTGCGGTCTTATGGAGGGCCTGGGCAAACGGGGTGTCAACGTGGGAGGTGCCCTGCGACAGCCCTCCGGCGGCCCTACCATGAACGTGAAGGGCACGGCGGCAGGCGGTGGCAATTCTCTGCTGATCCCTATGACCGAGTTCTCCCTCGGTCTCACTGGCGACATCAACGACATCATGAAC
>DKBO01000148.1:0-2906 GCA_002448975.1 Nitrospiraceae bacterium UBA6898
ATCCCCGTTCCTGATCCCGAGGTTTTCGCTGTCAGAGGGGTTGATCTCGACATAGGGCTCTCCGGCGTGCGCCTCGATCTGCTCTACCCGTCGCGTCATGGAACCCGAATGATACTGGAACAGGTTCCTTCCGGTGGTCAGGACGAACGGGTACTGATCGTCGCATACTTCTGCAGGAGGTTGATATGCAACGGAAATAAAAGGCACCTTTCCTTTCGGAAAGCCGTCTTTGTAAAGGTATGGCGTACCGGGATGCTCTGGCGAAGGGCAGGGCCAGTTCAGCCCATGTCTGTCAATGCGAAGGTACGACATGCCTGACAGTGCAGGCCAGAGCCTGCTGTATTCATCGAATACTTTTTCGGGCACTGCCGCCATCTCATAACCCAGCCGTCTGGAGATCTCTGACAGGATCCAGAGGTCATCCTTTGCTTCGCCAGGCGGGACAACAGCCTTGCGGACCCGCTGGACCTTTCTTTCCGTATTGGTAAACGTGCCGTTCTTTTCGAATGAACACGCCGCGGGCAGCACAACCTCTGCAAGCCTTGCCGTATCTGTCAGAAATATGTCCTGGACCACCAGGAAATCGAGACTTTCGAGGGCCTTGACCGTGTGGTGCATATTCGGGTCGGTGATGACGGGGTTCTCTCCCATGATGTACAGGGCTTTGATCTTTCCGTCTGTTGCCGCATTCATCATGATCGTTGAGGTCATCCCGACCGCCGGGGACAGCGGCCTTCCCCATGCCAGCTCGAATTTTTTCTGTATCTCGGGGTCGTCGACCTTCTGATACCCTGGATAGACATTCGGCAGGCATGCGGCATCAGATGCGCCCTGCACGTTGTTCTGCCCGCGAAGAGGATTGATGCCCGTAGATGGTTTGCCGATATTGCCGGTCAGGGAAACGAGGTTCGCCAGGGCGGTCACATTGTCTGTTCCGCAGGTATGCTGGGTGATACCCATGGTGTAGAAAATTCCCGCTCGGCGTGATGAGCCGTATATCCGCGCTGCCCTGGCAACATCTTCCCGCGGTACGCCGGTTATCCGTTCTACATATTCAGGAGTGAAGGGCTCAAGCGATGCCTTCCATGCCTCAAATCCCTCCGTCTTTTCACGTATGAATTCCTCGTTCAGAAGTCCCTCATCAACAATGACCCGAGCCATCCCGTTCACGAGCGCGATATCCGAGCCCGGGCGGATCCTGAGGTGCATGTCTGCAAACTTCACCATCGGGATCAAGCGCGGGTCCGCGACGATGATCCTAGCTCCCTTGCGGTGCGCCTTGATCATCCGGTTGGCAATAACCGGATGTGTTTCCTTGGTATTGGAGCCGATGATGAAGATAACCTCCATGCCCTCGATCTCCGAGATGGCGTTCGTCATCGCTCCGGAACCGAATATTTTGGCCAGACCGGCCACCGTGGGTGAGTGTCAAAGTCGGGCGCAGTGGTCTACGTTGTTTGTGCCGATGCCGGCCCTGATGAGCTTCTGGAAGGCATAGTTTTCCTCGTTCGTGCACCGGGCGGACGAGAGCCCCCCTATGGAATCCGCACCATGCTTTTCCTTTATTTCAGAGAGCCTGCGTGCCACATAATCGAGCGCCTCATCCCATGAGGTCTCCTCGAACTGGCCATTCCGCTTGATGAGCGGACGTTTCAGGCGCTCAGGGCTCTGGACAAACCGGTAACCGAACCTCCCTTTGACGCAGAGCCAGCCCTCGTTCCAGGTCTGTTCCTTTGATGTGACCTTGAGGATCTCGTTTTCTTTTACATGTGCCGTGATGTTGCAGCCTGTGCCGCAGTAGGGACAGGTTGTTTCGACCTCAACTTGTCCGCCTTTCCGGCCCTTCTTTTTCCATTGCTTCCCCGTAAGCGCACCGGTAGGGCATACGCTCACGCACTGACCACAGAACTCGCATTCGAGGTCCTCATCGTAGTTCGTGCAGATCTTGGACCTGAAGCCGCGGTAGCCGAAGTCAATGGCCTCGACCCCCTGGACCTCATCACAGACTTTCACACACCTTCCGCAGAGGATGCATTTTTCCAGGTCGCGCTCGATGAACGGATTTCCGTCCCGGTTCGGGTAGATCCTTCGTTCTCCCTGATATCGGTTCTCCCTGATTCCATAGTCGTAGGCAAGGTCCTGAAGCTTGCAGCTTCCCGCCTGCTCGCAGACCATGCAGTCATTTGGATGGTCAGAGAGGATCAGTTCAAGAACGGTCTTCCGAAGTTCTTCGAGATAGGGACTGTATGTCGTAACCTCCATCCCGTTACTTACCGTTGTGGTACATGCAGTTACCGGCTTAGGCATGCCCTTCACCTCGACAATGCAGAGTCTGCATCCGCCGAACGGTGTGAGCTTGGGATGGTGGCAGAGCGTGGGAATCGGGATATTCAGGAGCTTCGCTGCCTGGAGGATCGTCGTACTCTCCGTAACCTCGATCGGCCTGCTGTCAATGGTGATCTTGACCATGCTTAATCCCTTCCTACTGACTTGAACTTGCAGACGTCGAAGCATGCACCGCACCGGATGCAGATTTCAGGGTCTATCCTGTGGGGTTTCTTCTTCTCACCCGTGATCGCACCTGCAGGACATGCCCTGAGGCATGCCCCGCATCCTTTGCATGCATCCTCAATAACGGAGTAGATGATCAACTCCTTGCAGACCTTGGCAGGGCATTTTTTGTCCCTGATGTGGGCCTCGAACTCTTCGCGGAAATATTTCAGAGTGCTCAGCACAGGGTTCGGAGCTGTCTGGCCGAGACCGCAGAGAGAGGTCACCTTGATGCTGGCGCTCAGGGCTTCGAGAAGTTCGAGATCGCTCTCCTTTCCCTGGCCAGTGGTCACCCGTTCCATGATTTCCAAAAGCCGTTTCGTGCCGACCCTGCAGGGCACGCACTTGCCGCAGGA
>DKBO01000148.1:2982-3241 GCA_002448975.1 Nitrospiraceae bacterium UBA6898
GCCGCAGACAAAGGCCCCTGCGCCAAGTTTGACTGCGATCTCGAAATCCAGTTCTGAGCCGAAGATCTTCTTTCCGAGGAATCCCCGCGCTGTCGCCTCTCTGATGGCAAGCCTGAGCCGGTCAACTGCCAGGGGGTATTCTGCGCGTATATAGACATATCCCTTTTTTGAGCCTATGGCGAATGCACCGATAAGCATACCTTCTATCACAGAATGGGGGTTGCCTTCTATAACTGCCCTGTCCATGAACGCGCCGGGG
>DKBO01000124.1 GCA_002448975.1 Nitrospiraceae bacterium UBA6898
GAGCTTGAGCGCGCCCTCCAGGGCGATGGGGTAGTTGATGCCCCTGCCCAAATACAGAAAGTCCTTCGTCTGCAAAAGGGTCGCGGCGAGATCCCTGATTTCGGCATCCTTTTTTAGCGCTTCCCGGATCATGCCGGGTATTTCCATGAGATGAGACTTGAAGTTGTTGGCCTCCTTCAATGTCAATTTTCCTCTCCGTATTCCCAGTGCCAGCGCAAACAAGGTAAGGGCAGTGATCTGTGCTGTAAACGCCTTCGTTGATGCAACGCCGATTTCGGGGCCGGCCCTCGTGTAGAGAACCGAGTCAGCCTCCCGTGATGATGTGCTCCCGACGACATTGCAGATAGTCAGAGTCGCGGCTCCGCGCTGTTTTGCCTCGCGCTGGGCAGCAAGGGTATCAGCGGTTTCGCCGGATTGGGTTATCGAGATGAGCAGGGTGCCCTTTTCGATAATGGGCCNNATATCTGCCGATGAGGGCTGCATGATACGAGGTGCCGCATGCCACAATCTGCAAATGCCTGAGCCCTACCGTGATGTCCATCGTAAGGCCGGATTCATCGAGCAGACGCTGCGGGTCTTTAATCCATTCCACAAACGTGTCGCTGACAGTCCGCGGCTGCTCATAGATCTCCTTCAGCATGAAATGGTCATAGCCCTCTTTCTCTGCCATGGTGGGAGACCAATCTACCTTTACTATTCTCTCACGGAGTGAAGAAGACTCCTTTGTCTCGAGGCATTCAAGTTCGACCCCAGTCGGTGTAAGGGTGCACATCTGACCATCCTCCAGGAAGACATACTCCTGTGAATAGGGAAGAAGAGCTGGGATGTCAGAGGCGAAGAAGAATTCCTCCTCGCCAACACCTATTACAAGGGGACTTCCTTTTCTTACGGCGAAAAGGGTGGAGGGATGGGTTTCGCTCATGATCCCCAAGGCGAAGGCACCCCGCAAGTGTGAGAGCGTCTCAGCGATCGCGGCCTTGAGGGGGGTTCCCTGCTTCAGGTTTCGTGCGATCATGTGAGGAATCACTTCGGTATCCGTATCAGAGGAAAATTCGCATCCCTCTGAGAGCAATTGAGCCTTGAGCGTGCGGAAATTTTCAATGATCCCGTTGTGTACCACCACTACCCCACCTGCACAGTGGGGGTGGGAATTCTCTGTCGAGGGTGCCCCATGCGTTGCCCAACGCGTATGTCCTATACCGATCCTGGTAGCGGGCAGGGGGTCCGGAAGGATCTGCTGGAGTTCCTCTATCTTCCCCTTGGTCTTGAAGATTTCAATCCCCTTACCGTTACGATAGGCGATTCCTGCAGAGTCGTATCCCCGGTATTCCAGCCTCTTAAGGCTATCGAGAAGAATAGAAACAGCATCTTTCTTGCCGATATAGCCAACGATACCGCACATATTACCTCCTCCGCGATATGGGTAAATCCGACCTAAACAAGAATATATTAAATTTAAAGCAAGAAGTATTCCAAAATTGTTTTTTCAACATGTGAAGAGTTTTTGCGTTGTTCTCGATACTATGGAAGATCGACGGGAGAAGCCGATCTGGAATGCGGACTCGAGAGAAAATATGCCAGTTTGTTGTTTAATAACAAAAGGATTAAGCACGAAAAAGACTCTGTCATGAATATGAGGTACTGATAACCATCTATATCGTAAGACAAGAAATCATGTTTCATGAGGCCTCTACGACCGGATGTGTGAAATAAAGATAGCTCTGTCACCCCTGTGTCCAAAGGATTCAGAATAGCTGCAATCCGCGAACTGTCTGTTTCTTAGCGATACAAACGCAGGAAAAGGTTTCATGGTGCCCGCATGGATGAGCGACACGACACTTTTTTTATTCTTTAAATTCAAGAGGTACAACGCAGAGAAACATAATTATGATCTTATTCTGCAAAATTTTATGCATGGGCATTAAACTTGCTAAATAAAGCTTATAGCTTTATGGAAACAAAAAGAATTCTTATCATTGATGAACAGGGATTTTCCCGCATTTGCTCGGCACTCCTGAGCAATGAGGGCTATGAGGTGCAGAGTGCAACGGTATCTGAGGTAGAGGGGGCGTTGAACTCTCATGACGTTGGTTTAATAGTTGCCAGCTACCCCTATGGTGCTCCCGTATTCGATGAACTTCGCAAAAGCAACACGCCGATCTTTATTCTCGCAGACAATTTTGACGAAAACCTGATCAGGATGCTGAATGATTTTGTGAGTTCATCCTGCATGGTAAAACCGCTTGATTATGCAAAATTCAAATTACTGGTGAAAGATCTGATGAGCAGTGAACCTATGATGACGGAAGGGTACACCATTGTATGAACGGCTGAGAGCGGCCGCGGATATTTCTCAGAACCGGGAACCGTGAGGACGCAGAAAGTTCTTGTGGTGAAACATGTTACATATGAATACACAGGATAACACCGCATATCAACATACGCTGCGTGCCATGAAACTTGCCGATCGCAGGGTCGTGGCCCTGGGAGGAGGATCAGGGCTGCCCGCGGTTTTACGGAGCCTTAAGGACAGGCTGTTCCCTTTCCCTTCTTGCTCTCTGGGTGATAAGAACCGTGAGAGACTGACGGCCATTGTCACGGTTACCGATGACGGGGGCAGTTCAGGACGGTTGAGAGGTGATTTCGATATGCTGCCGCCAGGCGACATCCGTAATTGTCTGTCGGCGATGGCCGAGAACAGCGACATGATGAATGATCTCTTTCAGTACCGCTTTGATAAAGGAAACGGACTCAACGGTCATAGTCTGGGCAACCTGCTTCTCACCGCCATGACCCATATGAGAGGGAATTTCTTGGAAGCAGTTTCTTGTTGCGGAGACATCATGAGAGTGAAAGGCAGAGCGCTGCCATCCACCTCCGAGAATGTTGTTCTTGGAGCAGAATTCAGAGACGGATTGGCCATACGAGGAGAAACATGCATCGCAGGGCACAGGGGGAGGATACAGCATGTTTACTTAATTCCTTCTCATCCTGCTCCGCTGCCCCAGACCATAGAGGCAATCGAAAAAGCAGATGCCATCATCATCGGTCCCGGAAGTCTCTATACCAGCATAATACCGAACCTCCTGGTGAAAGATATCGCTGCCGCGATTAGAAGATCTACCGCGAAAAAGATCTATGTCTGCAACCTTATGACAGAGCCGGGTGAGACCGATGGATATACTGCTACGGATCATGTAAGAGCCGTTTTCGACCACACAGAATACGGGTTCTTTCAGTACGTACTGGTGAACAACGGTACGTTTTCACAGGATGCGTGGAAGTCCCATGCAGACAGAGAATGTTATCCCGTGCAGTATGACATTGACGAACTGAGAGATTTCGGGCTCACCTCCATTGCCGTCGACCTTGTGGCAGACAGGGGAGACAAGATCAGGCATGATGAAGATAAATTAGGCAAGATTTTGGCCGAACTGCTGTGATCTTTCCGCGAGGCATTTCCTGTATCTCATATCAATTACTTTCTGACGGATCTCACGTGCATTACCGTTGATAGCATCAAACGCACAGACGAACCCACAGTATTCTTTATCGTCCATCTCGATCGTCCCGATAGGAGAGCATTCACGGTGCATAGCGACTTAGTGAATAGCCCTGTCCGTGAGAATGTTGATCACGGGGGAATGGGCTTCAACCCCGAAGGAAAAAAGCGGCAACCAGAATGTCTGAGGAGCCTCGTCATATTTTTCGCACTTCTTTATTAATTTATCTTTTTATCTGCACGTTTTACATTATAAAGAAGAGAGAGCTTGACAATACCTATCCCTTTGATAAAATTAAACATAAGTGAAGCCATAAGATACAATAAGGAAAGGTTTCTTTACGAATTGGCGATACAAATTGTATAATGTTTGCGGCGATGATAAGCATCCATAAGGACTGACACCGGTGATGCCGAGGAGGGGAATCCTGAAAGCACACTTGATATTTCCAGAAAAGTCTGTTTCGGTGCCCGAGAGGGGGATTTCCATGGTTTATGACTTTGCTACTGATGATAATCTGAGGATCATTTCGTGGGGTGACAAGACTGCTGAGCTTACTGGGAAATCCTCTTCAGAGGTGATCGGAAGAAAATACAGCGAGGTCTTTCCCAAGATCTTTACGGAAAACGGGGACGCGTTAGATGGTGCCGTGAGGGGTAAATGTATCATCAGGCTGGACGGACATAATTTCGATTGCCTGGGCGGCAGGGTGAAAGCTGACATTGGCATCACTCCGGTCATAAAGAACGGAAAAGTGAGGGCCGTCCAAGTTGCAGTTGCTCCGGATTCTACCTGCCCCATGACCGAGAGGTTGATGGAGTTACAGCGAGTCCTCGATATCGGCAAAACGGCTTCAACGCTGGCTCATGGGGTCAGGAACCCCTTGAATGCGATAAAAGGTGCTGTCGTGTACCTGAGGGATAAATACGCGAACGAGCCCCCGCTGATTGAATTCACGAAGATCATAGAAGACGAGATCGCCAGACTTGACACCTTCATATCAAAGTTTCTGAGCTCTTCGGTTTCAGAGGCAGAGCACGCCATGACCGACATCAACGCACTTATGGAGAGGATAAAGGTGGTCACATCATTTCAGGCTGAAGCATGTCAGGTTCACGTTATCTATGAACTCGGGGAAATCCCTCCGATTAAAGCCAATGCCTTCCAGATCGGGCAGGCTGTTATGAATGTGATGAACAATGCTCTGAAGGCCATGCCTTCCGGTGGAAGCCTCCGGGTGAGGACGTTTGTTGAGAAAAGACTGAACATCAATTTTGCCATCATTGAAATTGCAGATACCGGCCCTGGGATCGCGGGACGGCGGCAGCGCAGCGCCACTGCAAAGAAATCTGATGGCAAGGGATTCGGCCTGTTTATTACCCATGAGATCCTCAAACATCATGGTGGTCACCTTGAGATAATCAGCAAAAAGGGTACGGGGACCACCATGAAAATGTATTTGCCGTTGTAAGACAGGGAATGAGATGAACGAACGCGGTGGAACGGTGTTAGTGGTGGATGACGAACCGAATGCGGTCAAGGTCCTTTCGTCGATCCTTGCCGGAGAGGGATACAGCGTACTTGCATCTGAGGACGTCGATGGAGCCATCAGGTTGATCTTCCGGGAGGAAGTCGATGCGGTGATCACCGATATCAGAATGCCGGGCAAGGACGGGTTGCAGTTCTTTGAGTATATGGCAGAGAACCATGCCGATATCCCGGTGATTTTTCTTACGGCATTCGGAACGGTCGAATCAGCCGTTCATACGATACAGCGGGGGGCATTCAACTATTTCATCAAACCCCCGGATTATCCGAAGCTGAAGAGCACGCTAGCCAAGGCCGTGCAGCAGAGGCAGATGAAGAGAGAACTGGGGGTCCTCAGGAGGAATCCTCCCGGAAAAAATAACGGGTACCCATCTACCGGCAATACTCCCCAGATGCTCAGGATATTCGAGACGATAGAGACGATAAAGGACTCCGAGAGCAGCGTGCTCATTTGCGGTGAGACAGGTACGGGCAAGGAACTCATCGCTCGGTCACTCCACTATAGCAGCAAGAGAAGAGAGAAGCCCTTTGTTGCTTTCAATTGTTCTGCCATTCCGCGGGAGCTGGTTGAGTCGGAGCTCTTCGGGTACGAGAAAGGTGCTTTCACCGGTGCCACGTGCAGAAGGATCGGGCGCTTTGAGGAAGCCTCGGGCGGCACGATATTCCTTGACGAGATCGGTGAGTTGGAACTCCCGATACAGGCAAAACTCCTCAGGGTGCTTCAGGAAAAAGAGATCGCACGGCTGGGGAGTAACATGAAAGTTAATGTGGATTTTCGGCTTGTCTCATCTACGAACCGGGATTTAAGTGTTGAGGTAAGGGAAGGCAGGTTCAGGGAAGATCTTTACTACAGGATCAATGTAGTGCAGGTGAGAATCCCTCCACTCAGGGAGAGGCGAGATGATATCCCACTTCTTGCCGGCGAATTCCTGAAGGAGTTCTGCGTGAGAGAAAATAAGACGGTTACCCTATCAAGTCAGGTGATGGAAATATTTCGGGGATATGAGTGGCCGGGAAACGTGAGGCAGCTGAGGAATGTTATCGAGCGGGCGGTGGCGCTCTCGAAGGATAATAGTCTTGACCTGAGAGACCTTCCGGAGGAACTCAATCAGGAGAGCAAAGGCCTGCAGACTTCTGATTCACGGAAAACACTGAAAGAGGTAGAGCTTCTGGCAATAAGAGATGCTCTGGAGAAATGCAACGGCAATAAATCAAAGGCTGCGAAGGTTCTTGGTATTTCCCGAAAGGCATTATATAAGAGACTAAGTGATGAGGGAAATTGTTTCTAATCAGGACAAATTGATCCTTAGTGAGTGTTTCCAAGGGAAACAGTATCCGCTGTAACCCCGTCAATGTAAGAGCTCCCGTCCGAATACAGAGAATAATGATTGTGTGAGCTATCCTGATATCCGGATAGCGCATCCAGCCAGTCTCAGAGAGTTTTTTCAGCAGGAATATTGCTCCTGCTGTTTTCTGTGAAAACGTGCCTGTACTTGTCGTCGAGATGCATGAAAAATGCCTAACATCTTGAAAATGCTGGCTATTTCCTTCTGCAATGAGAGGGACTGGATCGATACAGGGGTTTAACTAGCGCAGGACGAGACAGTAGCTCCAGAGCAGAAATGCCCAATTCATGGAGCACCGTGGTTTCTCTACGGCAGAGGTTCAGTCAGACTGCATTTCACGTACAACCTTCCTTATAGCTTTCCGTCATAGCTCCCGCTGACCGACGCAGACAGCTTACTATCGTGAACACAGGCGAGAATTATACCTTGACCCATACGGATACACTTTCTGGCATGGCAATTGCTGATACATGGCAGAGGTTATTAAAAGAAATGAAGAACTGGTATGCCCTATATGTCAAGTCGAGGCATGAGTTCGTTACCCAAGGCGAACTGATCAGGAAGGGAATTAATGCCTTTTTGCCGACAGTAAAAAAAATGCATCAATGGAAAGACAGGAAGAAACTGGTAGAGCTTCCGCTTTTCCCCGGCTATCTCTTTGTATATCTGCAGCCTTACGAGGAAGGATTCCTGAGCGTCTTGCGTACGCGGGGCGCTGTCAACCTTCTCACAGCAGAAGCAGGTATTCCAAGGCCTGTCCCTGAAGAAGAGATTAATTCCCTGATGCTCGTTCTGGAGAGCGGACAAAAGATCGATATCTACCCTGAGCTCAGGGAGGGTACCCGCGTGCGGGTGAAGAGAGGTCCGCTTCAGGGGGCGGTCGGCACGCTGGAAAATAGGGAAGATCAATATAAATTTCTGGTAAATATCGATATCCTTGGGAGAAGCATTGGTGTCGTGGTCTATGCCGACGACATTGTGACTGACTGAGACTGCGCAACATCCTCTGAGGGAGAGTGTTTCACGTGCGGCGAGTTACGGCGTTGTCCGGGAGGCCGCGCGTATGCTTCGGATTTTCTGTTGGATTACTTGCTTGATTACGGTTTTCTGTAATTGAGAAGGCGGAGCAGTGCTTAACGAATTCGCGGATATCATGAACTGCGACAAAGGTGCTGAAAAGACATTGGAAATCCCATTTCATAAGCCTTACATAACAGAAGATGAAGTGTCTGAAGTCCTCGATTCACTGCGGTCAGGCTGGATCACCATGGGACCAAAAACGATAGAATTTGAAAAGAGCTTTGGAGAATATATCGGCACACGGAACGCCGTATCGATGAATTCCTGCACGGCCTGTCTCCATCTCGCCCTCAAAATGATAGACCTGAAAGAAGGTGACGAGGTTATCGTCCCTGCGGTGACCTTCACGGCGACCGCAGAGGTTATTTCCTATTTTCGGGCAGTTCCCGTCCTCGTGGACGTAGACAACGAAACCTGTAATATCGATGCAGCGAAGATTGAAGAGAAGATAACGGAGAGGACGAAGGCCATAATTCCGGTACATTTCGGAGGCCAGCCCTGTGACATGGATGAGATCTCCGTCATTGCAAAACGGCACAACCTTGCTGTGATTGAAGACGCCGCGCATGCGATACCTGCCCGATATCGGGGCAGGCGCATTGGGACCATCGGCGATATCACCTGTTTCAGCTTCTACGCTACCAAGACGCTTGCAACAGGTGAGGGCGGCATGGTAACAACCGAAAATGACGCGTGGGCAGAGAGAATGAGGATACTTCGGCTGCACGGCATCTCCAAGGACGCGTGGAAGCGCTATTCCAAGGAGGGTTCATGGTTCTACGAAGTTGTCGATGCTGGCTACAAATACAATATGACCGACATCCAGGCGGCGCTCNNTCAGAAAGGTTGAATGGATGTGGCGACGGCGGAGCGAAATTGCCGAGATATATACGGAAACCCTCAGAGGTTATCAGGAAATATCACTCCCCTCCGTAAAACCTGACCGGGAGAGCGCTTGGCACCTCTACCCGATAGGCCTGAATCCCGTTCAGTTCTCCGGCGGGAGGGATATCTTCATTGATAGGCTCAAGGAGCGGGGAGTCTCCACATCGGTCCACTTTATCCCGCTGTATCGTCATCCCTACTATCGGAATACCTTCGGCTTTGATGCCGCGGAATTTCCCGTTTCCGAGAGGATCTTCGCGAGCACCATCTCCCTGCCGCTCTATCCTGGCATGGCTGACGAAGAGATCCGATGGGTTATGGAATCGCTTGCTGATGTGATCG
>DKBO01000183.1 GCA_002448975.1 Nitrospiraceae bacterium UBA6898
CCGGTTCCGCTGCCGCAGCAGAAGGTCCGCTCCCTGATCGTATTGTCCGGCATCTCATGGAACTTGTTGCAGACGCTGTTGATAATATACCGCGGCTCCTCGAGCAGTCCCATGCCGCGGGCCGTATTGCAGGAGTCATGATAGGTAATGACAAGGTCATCATTCCTGCTCGGGTCAAGCTTAATCTTGTTGTTCTTGATAAGGTCTGCGGTAAATTCGGTGACATGGATCATCTTGGTCGAAGCAGCATTGTCGAAGACGGTACCGGTTATCGGGGACTTGGGCACTTCCATGAAATCCGCCGGACCGTTCCAGGTGTCCATATATTGGTTCAGGACCCTCCACATATGGCCGCACTCGCCGCCGATGATATATTTTACGCCGAGTCTCTTTGCCTCAGCGTATATCTTTGAGTTAAGCCTTTTGGCCATCTCGTTCGATGTGAAAAATCCGAAGTTGCCGCCCTCTGATGCATAGGTAGACCATGTGTAGTCAAGCCCCAGCTCATGGAAGAGCATCATATACCCCATGCAGGTGAACGTCCCCGGGTCAGCGAAGAGGTCTCCCGAAGGTGTCACAAAGAGGATCTCCGCGCCCTTTCTGTTAAAGGAAGGGTTTATCCTGATGCCGGTGATGGTCTCTACATCGTCTATCATGCCCTCGATACTGTTCATGATGGCGTGCGGCTCAAGGCCGAGGTGATTGCCCTTCATGTAGCAGTTTGCCACCGGCCCGGATATCCAGTCCGTATTCAGACCGATGAGATTGGTGAACTCCCTGGCCATCATCGTGATCTCCGCTGTGTCGATACCGTAGGGACAGAAGACCGAACAGCGCCTGCATTCCGTGCACTGGTAAAAGTAGTACCACCATTCCTTGAGCACATTGGCATTGAGCTCGCGGGCACCTGCAAGCTTGCCGAGGTACTTGCCTGAGGTGGTAAAGTATTTCCGGTAAACCGAACGCAGGAGCTCTGCCCTGAGAACCGGCATATTCTTCGGGTCGCCGCCTCCGATAAAGAAGTGGCATTTGTCTGCGCATGCACCGCACCTGACGCAGATGTCCATGAAGACTT
Source organism: Nitrospiraceae bacterium UBA6898 (assembly GCA_002448975.1). Classification (GTDB taxonomy): domain Bacteria; phylum Nitrospirota; class Thermodesulfovibrionia; order Thermodesulfovibrionales; family UBA6898; genus UBA6898. The sequence goes on from DKBO01000183.1 coordinate 1,076, forward strand.
TAAATGAGCGGTATTTTGAAAGCCTGTCTGCCATCGCCTCCAGGATCGTACCCTCCCAGTCCTTCGGCAGCTTCCAATTTTCTTCGACCGGTGACCAGTCCCGGGCGTTCGGGAACTCTACGGCTGCAAGGTTCTTCCCTTTCGCACCCCAGCAGAAATTACCCTGCTTCAGCTCGACCGGTCTGTCCATCCAATCTTCTGACGGCGGAGGATTATAGTTTATTTGCAAGAGTTCTTCTGGTTTTGGTAGTTTTGCCATAATTACTCCTTCTCGACCGGTAACCCGGCCTTTTTCATCTTCTCCCGGAAATCATCTTCATACTCTTCATAGGTGTGCACATGCACAGGATAGTTCCAGGGATTGATGTACCGGACTATTCTGCTGTCGTTGGCCATGTTCCTTGTCGGGCTCAAAAAGACCCCTCCCATATGCATCAGCTTACTGAAAGGAAAGTATATCAGGAGCATGCAAATAAGGAAAAGATGCACATAAAATATGGCCCCGAGGCCCTGCGGAATGGTTGGGTTCAGGCTCACTAAACCCATGGCAAACTGTTTGACGCCAACAATATGCACCTTGAAGAAATATCTCATAAGGATGCCCGATATCGCGATAGCCAGGATCAGAAAGAGCGGGAAGAAATCTGCAGCAAGGGATATATATTTTATTTGCGGAAGGTAGACCCTCCGTACGAGGAGGAATGTAACTGCACCCAGGATCACCGCATCGGTCATATAGAAAAGCGGGGCGCCAATCTGGAAGAAACTGTCCGCTCCTTCCATCATCTGAATTACCGTCGGCACATCCTGCACAAAAAACCGGTAGTGCCGCACAAAAATGAACAGAAACGACCAGTGAAATGCCAGCCCTGCAAGCCAAAGTAGTTTCTCCGACCCGTAGACTGCCTTTCCTTCTTTCATCTCTGTCTTCATGTTCCTGAAAAGGGACCGGAACACCAACACCTCAAGGAGCATCCTTCCCACGACCTGCATCGTGGTCACAGGGTTTTCAAGCTTATCCTGTTTAATCCACGGGAGAGACTTCTGCTGCCCGCACGTCGTCGGGATGCAGAATGGCACGGGAGATTTTCCCCACTGCAGGATGCGGTAGATGAAGCCAAACACGAATACCGCCACCGCAGTATAGGGCACGACGACCCCAAAGAAAATCTCCGTCTGATGTGCCACCGTCACCCCAAGCAATGGAAGCAGTACGAGTATTACAACTGCAATGAAGGGTAGTACGGTTTTCATGTGTTTACCTCTTTCTTCTGTATTGCGATAAAATTGTTTTCTTTTTCTGCATCCTTGATTTCCGTAACCATATTCGCACGCTGAAGGAGCCGGTATGTCATGTTCTTCATCTCGTTAGCCTTTATATCGAACAGTTTTTCCCTGCACTGCATGAAGATATCGAAGGCTATGAGAGCAAGCGAATCGATCTGTGATTCGAGGGTCGCCAGTTCAGCGTAAAGCTCCGGGGTCAGCGGTGTCTCCGTAAGACCATCTCT
>DKBO01000002.1 GCA_002448975.1 Nitrospiraceae bacterium UBA6898
CGCGATCCCGGCACTTCCGGGAAAAGGGGGTTATCCGATGCGGGGGGTGCCGCGCCTGGCATGAACGTATATACACAGGTCGATCTCTCCATGCCTTTGAAAGCAGAGGCGCCCAGGGTGCCTGACCTTACGAGCATTGTCCCGTCGGTCGCAGGCGGGACCGGGCCATCGTCCGCTGATCATCCTGATGATGCCTCCCCGGACAGGGGCGAGACCCGTGACATCCCCAGTCAGGAGTTTTCGGAAGGACGACGGCCCCATGTTGTACGCTCATCGAAACAGAGAGACAGGGTGTTTTCGGAAGGGCTTCTTCGTGAAGATTCCTGCAACTGCGCAGACAGCGGCAAGCATCAGGTTGCTGATGAGGAACGGTTGTCGTACGAATATCCTCCCGCCCTAAGGAAAGAGAGGCCTTTTTCCGGAGGCGGCGCGCATACCCAAAGGCGTTTTCAACGGGCTGAAACTGAGGCAGGGCCGGTGAGGCAGGCCGCTCCTGCAGTGCAGCCACAGCAGGTCGTGATCGTGCGGCAGCAGTCTGCATCGTTACATGAGACGGCGGCATTCTGGGAAAGAAGCTATCTCTCCCGGCTCCGTCTGCGTTCCGTGAGGTAATCAGCCATGAGCGTTTCCACATCTATCGGGCTGGTCAGTGAATCGCTGCGGCGGCTTCTGACCGCAAAGATGAGCCTGTTGCCGGCTGTCAACGTGACCGTGCTTTCCCCGGACGAGGCCAAGTCAGACCGGAAGATCAACCTGTTCCTCTACAAGATACAGGAAAACCCCTATTTCAAGAATGCAGACTGGCAGATCAAGAGAGGTGACGCCGGCAGGGTCGTTCCACCGCCGCTTTCGCTGAACCTCTATTACCTTATGACTCCCTATGCACCGAATGACCAGCAGACCGGCCACAGTACCGCGCACAAGATTCTCGGCGATGCGATGCGGGTTTTCTATGAATATCCGGTGGTGCCTCCAGAATACCTGGATACGGCAATAAAGAGCGCGGGCGAGGAAGTGAGGGTCATGCTGAATACCCTCGATCTTGAAGAACTGAGCAAGATATGGAACACCTTCAAGCAGCCGTTCCGCCTCTCGGTGCTCTACGAGATATCGGTCGTCCAGATAGATCCCCTGCCCGAGAAGGAAAGGCCGCTTCCGACCCGGGTGAGGAAGATCGGGACGCCCGTGGTTGGTGCGCCGTTTCAGCCGCCGCAGGTCAGTGCAATCGCGCCGGTAAGCGGCCAGGCAGGGAGTGTCGTTACGGCAACCGGAGACAACTTGTCTTCATGGAAGGCATCGGTGACCATAGGCAGAAAACGGGTTGCCGAGGGTATAGCGATCAGCGGGCAGAGCTTCTCCTTCAGTCTTCCGGCAGACCTCGCCCCGGGGTTTCATGAAATCCGTATCGATGTCGCGAACCTCTGCAGACAGACCTTTTTCTTTGAGGTGACTCCTTGAAAAGGAAAAAGAACGTAGAACCCTACCGGAACAGCATGGAGCACATCAGCGATGAAATGAAGCGGCTTGATATCCTGCTCCGGATCAGGGTGGATGAGTTCCGCAAACAGACAGGCGCTCAGCATGACCCTGCAGTTCAGCATCTTTATATCCATGACCGCGAGATCGACCGACTGCTCGATCCGGCCCGGAGGGGCCATGGAAAAGGCCTGATATCGGCTGACGCTGCAGCAGAATTACAGGAGCTGGAACAGGAGATGCAAAAGAGAGTGGCAGCTTCAGCGGAGCAGCATATCTTTCTCGGCCTGCCTGCGCTTGTCTCACTCTACGGTCTGTCGGTGTTCGAAAAAGAAGTCGTTGTCATCTGCCTGGCGTCTGAACTCGATCCCCGATATCGGAGGATATATGCCTACCTCCAGGACGATATCTCGCTGCAGCATCCGTTGGCTGATTTCATTGCCGGACTCGTCTGTGACGGCCGGTTTGATCACTGGAATGCGAGGCCGGTCTTTTCATCCCATGCGCGGCTCCTGCGATCGGAAATCCTTCAGCCGGTAGAAAGCCGCGAGAATTCGGGTTGGCAAAGGCGCGGTTTCAGGCTTACGGAGCGCATTGCACATTTTCTGCTCGGCGTAACCATGATGGATGACCGGCTCGCAGGGATCTGCCGGATCTACCAGGCCTGCAGTGACGTCCACGAGGGTTTTGGCGATGCGGATTGCGCGCGCACGTTTGCAGCCGCAGCTGACAACCATTTCAGATCATCACAGGGCCGGAAGAAAATCGTTTATCACCTCTACGGCCCCTACGGAGCGGGCAAGCTCGGACTCACCAGAGCGATCTCTTCGCACCTCGGGTGTCCGCTTATCGCCTGCGATATGGCCATGCTCAATACCCGTGAAACTGACCTCGACGTCCTGCTGAGGGCGGTTTTCCGTGAGGGCCTGCTGATGCAGGCAGGTGTCTATCTCGAAAATCTTGATCACCTGATGCCTGAACCGGAACGCCCTGCGGAAATGATCAGGAGAATTACGCTGCTCATCCAGGAGGCAGGATGGCTCGTCTTCCTCGGTTCGGAAAAGCGCATGAGGGAAGGCGTCAGGGGCGAAGGAATTGCCCTCTACACAAAAGAAATGCCGGTTGCAGATCCGATAGTAAGAAAAGAGATCTGGCAGGCGGCGCTGTCGAACATCAGGGAAGCCGAGGAAGAGGGATGGGCTGAAATGCTCGCCTCCCGCTTCAGACTTACCCCCGGCCGGATCCGCGACAGCCTGCAGAGCGCGCAGGATGCCATGCTCCTTAGCGGAGAGGGAGAAGAAACAGATCTGCTGCCCCGGCTGCTGACCGCCTGCAGGGAGCAGTCGAACCAGCGGCTCAGGGAGATGTCTCTGAAAATCGAGCCGCGGTTCGGATGGGACGACATCATTCTCCCCGATGTGCAGATGACGCTTATCCGGGAGATATGCAGTCAGGTGATGCACCGCGAGCGGGTATACGGGGATTGGGGATTTGGCAGAAAGTTCTCGCATGGAAAGGGTCTCAGCGTGCTTTTTTCCGGCCCCCCCGGCACCGGCAAGACCATGGCCGCCGANNCGGCGAGACCGAGAAGAACCTGAACAAAATATTCGAAGAGGCTGAAACCGCAAACGCCATATTGTTCTTTGACGAGGCGGATGCGCTCTTCGGCAAGCGCACTGAGGTGTCCGATTCGCATGACCGTTACGCGAACATCGAGATCAGCTATCTCCTCCAGAAGATGGAGGAGTACGACGGTGTGGTGATCCTTGCAAGCAACCTGCGCCAGAACATCGACGAGGCCTTTGTCCGGCGTATCCGGTTCATCGTCGAGTTCCCGTTCCCGGATGAGGAGAGCAGGCGACGGATCTGGCAGACGCACTTTCCTGCTGCAGCTCCGGTCAGCGACCAGATCGATTTCACCCTCCTGTCGAGGGAATTTCATGTCTCCGGCGGGCATATTCGGAATATCGTGCTCAATGCCGCTTTCCTTGCAGCCGGCAACGGGAGTGTTATCAAAATGGAGCATATCCTCAGGAGCGTCAGGCAGGAGTATGAGAAAATGGGCACGGTCTGGAACGATGACATAGTCCGGAATGCGCCGCAATACGGGAAAGAGGAATAGGGAGGAGAGGCGTGTCAGG
>DKBO01000065.1 GCA_002448975.1 Nitrospiraceae bacterium UBA6898
GCAAAAAAAGAAGGGGGAAAGAGAAAATTGACCGGAAAGGCTATACCTGTTTGTCAGTCAACAACAAGAAAGGCGCACTTCAGATACTCGGTCTCCGGCATTGAGAGCAAAATAGGATGATCGGGTGCCTGCGCGCGGAATTCGAGGAGCCGTATTTCCCGCTGAGCTCTGCGCGATGCATCGTGAAGCATCTCAGCAAAAAGTGTTCTGTTGAGATGATAGGAACAGGACGAGGTTGCCATGATGCCACCTGCCCTAAGGAGCCTCATGCTCATATCATTCAGCTCACGATAGGCTTTCACCGCTTCTTTCAGCCTGCCGGCGCTCTTCACAAAAGCAGGAGGGTCAAGGACAATGAAGTCATACGCTTTGCCGCCCGACTGCAGCTCCCTTTCGAGAAAAGAAAAGACATCTTCACAGGCGCAGGAGACCCTCTGGTGCAGATTGTTGAGATCAAGATTCCTCTTCGTCCCTGCGATCGCCCTTTCGGATGAATCAACGCAGGTGATCTCTGCTCCGGATGATGCGAGATGCAGTGACCAGGCGCCTATATAGGAGAAGAGGTCCAGCCCCTTCCCTTCTTTTATATATTTCCTGAGGCTGATACGGTTATCACGCTGATCAAGGAAAAAACCGGTCTTCTGCCCTTCATAGGGATCGACCTCGAACATTACTCCGTCCTCATGGATAACAGGGAGTTTCTCAAGTGTTCCTTTTACCACCTCTTTATACAGAGGCAGTCCTTCAAGAAGCCTTACCCTGCTGTCGTTCCTGATGATTATCACTCCGGGAGAGAGCAATTCGTCAATCACTTCGCTAACCAGATCCTTCATGGCTTCCATGCCAAAGGTAAGGAACTGGAGCACAATGCAGTGACCATATCTGTCGGCAATGAGCCCAGGGAGATAGTCACCTTCACTGTAGATAACGCGGTACGCATCGCGATTGCCAAACAGCCTTTGCCTCAAGCCGGCCGCTGCTTTTATCCGGCGGGTCAGGAAACCCCGGTCTATGCCCTCGTCCTTTTTTGTGAGAAGTCTGACGGATATAAGGCTGTTCGGATTGACATACCCAATACCGATGAAAACATCGTGCATATCACGGACATCAACAAGCGACCCAGGAGCATATTTTTTCGGGTTCTCATACAGTTCATTCGAGAATATCCAAAGGTGGCCGCGATGCAGCCGCTTTGTTCTTTTGAGGTGTACTTTCTGCATTATCATCCCTGACACAGCTTACTACTGCTGCAATAGCCCTTTCTCAAAGACCTCGATGACCGGAGTTCAATTATATCATGGCGCAGGGAAACGTAATTGCATTGATAATAAAGAAGTTTTCATGCCCACTTTACGGATATATCACTTACAGCCTGTAACGCGTGAGCAAATAACAGAGCATTTCTTAAAGTGGTGCACGATGCGCCCGGGAAACCCCATGGAAAGGACATCTTTTTCACTGAATAGATCCTTACCCATTTCTCCGGTGCTGTTCACAGCCTATGAATCCCGATATTCCCGGGAAAAGACAGATGGGGGAGCTGGTTGACTGACTGAAGAAGCTGAACTCAGCTTATGATGCGCTTCAGGTCTTGCCGCATGATGCGGCATACTTCGAACTGAGACTCCGTTCGTCCTCCGCAAGATGGCATCTCTTGTATTTCCTGCCGCTGCCGCACCAGCATGCATCATTCCTGCCGAGGTTTCTCGGCTGACAGTCTTCTTCCTTTCCTACGAAATAATGTACTATGCTTTTCAATATTTTCATGTTCCACTATCTCCTACATTGAACGTTTTTTTCTTTTCTCTACTGCGTCCTTCATCTCCTCAGGGACATATCCCCTGATGATAATGCCCTCGATGTCTATGAGCGGCACCATGGTTGAGCCGCCGCTCAATCTTTTCATTTGTGCTACCCTTTCGCCGTCATTTTCAACGTCATACTCGATCAGACTCACCCCAAGGCCTTCAAGGTATTCACGGGCCTTCCTGCAGTATGGTCACCACGGGGTCATGTACATGACAACCCTGATGTCACTGTTCTGACGCTCGGTCAGAAGTACCGCAGATGGCTTATCATGCCCCCTTGCCGCCATATCAGGGGTCAAGAGGAACGAACTGGTAACGGCGACGAAACAAAGCGTAAAACGTCTCATCTGATTGAACACCCTTTCCGCTATTTTGTAACGATCTTATACCCTTTTGCTGTCCACTCGGGATAACCGCCCTGGAATATCCGGATATTCCGGTAACCGGCATTTTCGGCTGCGACCGCAGCCTGCTTCGAGAGACCTCAGCCAGCTCCCCGGCAGTAAAAGATGATAAGACGGTTCTTGTTCTTTGGAAGCAGGGTTGATAAGTCGACGAGTTTCTCCGGAGGAATATTTACCGCCATCGGGATATGACCATCCAAGAATTCCTTTTCCGTGCGTGCATCAACAATGGTAAACTGTTTCTTTGCATCCACCATCTTCTTCAGCTCTTCAACAGATATAATCCCCACTTCAGATGCAGCGCCATAAGAAACCGCCATAAGGAGCAAGAAAGTCGCGACGAGCAGACGTTTCAGCATGGTAAATCTCCTTTCATATAGTTTCATTATTTCTTAACTGTTATTTTATCAGAAGTCAACCAGTTCGTGTTGGCTTTGAGCAATAAATTTTCCCCTTCTGATCACATGACGGATAGTGAGGCCTTCCAGAACCAGGGCATCGGCGTACTGTGCCCCTTCCGGGAGACCAATGCATGCAGCGCCGGTGGCATAATCATGAGAGATGCCGGCCACGATCATCAGACGCAATTCCTAGTTACTTCCGGGAAGCACCGTCATGCTCTTTTCATACGCCCTGCTTACTGCGGCCAGATGTCCTTCAACAGCCCGCTCAAGATACCGCTGGCATGTACGTACGGTTCGCCTGAAGCAAGCGAAGGCCCTCAAAAGCCCGTATGGCTGGGATAAATGCAGTGCTCTTTTCGGCCATCTCTGCAAGGGTATCATCAGAAACCAGCAGCCCATGAATAAGTGCTGATACTCCTTCTTCTACCGCCTTCCGGATTGCCCTGTCACCGTTTGCGTAGCAGAAGACCGGCAATCCTTTATCTGAACATACGCTATAATCAACCGAAGCTCTCTTTGTTCAAAAGCCGCCGGGTGTTATCCTGTCCGTCTCAGGGTCATAGATGCCGGGTTGAACGATCTTGATGTAGTCAACACCGGCAGACAGCAGAGCATCGATCGTACGCTTTTCATCTTCAATATCAACAACGCCGCGTCCTATAACTCTTCTTATAGAGCCCGTATGCTGATGCGGGAAGATGCAGATGATAGTTGCATAGACAGGGTGCAATTACATGTCCGGGGAAATCGTATACCCTGACATGGAGCGGGACAGAGTCTGCAGATACGATATCCTCAATGGTATTGCCATTGATCACGCCTGCATTTCTGTCTGCGTGCTGAACAGCAGGGCTGATAACCCTNNCCCGCCATAATGCTGGGCACTTTAGCATATCCCCTTTATCCTCCATCAATATAATTATCATTTATCGACCTCGGCTGGAGGGCAGTAATAGCTGTGGCCAATATCGTTCAGGTCAACGAATGAGTGTTCCCTCTGCTCCGTGTATGCGCGATGCGCGAACAGTAAGGTCTTTTCCCGTGCCCGTCACCTTCATGTCACGAAAACTCTCCATTTTGCCCTTTCCTTCTGTTGATATCGTTCACTGATTTTTTGAAACCCTGTATGGTAAAATTTAAAATGCTTGAGGAGATCGGTACCATAATAAGTATTGAGGGACGCTATGCCAGGGTCTCTGTTCCGAAAAAAAGCTCATGCGAGGGCTGTACGGCAGGAACCTGCGCTGTGGGAGAACAGTCCATGGAGATTGAGGCCCTGAATAAAGCGGGGGCGGTCATAGGTCAGCGGGTGAGGGTCATGGTACATTCCTATGCCTACATGAAAGGGTCCATGATCATCTACGGTATTCCGGCGATTTTTCTGGTGATCGGCGCTGTCTTTGGCAAGGAGATCATGCCCCGTTTCTTTCCCGCGAGGGATTCCGATATTCTTTCCGCTCTTTTCGGGTTCAGTTTTCTCCTTGCATCATTTATACTTATTAAATTCTGGTCCCAAAAACAGGCAAAAAAGACCGAGTCGACTCCGGTCATTGAAGAAATCTTGGATCAAGAATCAGAATAGTAAAAGCTTCAGGCTTCTGATATGGATAATGAGAACAGGGAGCGGTCATTACCTGTTCCTTGCCGCTGGCAACTTACTAAAATAATAGAGGGGGGTTGTATGTCAAATTTTGAGACAGGGAACATCAGAAATGTCGCGATGATCGCTCACAGCGGTGCAGGAAAAACGTCGCTGGTCGAGGCAATGCTCTTCAGTTCCGGCATGACCGACAGGCTGGGCAATGTGCAGGATGGCACAACGGTGACAGACTTTGAGCCCGAAGAGATCGACAGAAAGATAACCATAACGTCATCCCTTGCTTTCTGCGACTGGAACAAATACCGCATAAATCTCATCGACACGCCCGGCTTTATCAACTTTATCGAAGATACCAAAGGCTGCCTCAGGGTAGTCGACGGGGCCGTCATCCTCGTAAGCGCGATCTCAGGCGTCAAGGCCGAGACCGAAAAAGTCTGGAAATATGCCTGCGAATACGAGATACCGAGGATCGTATTTATTAACAAGATGGATAAGGACACGGCAAATTTCGAGCGGGCACTTGATGAAATCCAGCGCTCATTCGAGACAGAGCCGATCCCCCTGCAGATCCCGATCGGCTCCGGCGAATCGTTCTCCGGCATAATCGATCTTGTGCATATGAAGGCGTTTACGCTGAACAGCAACAAAATCACCGAAGGCGAGATCCCTGCCGAACTGAGTGCAGAGACCGATAAATACCGAAAAAAACTCATAGAAAAGATCGCCGAGTCAGACGATGCTTTGCTCGAAAAATATCTTGAAGGAAATGAGCTGACGCAGGATGAGATCGTCGCCGGCATAAAGGAAGGCTCGCTTTCGAGAAAATACATACCGGTTTCATGCGGCGCAGCAACAAAAAATATCGGCACAACCAATCTCATGGATACGATCTTGCTCTGCCTCCCCTCTCCGGTAGAAATGGCAACCATTGCTCCTATCCGGGGAAAGAACCCGAAAGACAACGCGGAGATACTCCGGAAACCTTCAGATACGGAGCCTTTGTCCGCATATGTGTTCAAGACCATTGCAGACCCGTATGCCGGCAAGCTCTCGCTCTTCAGGGTTTATTCCGGCGCGCTCAAGGCGGACTCAAACGTCTACAATTCGACTGCCGATGCCAAGGAGAGGATCGGTCAGGTCTTCTACCTTCAGGGGAAAAAGCATGTCCCGGTGCAGACCCTCGGTGCAGGGGAGATCGCCGTTGTCGCAAAACTGAAAGAGACGAATACCGGCGACACCCTCTGCGATGATACAAAGCCGATCATCCTCGAAAAGGTAACATTCGCAAACCCGATCATCTCCTATGCAATCGCTCCTAAATCAAAGGGTGACGAGGAGAAGGTGAGCGTCGCCCTTCATAAGGTGCTGGAAGAAGACCCGACCCTCAGGTTCAGTCGGGATGAAGAGGCCAAGGAAATGCTCATCTCAGGAATGGGACAGGTGCATATCGAGGTCATGCTCGAAAGACTGAAAAGACGGTTCGGCGTAGAGATAGAGATGAAAACGCCCAAGATACCCTACCGTGAAACGATCCGCGGGTCGGCTACCGTACAGGGCAAATACAAGAAACAGTCCGGTGGAAAGGGTCAGTACGGTGACTGTCATATTACCATCGAACCGCTGCCGCGGGGAGCCGGCTTTGAATTCGTTGACAAGATCGTCGGCGGGGCTATCCCGCGTCAGTATATACCTGCAGTTGAGAAAGGCATCATCGAGGCAATGCATGAGGGAGTAGTTGCCGGCTACCAGACCGTTGACCTGCGTGTGACGCTTTTCGACGGTTCTTACCATACGGTCGACTCCTCAGAAATGGCCTTCAAGATAGCCGGTTCCATGGCTATCAAAAAGGCCGTTCAGGAAGCCAAGCCTGCCCTTCTGGAACCGATCATGAAGACCGAGATAACCATCCCTGAGGAATCTCTTGGCGCCATCATCGGCGACCTGAACTCAAAACGGGGCAAGGTGCAGGGAGTCGAGCCGCAGGCCGGCGGCAACCAGAAGATCAATGCACTAGTGCCTATGGCAGAAATGCTCACCTATGCAAACCAGCTTCACAGTCTTACGTCCGGCAGGGGCCTGTACTCCATGGAGTTCTCCCACTATGAAGAGGTACCGGCTCACCTTGCGCAGAAGATCGTTGCTGAAAAACAGGAAAAGGAGAAGCATGCCTGACAGACTTCCATATCAGCTCCTCTGTCTGCTGTTTGTTCTCGCAGCTGCAGTGTCTGCAGCTGCAGCTCAGCAACATCAGGCAGATCCTGACGAGGCTGATGAAGAGGAAACTGCCCAGCCAGCGGAACCTGAACCGCCAAAACAGATCATAAATATCGAGGTAAAAGACCATCTTCTGACCGTCGAAATCGAGAACACGGATTTCGGTACGGTCATCCGTACGATAGCAGACAAGGCCAATTTCAGGGTTCAAGGGTCCGGTACGGCATTCGGCAAAAAACTGAATACCAAATTTTCAGATATTGAGATCGAGAGGGGTGTCTCCCGGCTCCTCACTCTGGTAAAAGAAAGCAACTACCTTATCCACTATGATACGAAGGGTGATATCAGCACGCTGGAGATCTACACGTCTGCTCCCGGGAGTCCGGCGCTGTCCGGACTTAGATCTCCCACAGGGATACAGCCGATCGTGCGGCCGCAGTTGCCTTCTCCACTGCAGCCTCCACGGCCTGCAACCCTCCAGCCTGTGCCGGTACGACGCCCGGTTCCGGTCCCTGCGCGGCCAGCAGTTCCTCAGCCAGGCGCGGTAAAACCCCAGGTTTTTCCTGACAACGAAGACGAGGAAGATGACGAAGAGATCGAAGAAATACCCTATGTCCCTTCGCAGACCGCGCCTCGATTTACTCCCAAGAGGCAATAGCCGGCTATTTATTGCGTGCCTTGGCCTGTTTTACAGATACGCGCCTGCCCATCACCATCATATCGTCGAGCGAATGGATGACCATATCAGCAAGGTCAGCAGGCACCTCGACAAAAGTGAACGCATCATGGACGTCGATCTTGCCGATCCTGCTGCCCGGTATCCGTGCGCCGGTGGCTATCGCTTTCACGATATTGTTGACAGATATTTTGTCCTTCCTCCCGATGGTCATGAAGAGCCGCGCTATTCCACCGCGTTCAGCCGGCTCCTCCATCGTTGTGACCTTGGGTTCTCCGTAGGCAAGGCATAGGGAAGCGGCCGCAATGTCCGCAAGACTGCAGGCAGTAGCCAATCCTTCGACTGTCCCGAGATACCCTTCATGCTTCCTATCGGTTATGATCGCGGTGATCTCCTTAATAATGCTCTTTTCCTTGGCCTTCAGAACCTCTTTCGGGGATGGAAGTCTTTTTTTGTCAATCGTGGTCCTGGCAGTCTTCTCGATCAGCCTGAGGTGGCGATATTCTCGTGGCGTCACCAGCGTTATGGCAATACCCGACTTCCCGGCCCTACCGGTGCGGCCAATCCGGTGGATATAGTTCTCAGGGTTCTGCGGTATGCTGAAATTAATCACATGGGTCACGTTCTTAATATCCAATCCGCGGGCCGCAACGTCCGTAGCAACCAGAATGTCAAGCTTTCCCCTCTTGAACTTGTCCATCACCTCATCCCGGTGAGCCTGCGTGAAATCCCCGTGAAGGGCATTTGCGTTATACCCCATCTGCTGGAGCTTCATCGCCACATCGTCCACATCCCTCTTGGTATGGCAGAAAACAATCGCCAGTTGGGGATCTTCCACATCGATGAGACGGGTCAGGGCATTGATCTTGTCAGCGTCCTTCACCTCGTAAAAGACCTGTTTGATCTCCGGGACGACAATGTCCTTGGGGTTGATTCTGATCTTTTCCGGCGAACGCATATATTTTCGTGATATATTCACTATCGCCTGCGGCATGGTAGCTGAAAACAGCAGCGTCTGGCGCTCTGCAGGAGTTGCGGTAAGGATCGTCTCGATATCTTCGATAAAACCCATGTCGAGCATTTCATCAGCTTCATCCAGAACCACGATCCTGATGTCAGACAGCGAGATCGTCCTACGCTGGATATGATCAATAATCCTGCCGGGTGTACCGACAACAACATCCACCCCTGTCCGCAGCGTCCTGATCTGGTTCTCCATGGATTTTCCGCCATACACCGGGAATACGTGGACGTTCTTTCCACTTCCTATCCTGTTCAGTTCCTGTGCAACCTGCACGGCAAGTTCGCGGGTGGGTTCCATGACGATAGCAAACGGTTTTCTGCCCTTTCTCTGCATTTCAATGATCGGGATTCCAAATGCTGCAGTCTTGCCGGTTCCGGTCTGGGCCTGCCCGATCAGATCGATCCCCTGCATGATGCGGGGAATCGCTGCAACCTGAATCGGAGTCGGTTCCTCGAACCCGATCTTCGAAATAGTCCGCAGGGTATCTTTGCTTACGTCAAAATTCTCAAATTTCATACCATGGTATCCTTTCCTGTAGACAGAACCGTCAAATTGCAGCTTATAGCTTCAGCTCCATGAACGTCACCGGATTAACACTGGCATCCTGCACCTTCACACCGAAATGCAGATGCGGTCCGGTAGACCTTCCTGTTGACCCGACAAAAGCGATAATTTCTCCCTTTGAGACATCTTTCCCCTTATTCGTGCCAAAACTGTCCAGGTGCATGTAGACCGTGAAGATACCCATGCCGTGCGAAATGACAAGGGTATTGCCACCAAAATAAAGCTCCTCTGCCAGAACAACCCTTCCGCTGTTTGACGCCCTGACCCCTTCGCCTTCTTTCCCCCGGATATCGATTCCCCGGTGAAAACTCACCGTCTTGTTATTGATAACCCTCTTTACGCCGAACTGTGTGGATACCTCATTCTGCAGGGGGAGCAGAAAGCTTCCGTCCCACATCTTCTCTGCGTGCTCTATCCAGATGGCCTTGAGAAGATTCTCCTCTCTTTCAACCCTTTGCATGTCATCAGGGCTGAGCGTCACTTTATCCGGAGGCAGGGTTATGCGCGCGACCGCGGGCTCATGACGCCGGACAGTAATGGTCGCGCGTCTTTTCCTTTTTCCTGCGGTAACCATAATCCGGTATTTGCCCGGCTTCAGCGCCAGATCAGCTGCACAAACGGCTATTGCACAGTCATCCCCGCAGGTGACGAACATGAACTTCCTGCCGGCGAAGGATGCGACAGGATGGTGCGCGCTGCTCAGCTCCGTGATCCTAATGAGAAAAGGGTCGCCGGGATAAACTGTTTGGGGCTCTGTTGTGACCCGGAAAGCATCCGCTAATGTGGCAGTCCCAGCACACAACAGGAGCAGGGGGAGGAATAACACGATTACTCTCATCATCCCAGCATGACCGTCCCGCTCGTCATATCAGCAGGACAGCACAAAACCTTCGTACGCGCCTTCCGGATGACGATATGCATAGTTCCGGATTCTCTCGATAAGAAACATCATCTGCTCCCGTGTCAGCGCCCTGAAAGCGTCTTCCTTGACGGTCCGTATCTCATGGAGACCCTTCACGTACCAGGAAAAGAGCTTACGAAACAGGATAGTACCGCATTTGTCTCCATAAAAGGTACAGATAAGATCCAGATGCCTTCTCATGGTATCCGCTATCTCACCAGGAGCAGGCCGTTCCGGTATGGTGCCCGTTTCGAGGTAGGCTATCGTGTCCCTGAATATCCAGGGGTTACCGAGAGACCCGCGCGCTATGGCAACAGCATCGCATCCTGTTTCATGAAACATCTTCCTGATCATCTGAGGTGAAATCGCATCTCCGCTCGCGATCACCGGAATGGAAACCGCTTCCTTCACGTCTTTGATTACCGCGTAATCAACTCTCCCGCTATATCCCTGTTCCTTTGTTCTGCCATGGATCGTCAAGGCGCTTATGCCTGCATCTTCAGCGTGAAGGGCTACATCCCTGGCATTGACCGAACCCCTGTCCCATCCAGCCCTGATCTTGACCGTGACCGGCACATCCGAGTTTTTTACAAGGACATCAAGCAGTGATCTCACTTTTTTCGGCTCTCTGAGAAGACTGGCACCTTTGCCCTTTTTTGTTATCTTCGGCACGGGACAGGCAGCATTGAGATCGATCATATCAAAACCGCAGGGGCGGATATTTTCGAGCGCTTTCAGCACAGCCTCTTCTTCGTTTCCCAGCAGCTGTGCTCCAAGGGGCCGGTCTTCAGCGGCAGAAGAGAGCATCCGCCTGGTCCTTTTCGATTCATGCACAAGTGATTGGGAAGATATCATCTCCAGGAAGGCAAGCTCACACCCAAATGACCGGAGGAGAAGTCTGTAAGGAAGGTCAGTGATCCCGGCCATGGGAGCAAGAAGCAGGGGCTGCGACAAGGCTATATTCCCGATGGTAAACACAGGATATTGTATCTGACAGCACCCTCTTCTGTCGATGCGTCCTTTTTGGGAAACCTTTTCACTGTTATAGGGTTTTATACGCAGAAACTTGTGGTATGATAGACCACTTCATACAAGGGAGGCACCTAATGCTCAGAAAGACCCTTATCATTCTCTGCAGCAGCTTTTTTCTTTTTATCATGATCAGCAGCAGCTCTGCCACCGTGAACGTCAACATAGGAATAAATGTCCCTCCTCCACCCCCTCCTCTGCTCCTGCCGGCGCCGCCTGATGTATTCGTCATTCCGGGAACCTATGCCTACTTTCCCCCTGCAGTAGATGTGGACATCGTCTTTTACGGTGGTTACTGGTATCGGCCGTATCAGGGATACTGGTATCGTTCCTCAAGCTATAACGGGAAATGGGTTCATATTGAAGAGAAACGACTTCCCCGACATATTCACGACCTTCCCCCGAACTGGCGCAAGGCACCTCCCGGCCAACAGCATATTCCATACGGTCAAATGAAGAAAAACTGGAGGACATGGCAGAGGGATAAATATTGGGACAAACACCAATGGAAGCATGAAGAAAAAGAGCATCACAGGGAATACAAAGAACACCGCAAACAGGAGAAGCATGGACACAAGGGCAAGAACCATTACTGATGAATATATCGCGCTTTCAGGGGCAGGTCTTCTGCCTGCCCCATCGCGTTTCTTCTCCATTTCCCTGAACCAGCCTGGTGGTATTTACCGATAGCCCGGCAGTGCCATCTGTTCTTACCTTCAGCAGGTTCCGTCAGAGCGGATCCAAGATTACTTCAGCATGACTTTGGTCTTCATGAAGGCGGTGAGGGCATCAACCTGTTCCTTGAGCTTCTCTAGCTCCCTGAAATGGAGCGATTGCGGCCCGTCGGAGAGCGCTGTCTCAGGTTCCGGGTGCACCTCGACCATAATGCCGTGAGCTCCTACAACTGCAGCGGCCAGCGAGAGCGGGGACACTAGGCTTCGTTTTCCGGTCGCGTGGCTCGGGTCAAAGATCACCGGCAGATGGGAACTTGCCGTGACAAGCGGGATTACCGACAGGTCTGAGGTATTCCTTGTGGCGGTTTCGAAAGTACGGATACCGCGCTCGCAAAGGATCACGTCCGGGTTACCCCCAAGAAGAATGTATTCCGCCGAAGACAGCAACTCCTCAAGCGTTGCCGAGAGACCCCGCTTCAGAATGACCGGTTTTCTGATCTTGCCGACCTCCTTGAGCAGGTCGAAATTCTGCATATTCCGGGCACCGATCTGCAGGATGTCCGCCTTCTGTGCTGTCATCTCTACCTGGTCCGGGCTCATCACCTCCGTAGCAACGAGAATGCCGACTTCCTGCCTGACTTCATCCAGTATCTCTATGCCAACCTCCCTCAGCCCCTGAAAGCTATGCGGACTTGTCCTCGGCTTGTATGCCCCGCCGCGCAGGACGGAAATGCCGAGTTTCTTGATAAAGCGGGCCGTTTTGAAAATCTGTTCCCTGCTCTCAACAGCACAGGGGCCGGCAATAAAAAGGAACGGGGACTTTCCGCCTACCTTCACTGCGCCGCCGAGCCTGATGACCGAATCGGACGGATGAAAATCTCTGCTTACCAGCTTGTAGGGTTTGGTAACATGGATGACTTCGAGGATCCCTTTCTGACCTCTGAGTGGAGCATCATCGATCCATCCCTGGTTGCCGATAATACCGATGGCGGTCCTCTCAGCGCCAGGGATGGCAACCGGTTTCAGCCCCATCTTGATGATCGTGTCTTTTATACGTTCTACGTCTTTAGGCGTTGCAGAATGATGCATTACAATAAGCATGAGAATCTCCTTGTCAGCTTTGTCTATTCTATAAAACAGAAACTCAAATAGCAATGAGAACACCGGCAGGTATCTGGTATACTTACACAGGAAATCATATCGAACATGGAAGCCTTGACCATTCGACCAAACTGCATACTCATCTGCCGTACTGCAGCCTGCCTCCTGCTTTTCGTTACACTGTCCCTTTCAGCTGTTTTTGGCGGTGACCGTGAAACTGAGATGTTCAGTAAGGGGTATGAATACCTCTTTTCATTTAAACCGGATAAGGCAGCTGAGACCTTCAGGGCATTTCTCAGGGAATTCCCGCACAGCTCAGCGCGCGATGCTGCCCAGTTCTGGCTTGGTAAAGCGCTTATCGCTCTGGAATCATATACTGAAGCAGAACAGCTGTTTCTTGACATAAAGCGGGGATTCCCTGAAAGCCCATTCCTTTCCTTTATTGACAGCGAGTTGGCTGAGATCGCAAAGGCACGTTCTTCCGTTACGGTAAAAGACGGGCAAGGGACAGCTCCGGCAGCAGAGAATGTTCCGTCCGATGATGCCTATAGCTCAGAGGAAAAAGACCAGCGGATAGCTCAGGTCATAGATGATCGGGACAGAATGAGAGCTCTTCTTGAAGAAGAAAAAAAAGCCATCAGGGACCACCAGCTCCGCATATCAGATCTTGAAACAAAAGAATCACTCCTGAGAAAACAATATGCAGAAGCCGAAGCAAAGCTGCAGAAGATCGCTGACATGGAAAACACGCTTCGGCAAATCAGGGATGAACGGGATAGGCTGTTATCTGAAGCAGAAAGGCTTCAGACGGAAAAGAGCCGTTCAGAAATCGACCTTGAACAGAAAAGGGAACTGCCGGGCAGTTCTGATCAGAAACTGCATACACGTGATTCTCTCCTGCTGAAGATCTCCGAGCTGGAGCAGCAGGTCTGGCAAAAGGAGGCAGAGCTTTCCGATGCCAAAAAAGTCCAGGAGAACATCCGGCGCGAGGCAGAACAGGAAAGAAAAAGTGCGGAGGCGTTACGTGCTGACATTGCGAGGTTGAGTCAGATTGAGCTCATTTTCAAAGAGCTATGGAGAAGTTATGAAGAGGTGACTTCTGATACAGATCAGAATTCCGCCATGCTCAGGGAAAAAATCACAAAAAATGAAGAGCGGCAGACTAAGATAATAACAAATACCCTCCCGCATCTGACGGAACAAAGTACCGCGGTAGAACAGCCACCTCTGCCGAACCAGGAAGGGCAGTTGTCCTTGCAGCCTGATTCACCACAGGATGAATTTCTTCTTATCCGGGGGAAAGTCTATACTCTCCCGCAGATCATACACGCCGTTTCGGCTTCGGATCACGCCATTGAGAAGTTGGGTATACAGGAACCGATTTGGAGGACAGGAAACCCCCTTGACGACTTCATTAATGAACAACTCCTCAGTGAAGAAGCAGCAAGATCAGGAGCAATGCTGGATGAAAAGGGATATCAGGAAACGGCGAACTATTACAAGCTTGCAGCAGATGAAGCTGATTATCTCAGAAGGTTGCTGATAATCGGCAATTTCATCGAGAAGACCTATGAGTATGCTGCGCCAGACCTCTCCGTCGAGATACTGGCCGTCGATTATAAGAAGGGCAGGTCATCGCAAAAAACAGTGACTGCAGCAGATCTCCAGAAGGCCGCGCGATCGGGAATGTCCTTTGAAGATATCCAGAAAACATACCGCGACTCCGTACAATTTTCCCGTTTACGCGTTGATGAGTTTAAGGCGCTCTACAAGGATAAGAGCCAGATAATCGGAAAACTCAATTTTCTGAGCGAGGAAACTGCCGTCATCTGGTCGGATAAAGGATACATGGTCATCAAGCCGATTTCCGGCCGCAAGCAGTTCGATCTTTTTGCCGGGTTCCCGAAAGATGAAGAGGAAAAAATTAGTTCATTCCTTTCGGTCTATATTGCCGAACTGAGGAAAGGTATGTAGCGAAACGAGTCCTCCGCCTATAACCTTCTTAAGCCCTCAGAGCCTGGCCCATCAGCCCAGGCATGCTGATCTGCTTGTCTAGGGAGAAGTAAATATTATTTCTGCACACGCGGTCCTCTCCCGAACACCAGATTGATACCATGACGTGAGCGTGTCTCCTGCAGAAACGCCTAAGTTGACATTCTCTCCTGTATTGCCAAGCCGGAAATACTGCCCAAACGTGGCAGCATACTGTCAGGTAGAGGTATTTTTGACGGTCAACCCTTTTCATGAAATCATGTTCATGCTTCGGCACGTTCAGCACCAACACAATGCTGCCAGCCTCTTTTTAGCAAAAGAAAGGTTGTAGCCGATGAGGCCGGCCACCATTAGGAGGAATGTAAGCTAGGAAGAGTTTTTCCTGCGCGTATACTAGCCTCACATGCTGAAGAATATATGAATTTATTACCGGCGGTCCATTTTTTATGCGGCCAAGGAATAAAGTACGGGGAATGTTCAGCGGCAACACGCCTCATCTCAAAAAACAACCTCCGCAACTCAACAAAATCGCCCGCAGTTGTCTCTCAATTGACGTTCCATCGGGATCGACATCCTCTTTCACGGTACGGTGATTCAGATCACTTGTTATTAGGAAAAAAAATGGTATAAGTAAATTAACCTCCTTATCTCCAGCCCCGAAAGGGGCTTTTCTCTTTTCTCCTGCATCTTTGTTCTTCTCCCTCTTTCTGACCATCCGCTGGGAGAAGGAAAATTTGATGCTTCCTTTTCCCGAGATTTTGCCTGGGCGCTGTCAGCACTATCCCCATACGGCAAAAGCTGACAACTGAAGACAAACAGAAAATCCCAATCAGTTCGCTGCTTTGGCCTCCAGCCGGTTCAGCTCAAGTTTTGCCTTGGACAGCTTCTTGAAATACTTTGCCACCTTCTGCATGTTGCCCGCTTTCACTGCCTTGAACAGGTCCCCTTCAAGTTCTGCGACCTCAAGGCGCTCATAGTAGTCCATCATCTCCTTCAGATGAGCAAGTACGATCATCCCGGTCAGCACCGGATGGTTGTTCGTCACATTCGCATCCTTGAACCGGGTGCCGTGCTCAAGCTCCACCTCGAGGCCGCGACGGAAAGCTTCACGCAAAACAGGCATTCTTTCCGTATTCACCGTTTTGAGGATGATCCCGGCTTCCTTACCGGTCACCTTTGCATCCTTCATCTTTGACCAGTCTCTCAGCTTCAGCTCCCTGCAGACCCTTCTTACTTCATCGCTCGTAATATACTCAGGAACTTTCATGACACCCTCCTTTAGTGGTTCTTATTCTTAATCTGCCGAATCTCCTGCTCTCACTTTAGCGACAGCGTGCGCGTACATATTTTCCAGATCTTTGAGCATGACATCAAACTCCTTCTTGAAGGAGTCCCATCTCTCGCTGCCCGCTGCCTTGAGATCATCAAGCTTGATTCGCAAGGCCTTGCCCTTCTCCTTCAGCTTTCCAGCCATCTCGTAAGACTTTTCAGCCGCTTCTTTCTTTGCCTTTTCTCCTTTATCTTCAGCTTCTATCGCAAGGTCCCTGATCTTCTTATCCATACGGTGAAGTTGTTCCTCGGCCTTCTTCTGAGATTGTTCTTTTTTCTGATGCAGGAACTGCCCCGTGGTCTCTGCTGTCTCCGAGGCTTGGTGCTTCACATCAGAGGCTGATGCCCCTTTGCCGGTATCTGAAGCTAAGTCCTGCGCACGAACAGTGATTACCGACACCCCCATGAGGTATACCGACATCATATATATCACAATTTTCATCATCGTTACCATGCTTACTCAGTTATACCCATTTTACCAGTAATCAGACAATCATGCACAGACCTTCACCAGCGCGATATACATGTCTGGTATAATCGAGATACATATGAACGCAATCGAACTTTACAAGAAGCTTCCCCAAAAAAACTGTGGGGTTTGCAGGCAAAGGGCATGCATGCCCTTTGCACTCTCGGTCATTAAGGGAGATGCTCAACTTTCCGATTGTCCTCTGCTCTCCATTTCTGAAATCGACGACCTTAAGGGTAAAATAACCCTCGCTGACTGGCGCGAAGACCTGATACGTTCCCTCAGGGAAAAGATCAGCGATATTAACCTCCAGGAAATATCTCGTGATCTCGGTGGGAGAATGCAGAACGACCTGCTCATCATGCCCTGTCTCGGCAGGGAATTTGAGATATCCCCTGACGGAGAGATACGATCGTCAGGTCCAATTACGCCATGGACCAAGATACTCCTGCTTCATTACATCAATACACGAGGAAAGGCGATTCTCAGCGGCAAGTGGGTCTCCTATGGCGAACTCAAAAGCGGCATGGTCAAGGCCTCGTCATTTCGCAGGGACTGCGAAGACCCGTTGAAGGAATTATTCGATGCTGACACCAGGAAAACCACGGCAACACTTGAAAAAATGGGAGCGGCGCGTTCTTCGGAATTTCCAACACCGTATGCATGGGAACTCTATCTTCTGCCCAGAATGCCCGTCATCATATTGTACTGGCCTGAAGAAGACGAATTCCCGTCAAAGGTAAAGATACTCTTCGATCAAACGGCTGACAGGTTTTTGGATGCTGAATCGATCATGTTCCTGCTCGAGGGTCTGGTCAAGAATATCGAAATGTTACGCTAATCCCTTTTACCCTTGACAACAGCAAAACCGCTCTTTCAGAATAGCTATGCATCACCATGCAAGTGAATAAGGACCCAAGGACCTTTACCCTGTTTCAGACCCTTTACCTGTCTTTCTTTTCTCGTCCCCTCTATCAGGACATTAGAAGGAACTGGAAGGGTCTCTGTCTTCCCTACCTCCTGGTCCTCCTGATATTCTACTGGGTCCCTGAGATGATGAACATGAACAGGAATATCTCCGAATTCATTGCTGACCAGGCACCGCAGTATGTCGATCAGGTGCCTATGATCACGATCGCCAAGGGAAGGGCATCGATCAGGGAAACCGCACCTTTTTATATCTACGACAAGAAGAACAATACGCCGGTTGCTATCATCGACACTTCGGGACAGATAACGTCTCTGGATAACACCCCGGCGATGGCCCTCCTGACCAGAGACAATCTGATTGTCAGGAAGGACAATGACACAAAGGAGGCACGCAGCATATCCCTCACAGACATGAGCGACATTACCATAACCCCAAAGCTAATCTATAGCTGGCTTGAGGTGTTCAATAACCTATTTGTCGTCGTACTTTTTCCCTTTGCCCTGCTCATCTCTTTCGCTTACCATGTCGTGCAGGCGCTTCTTCTCGCATTGCTTGGCAGCAGCTTTGCGAAGTATTTTAATATTCAGATTGATTTCAAAACATTGGTCAGGCTATCCGTCGTCGCATTCACCCCTGCCATTATGCTCGAAACCGTACATGCGGCACTGGACATTTATTATCCCTACAGCTCATTTTTTTCTTTTCTGATCACCAGCGGTTATCTTTTCTATGCCGTTGGGTGCAACTCGGAAAAGACCCTCATCCCGATTAAAAGACCGTCCTGACATAAAGCTGCTTTCTTCTTGAATGTCTTCTGTGACCATTTTTGAAACAGAAAGCCACCCCCTGAAAAGAGCCTCGGCAGAGTGGCACATCTATAAAATATTCTTGTCAGATCCATAAGTGATATTCGGTACGCTCAGCACGTGATACGATTTATACGAATACAACATTCGCGACTGGAAAAGGGGGCAGTTTATGAAGAAGATATGCATTATCCTCGTAGTAGTTCTTCTCGTTGTATCAGGCTCTCGTCTTGTTTTCTCTGAAATCATGCAAAAAGCCTATCAGGACAGCGCCGGGGTGAGCATCCTCGGAGGAGGTGATATCACCACCTTTACACTGTCCTCAAAGTATCGGGTCATAGGATGGAATGACCTTGGCATGCACTGCATAAGTCCATCCTTTAAGGAAATGGCAATTCTGCCCCCCTATAATAACCTTTTTGTCCAGGTCATCAAGAAGGGTGACCCCCCGCAGTTGGCTACCGGGGGTATAACAGTAGAATATTTCATCAAGAAAAATACGACCGTTTCAGGCAAAACCGACTTCTGGCAGTACGTTCAGCAGCTCTTCGGCGCTAATCCTCCCGAGGGGGTCGGTCTCACAGGGAACGGGCTTTCCGGTACCATGCAGCTTGTAGGGGATCACTTTGAGGCAACCGGCATTCCGGTACTGCCTTACAAGGACAGTATGGTCTGGAATCCCTATCAGACAGCTGTGGTAACGGTGAAGAACGCTTCCGGTAAGGTTATCGCGACGACCAAGGTTGTCATTCCCGTGTCTGACGAAATGAACTGCGCTAAATGCCATGGGGCGGCGAATACGGAGATCAACATACTGACACTGCACGACACCCTTTCCGGCACGACCCTCATGTCGCAACGTCCTGTGCTCTGCGCATCATGCCACTCGAGCAACGCGCTAGGAACAGCTGGTACACCGGGCCTGAAGTCCCTTTCAGAGGCAATGCATGGTAAGCATGCCTCACTCGGCATATTTGCACCAGGTTGTTATGATTGTCATCCCGGACAGAATACCCGCTGCAACAGGAGCGCAATAAAAGGGATGGGCGGCACACGGAAAAATCCTAATTGTCAGAACTGCCATGGAACATTGCAGCAGGTTGCAGAATCCATACAACAGGGCCGCTCACCCTGGCTCCAGGAGCCAACCTGCGCACAATGTCACGGAACTTCATACTCTACAGGGGCTGTTCTCTATCGCAACTCAAAAGGACACGGAGGGCTTTACTGCGCAGCATGCCATAACAGCCCCCACTCGTGGTACCCATCAAAGAACTCCCTTGACAACAGACAGCCGATGAGACTCCAGGGTGAGGCTGCACCTCTTCATAAGTGCACCATATGCCATGTCACGAACCCTGGAGGCAGTAACCCTCATAATGCGGTATTTAGCGGTCATCCGGCCGGCTGGTATACGGGCCACAGGGATTATGCGGAGACGAGAGGCGTGAATTCCTGTAAGGTCTGTCACGGCACTGACTTGACGGGCGGCTCGGGGCCATCATGTTATACCTGCCATGGGCCGGTATGGCTCGGGGATTGAAATGTGTGATAGATGGTAGAGGAGAGCAGCCAGAAGCTGCTCTCCTGTGCTTCACAGCAAATAGAGAAGACGACTTCCGCTGACGTATGCCATGATCAACCGTGAAAAGAGTATATCGCCTTCAGTACAAGAAGCAGCCATGGTATGCCATGGAATAACAGATCAAACCAGTCGATCGGCCTTACAAGATGGCCGCGGAAGAGCATAAGCAGTTTTTCATAAAAATGAGGTGGAGTATATGGCGCCAGACCGAGAGTCAGGCACAGAGCAATGACAACTCCCCAGGACACCTTGGCCATGAATGTTTCCATGTATCTCCTTTAATTAGACGGTATCAGTCTTTGATACCGAAGTCAGTTGTCATTCTCGTTATATCTTCATTTCGGTCATGTCTGAACACGTCTGACAGGCACAAAGCGCGTAAGTATACCCGCTGCAACCAGACCGACGACGAGAACGTTCAAGGCTGCTTTGAGACCAAATCCGTCAGCAATCATCCCCGTTGCCATCACACCCAGGCCCCCAACACCGAGTGCAAATCCGATCATGATACCCGAGGCCATACCAATATGCCGGTGCATTATCTCATGCATCATGACCATGGTGACGGAAAAAGACGCCATCACAGCAAATCCGAAAAGGAACAACGCGGTAATCGCTGCAATGCCTGTAGAATGAAGAAATAACAGGAGTAGCGGCGCTGCCAGTAGGAGTGAACCCATGGTCACCTCTTTTCTGCCGAAGCGATCAGAGAGAGTCCCGCCGGTGAACTGACCTGCAACACCGGCGAGCAACATAAAGGAAAGCATTGCGTTAGACCTGAGAACCGAGCTCCCGCGTTGCACGAAATAGCTTGGCAGATAGCTCAAAACCGAAAAATAGACCCACGACCTGAGTATGGCAACAAGGATAAGCACAACAGTCGGCTGTATATCGCTCATACTGAGGGGATAAAATTCACTCTTCAGCCCGCTGCCGAGGCGCGTCGAAAGCTTCCATATGAGCAGGCCCATGAGCAGGCCCGGTATCGCAATAAAGACCATCCCTCCCTGCCCCATCGACGAGCTCAGGGCACCGACCAGAACAGGGCTGATTGCAAACCCGATGTTCCCGCCGATAATAAAAATGGACATGATCCGACCCTTTGCTCCTGTGGCAATTCCTGACACTGCGGACAATGCATGAGGATGAAACATTGCGGGTCCAATCCCGGCAAGCGTTGCCAGGATAATCAGCGGCACATATCCCCTGACCAGGCCCATAAGACCGAAAAGGACCCCTGCCCAGATAAGTCCGAATGCGCCGATCCAGCGCACCCGATACCGGTCGATTGCAAACCCAAGAAATGGCTGGGAAACAGAAGAGGTTATCGTGAAGAAGGTCACAAGGAGGCCCGCAGCAGTGAATGACAGGCCGGAACCTGCTATGAGCACAGGTAAAAAAGGTGGCAGGGTGTTCATATAAATATCATCAACGATATGTCCGGCAGTGAAAAGAGCAAGAATGTTTCTTTCAGAAAGTTGTTTCTTCATCTATGGTTTTCTCATTCGGGCGAACCTTGAAAATACCTTCCGATCTGCCGCCTGCAGGGTCAAACCATTGTTCATGAACAGCGCTACTGTTTCCCCCATCTTTTTTTTGCTCACTTCAACCATAGGCTCATAGATAGCAAGCGTACCAGGCGATTTCAGACAATGACTAATGACTGCTGCAGCCTCATGCTGCCTCGCAATCTCGTGAAAACAGTAATAGAGCAGGCAAACGTCCGCAATCCCAGCGCCAAGGCTGACATCAGCAATATCTCCGGCAACGATCTCTACCTTGCTTCCAAATCGTCCTAACCGCTTCTCCAGTTTTCTCACCATCCCTTTTTGCAGTTCTACTGCAATGACCTTCTTAGCGCGTTCGGCAACTGCCTCAGTGAAAAACCCATTACCAGCCCCAACCTCAAGTACCACAGAGTCTGCAGTAATGCCGCCTTCGTCCATAAGCTTTTGCCGATCAGTGAATGTTTTACGGATCGGGTTATAGAGAATGAACGAAAGCCACGAAGGACAAAGCAGGGGCATCAGAGCTCCTCTCCGACAGTCATAGCAAAACTAATCACGGCCTTGACTCCTTAATGAGGAAGTCTGACTCTGTAACGGTTCCTCGCAATTTGTCATGATCCTTTCGAGCTGTGCAAACATATATACGTCAGAAAAGTGAAGTCTATCGGCAAACCCACGCAAATAACCTGGTTGTTCTGCGATGACGAAAGAGTGAAGCTCCCCGTGGCAAGCCACGGGGAGCTTCACTCTTTCGGTGATTTCTGTACTGGGAAGGTCTGGGGATTGAGGAAGACAAGTGCCGGATGAAAAAAGCATTTCTTTACGGACACGCCATTTTCTGTATCAGCCTTTGGAGAGGACGAAGAAGGAAACATCTTTGTCGCCAATTACGGAAACGGCATCGTCTATAAGATTAATCAATCGCTTAACCTTACCTCACCTAATGGAGGTGAAGAGCTTCTTGCTGATACATCATTTCCGGTCATCTGGCAGGCATCTTCTGATATGGCCACATTTTCTCTCTTATATTCGCTGGATAATGAAAAAACTTGGAAAACCATAGACCAGTGGCTAACAGGGACATCATATTTCTGGGCAGCACCGCATTTCTCAAGGACAACGAAGTCGGTAACGCTGGCAGTGATCACTCCGTGCAGACCATATCTTGGTTGAGGACCATCATATCCTCACCGGAGCCTTCAACGGCGTCACAGATACCTGCCATGTTGCGAATAAGATCGCCTCCTTCTACTGATAGTTTCTTGTCTGCAATGATGTAAACAAGTTTCACGAGTCCAATCCTAATGCCGTTCCCCCTGTCCCATGCAAATGAGAGAGTCGTCCGATCCTTCAGATCCTTCTGCGAATAATACTTGCGCATCTGCTTCTCAAAGAGACGAGCTGCCTCGTCCATAAGTTTCGTCATCTCCCGGGATTCGCATATGACCATGAAATCATGCGTGCTTAAGGTCCCGACAAAGCCATTATTGCACCGATCTGCAGATGTCATAAGTATAGCTGCCGCCCACTGAATTATATCCGCATGATGATTCGGCCCGTATTTAATAACATATGAATGAATGTTCGCTATTCTTACATATGCAACGGAGATCCTACCGAGCTTTGGATAGACATCCTCCAGTTTCTTGAGAATGGCAGCCTTATCAGGAAGACCGGTAAGGAAATCAGGCCAGAGGAACGGATTGTTCTGCCGCCTGTGGAGCTGCTGAATGTATTTTCTGGCATCGGAAAGTCTCATAGAGATCCCCCTTTTCCCCTTAAAGTACTATATTTTAAAAGCATTTTTGCGCTCATTGTCAACTTGAAGTTACGTTTATCAGGCAGGTACAGATCAAGGATAATTAAGTCATTTAGCTATAATCAATGTAAGCAGAAAGTGCTGGCCGAGACAGAAGAACCGCTCTTAACGAGGATGGGATTGAAAGCCCCATCCTCGTTAAGACGCTTGTTTAGAATATGCTATTTCTTCTTTTTTCCCTTGCCCTTGATCGCTGCCTGTGCCGCAGCAAAACGAGCGATCGGGACACGGAACGGGGAGCAGCTAACGTAATTCAGCCCTAAGAAATGACAGAATTCGACGGATTTGGGCTCTCCGCCATGTTCGCCACAGATGCCGAGCTTGAGGTTCTTCTTTACCTTCCTGCCATAATCGACAGCAATCTTCATGAAGGCACCGACACCCTCCTGATCTATAGTGATGAAAGGATCGTCCTTCAGTATGCCATTTTCAACATAAAATGGCAGGAACCTGCCGGCATCGTCACGGGAAAGGCCGTAGACGGTCTGGGTGAGGTCATTTGTACCGAATGAGTAAAAATCAGCGACCTGTGCGATCTCGGCCGAGGTCACGCATGCCCTCGGGAGCTCGATCATGGTGCCGACCGTGTATGCAAGTTTGACGTTATAGGTCTTCTTAACCCGTTCAGCAGTATCAACAACGACTTGCTTCATCGCAATGAGCTCGTTGACATGACCGACAAGGGGGATCATAATCTCAGGGATCACCTTTATCTTCTGTTTCGCCAGCTCGCATGCTGCCTCCATAATGGCCTGTGCCTGCATCTCGTAGATCTCCGGATAGGTGACCCCTAGTCGGCATCCGCGGTGTCCCAGCATGGGGTTAAATTCATGCAAGGACTTGTTCTTGGCATTCAGTCTGTCAAACGAAACATGCATATCATCCGCAAGTTCCCTGAGTTCCTCATCCGTATGCGGCAGAAACTCATGGAGAGGGGGATCGAGAAGTCTGATTGTGACCGGCAAGCCCGCCATCGCCTGGAATATGCCGATGAAGTCGCTTTTCTGGAACGGGAGGAGTTTTGCAAGTGCCTTCTTTCTGCCTTCAATCTTGTCCGATAGGATCATTTCTCTCACTGCTTTTATCCGGTCAGGTCCGAAGAACATATGCTCTGTCCTGCAAAGGCCAATGCCCTCGGCACCGAAGTTACGGGCTATGGTGGAATCATTCGGCGTGTCTGCATTCGTCCTTACCTTGAGAGTACGGTACACATCAGCCCATTTCATAAGCTGCTTGTACCACAGATTGTGCTCAGGGTCAGCAGGCAGAAGGTCGAGCTTTCCCGCATATACACGCCCTTTCGTACCGTTTAGCGTAATCCAGTCGCCTTCTTTTACGCTCTGTCCGTTCACCTGGATCTCTTTCTTGTTGACATCGATATCGAGATCCGAACAGCCGACGATGCAACACTTGCCCCATCCGCGTGCAACGAGGGCAGCATGACTTGTCATGCCACCCTTGGCCGTCAGGATCGCCTCTGCAGCATGCATTCCGTGCACATCTTCAGGCGAGGTCTCGTTTCTGACAAGTATGACCTTTTCCCCTCTCTTTGCCCAAGCCTCTGCATCGTCAGCCGTGAATACCACTTTTCCCAGAGCTCCGCCGGGACCTGCCGGCAAGCCCTTGGCCAGCGTAACAGCATTTTTCTCTGCGACCGGATCAACGCTCGGATGCAGGAGCTCATCGAGCTGTTCAGGCTTGACCCTTATGAGCGCCACGTCTTTGGTTATCAACTTTTCATTAACCATTTCAACTGCCATACGGATAGCAGCCTGTCCGTTGCGTTTTCCGATCCTGGTCTGCAGCATCCAGAGCCTTCCGTCCTCGATAGTGAACTCTATGTCCTGCATATCTCTGTAGTGTTTCTCGAGTTTCTTCTCAATAGCGAAAAGCTCCTTATACAACTTCGGCATATTCTCTTCCAATGATGGAAGGTGTTTTGTGTCAGCAGTTTTGCCGGCCTTGTTCACCGGGTTCGGCGTTCTGATGCCCGCAACGACGTCCTCGCCCTGCGCATTCGGCAGCCACTCTCCGAAAAACATATTTTCGCCTGTCGCAGGATTGCGGGTAAAGGCAACGCCGGTTGCTGAGGCGTCGCCCGTATTTCCGAAGACCATGGACTGGACATTTACCGCTGTCCCCCATTCCTCGGGAATCTTCTCAATCTTCCGGTAGGAAACCGCGCGTTTCCCCATCCAGGACTGAAATACCGCACTTATTCCCCCCCAGAGCTGCTCCTTTGGATCATCAGGAAATGCCCTATGAAGCGTCTGTTTGATAATCTCCTTGAATTCTTCACAGAGAAGCTTCAGATCGCTGACCGTAAGATCAGTATCACTCTTGTGGCCTTTACGCTTTTTCATCGTTTCCATAGCATGTTCCAACTTGTGCCTGATGCCGTGTCCATCCTTCGGCTCTATTCCAGCTGCTTTCTCCATAACGACGTCAGAGTACATCATCATCAGACGACGATAGGCATCATAGACAAACCGCTCGTTATTCGTCTTGCTGATCAAACCAGGCATGGTTTTCGTGGTGAGGCCGACATTAAGAACCGTTTCCATCATGCCCGGCATGGAGCTCCGCGCACCGGACCGGACAGAGACCAGCAGCGGATTTGCCGGGTCGCCAAATTTCTTCCCCATGATCTTCTCAACCCGAGAGATAGCAGCTTCAACCTGACCAGCAAGTTCCCTGGGATATTTTCTCTTATTCTTATAATAGAGTGTGCAGACTTCTGTGGTAATGGTGAAGCCAGCCGGTACCGGAATCCCGAGGTTCGTCATTTCTGCAAGGTTAGCTCCCTTGCCCCCGAGGAGATTTTTCATCTCAGATTTTCCATCCGCTTTCCCTGCGCCGAAGAAATAGATATACTTTTTTGCTGGTTTGCTCGTCATAAAGACCCTCCCGATAATAATTTTGCGGTCGTATAGACTACCTCAGCAATCAGGTAAATTTCAATATTTTACTGATATTATGGATGAACGCAGTGGGCGGAGCTACCGTGACACGCGCAGATGGTTCCCCTGTGTCGGCATCCCACTTCATCTGCTCTCGTGACACTGCAGGAGAAACTTCCAGTTTCAGTCCGGTAATCTTTGACAAAGACACGCATGCCATATCTCTAAGAAGACCTGACCAAGCAGTTCACTACGCAAGGGTATTACAGGGAGTTCCAACTAAACTAAATGTATTTATGATTGCAGTACAATAGCCCCCCACAGAATGATTCTTTATGCATATTTCGTAGTTCTTTACGAAGCGCCTCTCTGCCGTTCGATACAGAGGTCCATGCGTGATGCAGCCATGACAGACAGATTAATACTAAATGGCTGCCTGCGATACCGATGAAACGCGGATGCATCTGCTGCCTCGCAGGGTTTTCTTTGGCTAACCACATCGTATCATCTGATGACTCTCCTTAGATATCAGCATGTCCTACAAATCATAAAGAAACAATGCAAGATCTATAATTATATTTAATAGATTTTCTAGTAATAAGTATTGACAATATGTTTATAATAAATTATTATGAACAAGGATAAGTTTAGCTTATGAATTTATAAGTTTTAATGCTATGGCACTCTGGAAGGTGATCTCGCTGAAAGGAGAAAGGAAGATGGCAAGATTCAGGGGAGTCGGCGGTGAAACGGTAGACGTTGGAACGTACTGGAATTTTGAGACGGGAGAAAAGGTGAAAATCGAGCAGAGGGGGCTTTTACCGGGCAAACCCTCTCAGTCTTATTACAAGGCACCTCCGTTACTGATTCTCGCAATCGTAGCGGGAGCAGCACATCTTTTGATGTACGTTCTTCCGAAATATATCACTCAGGTCTATGCAGCCTATGCCGAAAATTTAGTCAGAACCTACGTTATTGCAGATTTCGTCGTTATCATAGCGGTCATCACCGGTCTTTTTATCGCAGGAGTCCGAGATATATTCGGTGGGACATTCCGGTTGCCAAGCTTCGACTGGATACCGGGCCGCTCATTTATGGCTATCCCGTTGAAGGTGAAAGAAGAAGACCGGAGCAGTAAACAGTCTGAAGTGAACAAGGACACATAAGAAAAACCGCTAAGGAAGAAATTGCTGATTTTTCTGTTGATCTTTAACAAAAGGCAGGAAGCTGAAATCCCTGCCTTTTGTTTTTCCTTATCTAGAATATCCGAATGCTCAGCCTTACTGCGCTCTTTCTACTGCTTGGAACTCAATGACCTTTGCCTCTTCTTGCTGCTCCATTCTTGAGCGCCCGTCAAGGATTCCGCCTTCAACAATGACAAGCTTTCGGGTATGTATCTCACCACACAGATGACCCTTGTTCTTGATCTCAACGATTTCTTTGGCCCTGGCATTACCATCAACCCGTCCTCCAATCACAATGCCCCGGGCAACAATATCACCTTTTACATGGGCCTTGTCCCCAAGCACAACCCAGTCGGCGGCGATATTTCCTTCAACCACACCATCTACCCTAAGCGTTCCTTTTGTGCTTACGTCCCCTCTGAAGGAGGAATTCGTGCCAACAAATGACTCAAGTTTTTCGGTATTTTTGTTGAACATCATGCGCTCCCGTCAAGATAGTCCGAGGGATTCACGGGCTTGCCCTCTTTCCAGACCTCATAATGAACATGGGGACCGGTAGAGTTTCCGGTTGACCCGACATAACCAATGACATCTCCCCTTTTCACCGTCTGCCCAACCCTTACCCTAAGCTTTTGATTATGCGCGTAATAGGTCGAAAAGCCAAAACCATGTTCGATTCCGACGAGGTTTCCGCTGCCTCCGGACCAGTTAGCAAAACTGACAACTCCGTCAGCCGTTGCCTTTACCGGCTTTCCCGTATCAACGGCAATGTCAACACCGGTATGGAACTGGCGATCACCGCTTCTTGGGTGCTCCCTATTACCGAAGAACGATGTGATATGCCCGCCACTGACAGGCCATCCTTTAGGTGTTGATACATAACAGTCGCGTTGCTGTCTTAAATATTCTTTTATTTCTCCTATACTTTCAATACTTAACTTAATCTGTTGCTTTAAGTTTTCGATATCGATAGACCCAGTATCGGAAGTATCGATACTTTCGAGCACCTTCTCCTTTGATTCAAATGAAAAAAGTCTACGAAACTCTGCTTCTGCCATTCTTAGGGCTGCTATAGTAGATTTCATCTCCACAAATTCTTCCGAATAATAGCTCACCTTTTGCTTCATGCTGTTGTACTCAACTGCGTCAATTGCAATAGAAAATACATACCCCATACCGATACACCAAATGATGACCGAGGCAAGAATACCTATTGATGGCACCTTGATACTGATAGATTTCCTATCAGTGTGCGGGATGAGCATGATGGTGATAGGTGTGAATGCTTTTTTCAGCAATCTTCTGACCTTATACATACTTTACCCCTTCAACATCTTTTTCAATGCTGCCGATACGATATGCCTTATACCCTGTTTTTTCCAAAAGAATCAGGGTCTTATCCGATTCTTCCTTGCTCACTACCATGACAAACCCAATGCCCATATTAAAAGTCTTCTTCATATCGTCCTCAGGAACATTACCCAACTGCTGAATAACCCTGAATACCGCCGGCACGGGCCAGGCTTTGTCTTCAAGTATGGCTCCCAGACCTTTGGGAATTACCCTTGGTAGGTTACCAGATATTCCTCCCCCAGTGATGTGAGCCATGCCCTTGACTTTTATGTGCTTCATCAATCTATAATATCCGTTAACATAAATTTTAGTAGGCTTCAGCAATTCCTCTCCCAGCGTCCTGCCAAACTCCGGGATATACTTGCCAACGCGCATTTTCTTATGATTAAAGAATATCTTCCGGACAAGTGAATATCCATTACTGTGGACACCGCTCGATGTGAGGCCAATGATAGCGTCCCCTTTCCTGATTTTAGAGCCATCCACGATCTTGTCTTTGTCGACAACGCCGACAGCAAAACCTGAAAGATCATATTCACCTTTATCGTAAAAACCGGGCATCTCGGCAGTTTCACCGCCTACCAGTGCACATCGGGCCTCACGACAACCCTTTGCGATACCCTTGATAACCTCGGCTGCCATCTCTGGCTTCAGTCTGCCCGTAGCAAAGTAGTCAAGGAAAAACAACGGCTCTGCTCCACTTGTCAGAATATCATTGACGCACATGGCAACAAGGTCGATTCCGACCGTATCGTGTATGCCGGTCATGAATGCCACTTTGAGTTTCGTACCGACGCCGTCAGTCCCACTCACCAGAACAGGCTTTCGGTATTTTCTGATATCAAGCCGGAAGAGTGCGCCAAAGAGGCCGAGGTCGGTCATTACCCCAGGTCTGAAAGTCTTTTTGACGAGCGGGCCAATGAGGTCGACAAACCTGTCGCCTTCATCAATATCAACGCCAGCCTTTTTATAGGTAATCTGTTTCTTCGTCATAAGTATGCTGATTCAGTCGGAAGGAATAAGTCATGCGTAAATGTGATACATATTCTGCATAAAGCCTCCTGAAAGGGCAAGAGCTTTTTGTTTTTTTATAGATATAGCTATATAATTTCCAGATCAGCTTCGACCCGCTTATTTTGTTTCTGATACAATACATTTGTATGGCACTGATTCTGGTAACGAATGACGATGGGGTACACTCCCCCGGTCTTATGGCCCTTTATATGGCCATGAAAAAGCTTGGCAACTCCTATATCGTAGCCCCCGACAGGGAAAGAAGCGCTGCTGGCCACTCGCTGACGCTCCACAGGCCGCTAAAAGTGGAAGAGATCAGGGAGCAGGTGTTCAGCGTGAACGGCACGCCAACGGACTGCGTAACGCTGGGGATCAATAAACTTCTTTCGCGGAAACCTGACCTCGTCGTCTCGGGGATCAATAAAGGCGCGAATCTCGGCGACGATATCACCTATTCCGGAACGGTCTCAGCAGCCATTGAGGGAACGATCTTCGGCATACCATCCATCGCATTCTCCCTTATCGCTGACAAGAACTACCATTACGATACTGCAACGTTCTTTGCCACCAAGATAGCCTCATACGTACTTGAGCACTCCCTGCCCTTTGATACCCTGCTGAACGTAAATTTCCCAAATATCGTCAAAGATGAGATAAAAGGAATCAAGATCACACGACAGGGAAAACGCATCTACGAAAACTCTATCCAGGAGACCTTCAATCCCTGGGGGGAAAAATATTACTGGATTGGCGGAGGCAGGACATTCTGGGAACATGGCGATGAAGCAGACATGGAGGCGGTGCAGGAAAACTATATTTCGATAACGCCGATACATCTTGACCTTACGAACCATACCGGCCTTGCCTACCTGCGAGAGCGATGGAACGTATCCGACATGCTTGAGGGCAGGAATGAATAACTTCGATGTTATCATTGTCGGTTCAGGACCTGCCGGCATCTTTGCAGCCCTTGAATTCCTGAAATCAAAGAAGAACCTAAAGGTCCTTCTTCTCGAAAAAGGACGCGATATCAACAGCAGGAAGTGCCCTTCCAAGGAGAGGAAGATCTCCTGCGCATCCTGCCGCGAATGTCATCTGCTCAGCGGTTGGGGAGGGGCAGGAGCATACAGCGACGGCAAGCTTAGTCTCTCCCCTGACGTTGGAGGATTTCTCTCACGCTACATGGACGAACATGCCGTTCAGTCCCTTATCGATTACGTTGACGGGATCTATATCACCTATGGCGCTCCTGACGAGATCTTCGGCGATCACCCGGATGAGATTCAAGGCATCAAGAAAATGGCTTCGAAAAACGATCTTGTTCTGATTCCCTCACGGATACGTCATATAGGAACTGACCGCTGCGGTGTTGTGCTCAGGAATATGAAGGACGAGATCAGCAAAAAGATCGAGATCATCTTCAAGGCAGAGGCGGAACAGATTATCGTCAGGAACGGGAATTACGCGGGGGTTAAGCTGAGGGATGGCAGGGTCTTCTCGTCCGACTTCCTCGTTCTTGCCCCGGGCCGTGAGGGCTCGAAGTGGCTCGAGGAAGAAGTACGGAGGCTGGAACTCACCCAGCTTAAGAACCCCGTAGATGTCGGCGTCAGGGTCGAACTGCCGGCTTCGGTACTCGAACCGTTGACGAACATCACCTATGAACCAAAACTGGTCTTTTATTCCAAGAAGTTCGACGACAGGGTCAGAACATTCTGTGTCAATCCATATGGAGAAGTTGTGAAGGAATACCTAAAAGGCATATGGACTGTCAACGGCCACAGCTATACTGACCGGAGGACAAGCAATACCAATTTTGCACTNNCTTGCAAACTTTATCGGCAAGGGTGTCATTGTGCAGCGGCTTGGCGACCTCCATGCGGGGCGACGGTCGACCTACGAACGCATCGTAAAAGGAACGGTGCGCCCTTCCCTTGTTGATGCCACTCCGGGCGATCTGAGCTTTGCCCTTCCCTACCGTTACCTATCAAATATCCTCGAGATGCTTGAAGCACTCGATAAGATTGCCCCCGGTGTTAATTCGAGGAATACCCTACTCTATGGAGTTGAGGTAAAGTTTTACTCCATGCAGCTCAAGCTCACCAACAGTCTTGAAACAGAAATAAAGAACATCTTTGCTGCCGGCGATGGTCCAGGGGTAAGCAGAGGGCTTATCCAGGCATCGGCCTCGGGAGTCGTCGCAGCGCGTGAGATATTGAAAAGGGCCTGAGAGTGGACCCCAAGTCACTGAGAGAAGAGATGGTAGCGACCCAGCTCATACCACGGGGTATCAGGGACCATCGGGTCCTTGATGCAATGAGAAGGGTTCCCCGGCATCTTTTTGCAGGGGAAGCCAACCTGCATAACGCCTATGACGATATGGCGCTCTCCATCGGAGAGGGACAGACCATATCGCAGCCCTATATGGTAGCGGTCATGACGGAACTCCTAGAACTCAAAGGTACGGAAAAGGTGCTCGAAATCGGTACGGGATCAGGATATCAGGGCGCAATGCTTGCAGAGCTTGCAAAAGACGTATACTCCATTGAGCGGATAGCGATACTGGCGGATAGGGCTGCGTCAAGGTTCCGCTCCCTTTCCTATCAGAATATCCACGTCAGAACGGGTGACGGGACCATCGGCTGGCCGCAAGAGGCTCCCTTTGACCGGATCATCATCACGGCAGCAGCCCCGAAGATACCTGAGCCACTTCTGGATCAACTTGGCATGAACGGCATCCTTGTGATCCCTGTAGGAAGCAGTTTTTCGCAGATCCTTCTGAAGATCAGGAAGACCGAAAAAGGGCTGATCGAGGAGCATCACACGCCCTGCGTCTTTGTCCCGCTCATCGGCGAGTTTGGCTGGAAAAAGGATCTATCCTAGTACAGGATGCATTCACATGAGAACCCGTCTTTCTGTCAGAGTCATGAGCGCGATGCTGGCAATGATGTTGATCGCCGGCTGTGGTAGCCTCGTGGCAACACCAATAAAGAAGATACTCGACAATCCGCGCGACTACAGCGGCAGAACCGTCAGGGTAACGGGAGAAGTCACGGACACATTCAGCCTTCTCGTCATCAAGTATTTCATGGTGAAAGACAGCACGGGAGAGATTACCGTGATAACCACAAAACCCCTTCCGCAAAGAGGTTCGGCGATCACGGTAAAAGGAACTCTCAACGAGGCTTTCTCCCTTGGTGATAGGAAGCTCGTCGTCATAGTGGAGCCGGACGAAGTCGGGGCCAGATAAGAGCTGAGCATTTCTGTCATTGCTTCAGCCTCTTTATCTGGGCAAGCAGCTGTTCATACTGCTTCCGTACAGTATCGGTCATGGTGCGCTCGCCGAACCGGTGCATCTCATACAGATGAACAAATTCACAAACAGCACCTCCAATGCTGCTCGTGCTTGTCATGTCTCTGATGTCCCCTGCCGTCATCGAATCTGCCAGTCGGAACCCTCTCTTTTTCAATAATGCCCTGAATTCAAGATATAGCGCCGTAACAAAATCGTATTTTCTTCTTCGGTACCGGGAAACAGCAGCGATGATCAGACATAAGACAACTCCGGCAAGAAAAAACGGAAGGTACACTCTAAGCGCCCTGAACGACACCTGCGGCATGGTCCTCAGCTTTAGCGGCAGAGTAATTTTCTTAACTATCTCCTTCTGGTCATAAAAACTGAATCCGACGACATACCGGGTCCACTGCATCCTCAGGGCATCGAGAAGAAGTGCGACCGTGGGCGGACGCTGAAGCGTAACAGCAGGTGTAGGATCAAAACGTCTCCACGTATTTCCGATCAGCGCCTCTACCCATGCATGAGCATCACACTGTCGCAAAATAAGGTAGTTGCCGTATTCATTCCGTTCGCCCCCATAAAAACCGTTGACAATCCTTGCAGGGATATTGACACTCCTGAGCAGCATGACCATGGATGCTGCATAATGTTCGCAATAGCCCCGTCGGGTATTGAAGAGAAAGTCCTCGATCACGTTCATCCCGGCTGGCGGCGGAGACGTACTGAGCGAATAGGTATGATTTGTCTTCAGGTAGTTCTCTATCTGAAGGGCTTTTGTCTCGTCATCTGCATATCTTTCCGCAACATCCTCGGCAAGACGGCGCATCCGCGACATCCCGGCCGGCAGTTGAAGATACTTAGCCTCTCTTTTGCCCGGATAAAAGGCTTTAGGATCACTGTAAACCGTGTATCTTTCTCGTTTTGCATATCTGCCAGGCATGGATATATCCATATCATCATCAATGATAAGAGAAAAGGTGTCTGCATGTACCGCGGCTATCCTTGCAAGACCGAATACAGCATCCGAATCGATCGGTTCGAGAAAGACCTCCTGAACAACTGCGGTATGCTTGTCAAACCAGGAAAAGAGAAACTCGTCTTCCTTTTTTGCCAAGCGTTTCTTTTGTTTCGTCGTGTTCCTCCATGAAATACCGTCAAAATAGTCCATGGTCTTCCCCCGCCAATAGTACGGCGGAGGCACCGCCCTCTTCAGTTCAATTCGCATGACTATGGTCCGGTCCCTTTTGATGTCACCGAAAGAACCGAAATCGACGGTATCCGAAAAACCTATGGTCTTGATGCCACGGTAATGGCTTTTCCCGATGAAACGTTTCGGCGTTCTCGGCAAAAGGATAAAGAAGAACGTCATGCAGACCATGGTCAGGGCCACAATGGCGATCACAGGTCCCCGCAATCTCACCCTGCCCAATGCACCCTCTTTAAGAAAATGGGACAGGACCATGGCAGTAACGAGCAGTATCATGAAGGACACAAAAATCACGCCGAACGTCAAAGCCCTCGTGAGCTCTGATGCGATGATCAGTTGGAGCAGGGACATGAAATACACCTGGAGATGGTCCCATGGTTCCTTGAGGTCGAAACTCTTGATGCCCTGAAATGTTATGGTCATGTGGGCTACTGCAAGAAAAATGTCGCCCGTTATGATAAAAGCATCGGCCAGAAAGACAAGAAGCGCAGCCTGAGCCAAAACTGCTCCTGCCCGCTTTGATGCCTGCGGACAGTTTTTCAGGAAACGGTAATATCCGGGGAACAGGGTAAGACCGCCTACGCACATCATCAGGTTCA
>DKBO01000048.1 GCA_002448975.1 Nitrospiraceae bacterium UBA6898
GACCGCGAGAACTTCCTGAACACCCTACAGCATGTCAACAAGCGTTATAACTGGCTGTGTCACGCCTACTGCCTCATGATGTCCGCGATAATTATTTTGACTACGAATTCGATCATGGTGTATCCGCAGTAGTTACTGCCTTTTGATTCAGTCTTTATGGTTTTTCCTCTCTAAAGCCATTTCTTTCTTTTTTTCTTTATCAAAGTCAATAGAGTGAAGCCATCACAGAGTTCAGGGAGAACAAATGATGATGGCGGGACAGAATCGATGTCAGTGCTGCGGCAAGATGTTCGTGCCGGACAGAAGGGTCGGAGCGCGCCAGAAGGCATGTTCGGCGGCGTGCCGGAAAATCCGGAAGAGCGAAAGCGACGAGCGTTTTCGCAGAAAGAATCCCGGTTACTGGCTCGGCAGATACGAGGTGGTCAAAGCATGGAGAAAAGAGCATCCTGATTACCAGAGAGAATGGCGGAGGCGACGAAAGGGGCATTGGCTGAAGCTCTCTGCCGGTGAGATACAAGCCGATATGTTTGCCAAAGCCATTGATGCTGTTCAGAAAAACGTCCTTGTGCTTCGCGAGATACAAGCCGAGATGCCATTTCAACCGGTTGATATTTCAGGACGTTTTGCTGCCGCACCCTGCCGCTCTGCGTGAGATACAAGCCGAGTACAGGAGATAGCCTCGGTAAATCAATAGGCTCCGCAGTTCTTTCGTTGTGAGATACAAGATCGGATTGATGTTTTGGCGTGATCCGGTAACAATCCCGCCATGACGAACGATCAGGATGAGTCCCTCGAAAGCCGGGTGAAGCATCTGCGCGCCGTGGAAGGACTGTCTATCCGGCAGATCGCTGCGGCGCTTCACATGGGAACACGGAGGGTTGGAAGAATCATAAATGGCCGGGCAATTGTGAAGTCGCCCAAGCCAACCGTTGTCGAGCCGTACGCACGCCTGATCGAGCAGTGGTATCAGGAGCATCCCTACCTTCAGGCCCAGCAGGTGTTTGATCGGCTGAAACCGTACGGCTATGCTGGCAGCTACGTGCGTATTTCTATTTACACCCGCAAGTACCGCAGGAAGAGCAAGAAGCCGGTCTTCCATGAGCTCATATTCCTTCCCGGAGAAGAGGCACAGGTGGACTGGATGCAGTGGCGGCTGCCGTCCGGCATCGTATACGGGTTTGTCTTGCTCCTGGCCTGGTCCCGGTACCTGTACGTGCGGTTTTATCCCCGCTGCACCATGGAGTTCTTCCTGGCCGGCCACATCGAGGCGTTCCGGGAGACCGACGGCGTGCCCCGGAAGTGCCGGTACGACAATCTCTCAAGCGTGGTGACCACAAGATCGCCGGAACTCAAGCTCAATGCCCAGTTCATGGACTTCTGTCGGCATTACAGCTTCGGAATCCATCCCTGCACGGTACGAAGGCCGAACGAGAAAGGCAGGGTTGAGCGGGTGATTCGGGACATCAAGGATTTCCTCCGGGTCACGCCGTGCGATAGCATCGCTGAACTCAACAAACAGGCCACGCTCTGGCGGCAGGAACGGAATAAAAGAATCCATCGGACAACGGAGAAGCAGCCTCTGGAGATGCTTAAGGAGGAAAAGCTCGTCGCCTTGCCGCAGATACACTATCAGCCACGCAGATCGGTCTTCGTCGTTGTGGGAAAGACCGGGTTCGTGTCGTTCGAGACCAACCGGTACTCGGTTCCCTCTTCACCGGAGTCTACGCTCGAACTTCTGGCCTACCCGGAGCATATCGAACTGCACTTCCAGGGCAAAAAGATCGCAACCCACAAACGGAGCTTCGAGAGAAGCCAGAAGATCGAGAATCCCCTGCACCGGGAGCGGCTGCTGTCGATCACCCCGCACTTCAAATACAAGCGGATATACGAACTGATGAGAGATATGGACATCTGTGTGCGGCAGTTTATCGCCGCCGCGGAACAGGACGGCCAGGAAGCCGTCACGGTTGCCTATGATCTGTTCAAACTCATCAAACAGGTTTCAAAGGGCATGCTCCTGTCGGCCATCAGGGAGGCGAACCAGGGCGGCATCTGCAGGATTAAACACCTGGTCCATCTTCTGAACCTGCCGCACAAGACCCAGGACAACCCTGTCTATCCCCAGAACCAGCGGCTTCTGGACATTACCTACGAAGGGAGGGACTTATCGGAATATGACAAGCTCAAATGACGCGTGGAAGCACTTGCGTATCCTGACGGACCGGGAATCGCTCTCTAAGGATGAACGGCTGATCATCGAACGGTTTCTGCAAGCAGAATATCAGGTCCGAGAGAAACGCAGAATCGACCATCTGCTCAAGATGTCGGGGATCAAACGGGTGAAGCGGCTGGAGGATTTTGACTGGAAGTTCAATCCCAAGATACCCCGGGACAAGATCATGGAGCTCATCAATACCGACTGGCTTCAGAAGACCTGCAATATCGTCATCATCGGTCCGGCGGGCGTAGGCAAGACGCATATCGCCGACGCCTTGTGCGTGGATGCGATCATGAAGGGCCAGCAGGCG
>DKBO01000107.1:0-44303 GCA_002448975.1 Nitrospiraceae bacterium UBA6898
ATGGTCATCGTCTGGAACGACCTTGCCTGCGGTGATACGGAATATGCAGCAGGGCTCGTTGCTTTCAACTCCATATTCCAGGTCCTCTTCTTTTCTGTTTACGCCTATGTCTTCATAACCGTTCTCCCGGCATGGCTCGGACTGAAGGGAGTGGTTGTGCATGTCACGATGTGCCAGATTGCCGAGAGTGTCTTTATGTATCTTGGCATCCCCTTTGTTGCGGGCATGATAACGCGTTACAGCCTGCTCAAAATAAAGAGCTGCGGGTGGTATGAAAAGGTGTTTATACCCATGATAAGTCCGGTCACCCTCGTCTTCCTGCTCTTCACCATCCTTGTCATGTTCTCTCTGAAGGGCAACTACATTGTCAGACTTCCTTTTGATGTGGTACGGATAGCGGTCCCGCTTCTTATCTACTTCATTGTCATGTTCCTGGTCTCGTTCTATCTGGGAAAAAAGATCGGGGCGGACTATCCGAAGACTGCCACGCTCTCCTTTACGGCAGCGAGCAACAACTTTGAACTTGCCATCGCCGTTGCT
Source organism: Nitrospiraceae bacterium UBA6898 (assembly GCA_002448975.1). Lineage (GTDB taxonomy): Bacteria > Nitrospirota > Thermodesulfovibrionia > Thermodesulfovibrionales > UBA6898 > UBA6898. The sequence goes on from DKBO01000107.1 coordinate 541, forward strand.
GTAGCGGTTTTCGGAATCAATTCCGGCGCTGCCTTTGCGGCGGTCATAGGTCCGCTCGTGGAAGTGCCGGTACTTATCGGGCTGGTCAATGTTGCACGCTATTTCCAGAAGAAATATTTCAGTGTTGCGTACTGCCGCGTGGATGGCACGAGGTCGGTATGAGAAAGAACATAGAGCTATTCGTTTTATTAGGCCTTATAGGCATTCTGGCGTTTTGGGGATGCGGCAGCGCGGCAGGCATAGATGAGGCTCTGGCCAAAGCAAAAAAAGAAGGAAAAATGGTCATGCTCGAACTCGGATCTGTCGGCTGCATCCCCTGCGAGCAGATGAAACCGGTAATGGAAAAGCTAAGAGCGACTTACCGAGAAAAGCTCGAGGTAATCTTCATAGATATACGAAAGGACAGGGAGAACGGGCGGCGGTTTGGCGTTGCCATGATACCGACTCAGGTATTTCTCGACAAGAACGGCAGGGAGTTCCACCGGCATATCGGTTTTTACGGTTATGAAGAAGTCGAGCCGGTATTAATAAAGGCAGGCATATAGAGGGTATCCTGTGGAAAAGAACCTTATCTGTTACTGTTTTGGGTACACCGAAGAAAATATCATCCGGGATGTCGTTGAAAACAACGGCACTTCTTTGATCATGCAACGGATACTGAGTGAGAAGAAGAAGGGGACATGCAGCTGCAGATACCATCATCCTGAAGGCAGGTGATGCCTCGTGGATGTCCGCAGTGTTGCGGACAAGGCAAAAGCGCAGATGAACATCCCGTAATTCTTCAACCAATGATAAGATCATGAACGGCTTAACAGAACACATACAACACGTAATCCAAAATCAGCATGAACTGGCTTTCATCGCTGTATTTATGGGTGGTCTGATATCGGCCGCGAGTCCCTGTGTGCTTGCCGCTGTTCCCCTGATTATCGGTTATGTCGGCGGCTATTCCGGGGGAAACAAAAAGAATGCAGCAATTTTCTCCCTGGTATTTGTCCTTGGACTCTCGATCACGTTTACGCTCCTCGGCGCAGCAGCCTCAGTCATGGGGCAAATCCTCGGCTTTATGGGCAGGTGGATATATATCATCCTGGCTGCCATTGCGGTTCTTATGGGCCTCCAGCTCATGGGGATCCTATCAATTCCCCTGTCATTCCAAAAAACGCGGCAGGTCAAAGCAAAAGGCCTTGCAGGAGCATTCCTGCTCGGTTTGTTTACCGGCACGCTCTCTTCTCCCTGCGCAACACCGGTACTGGCGGTTATCCTGGCCTATGTCTCGACTCAGGGAGACATGATATACGGTGGATCGTTGCTCTTTGTCTATGCGCTTGGCCATTGCGCATTGATATTCGCCGCAGGTCTGTCCGCAGGGCTCACCGAAAGCGTCATCAGCTCGCGCGGCATTAAGAACTTCAGTCTTTGGTCAAGGCGCTTCAGCGGCGCGGTCCTGCTTATTGCCGGGCTGTACTTTGGCATAATGAATCTTTGACAGGAGGTGACCGGATGATGCATGAAAGTATGGCGGTCGATCAGGAGTTCCAGGATATCTATCAAATCTTCAATGAAAAAATACGCCGCTATTTGGCCCGGATTGTCGGTGAAACGGAAGCCGAAGACCTTGCACAGGAAGTTTTCGTAAAAGTCAGCCGTGGGCTGAAGGATTTCCGGAGAGAATCCAGTCTTTCAACCTGGATCTACAAAATTGCAACGAACACGGCATTGGACAGGGTGCGAGCACGCTCTTTACAGAGAGAGAATTTGGATACCCGGCAAGGAAACGGTAAAGGAGAGGGCGAGGAAGAATATGTATTGACGGAAGACCATAAACCGTCTCTTGAGGCATCCCTGATCAAGAAGGAAATGCATGACTGCATCCGGGGCATGGTGGAAGGGCTGCGGGAAAACTATCGGACAGTCCTGATCCTGAGTGATTTTGAGGAATTGACCAGTACTGAAATCGCCGGCATTCTCGGCATATCTTCTGATACCGTCAAGATCAGGCTGCACCGGGCCAGAACAAGGCTCAGAAAGGAACTGGACTCGAAATGCAGTCTCTATCGTGATGAGCGCAATGAACTGGCCTGTGAACGCACCTTCACTTCTCCGAGATTTCAAAAAAAATAGGTGTATCTTTTCCCGCCCCTTCACCGTCTATAGGATAGGAAGGAGGTGATATACCATGAAGCTTGATACCCGTATTACAGAATTGATAGCGATCGGGTCATCGGTAACTGCAAACTGTCAGCCCTGCCTGCAATATCATGTTGATAAAGCCCGGGAAAGCGGGGCCAGCGACCTCGATATTGCACAGGCAATCGAAGTTGCAAAGATGGTCAGAAAAGGGGCAGCAGCAAAAATGGACAGCTTTGCTGCAACCATGATGACCCCTGTGTCTGTTGATGCCGGCGCACAGAAGGGAGGGTGTGGATGCAGCTGATGCAACCGTCATAAGCTGACTCTGGCAGGGCGTTGTGGTGGTGTGCTGCATCAAAGGCACCCACTGCAACGCCTTGCCATGCTGACGGAAATAATACTGTTCAGTGCTACATATGCATTATTCCCATTGGACAGGCACATTGCAGGTCTCTTTATAACAGCCCGGGAATATGCAGAAATTTCTCTTCCGGCAAAGAAAAGTCCGGAAGGGCTGCGACGGTATGGGCGAAGCGGCAACTATGCAGGAAGAGTTCAGGGATATTGCAGATAAGGTGATACAATAAGCTAAAGAGAAGAAATATAAATCTGGAGACTTATCATGCGATATCGGTTCGATTGCGGACGTGACCGATGAGAGTGAGGAACCATGTTAGAGACAGTGTTTCCACTGAAAGGCCGTTGTGGAGATACTGGGATTGAAGATAACACCATCTCTATCACAGCACGGGACGTCATAGGCGGAGCGCCAGTTCTGGCCATTACCGCTGTAACAGAAAAGGACTTTTGAAGTCAGACTGCAAGCGCATGAAAAAACTGAAGAAAGAACATCTGCGTATTCTTTTTGGTGGGCTCACCGAGTCCCACAGGGTAATCGGGCCGAAGATTGAAGGCGGTGTCGTCGTCCTCGCCGAGATAGCTGTTCATGATATCCCTGCCGGTTTTGAAGACCGTCAGATGGCGGGAAGCTACCGCCTTGTGACGGGTGAGCGTCCGGAGATATTTTCCTTTTCTGCAGGCCCTGATTCCTTCAAAAGATTCCTGCATCCCCCCGTGAGTGAGATGTTTGCCTTCAAAAGCTCAAGAACCGCTATCGCCATAACTGCTCCTGACTGCCAGGGAAAACCGCTCGCGTTCATCGGCGTCAGGGCTTGTGATATTGCCGCGCTGAAGCTCTACGACAAGGTCTTTCTGGGAGGAGCGGAAAAGGACCAGTGCTACGAGTCGCGGAGAAAGGACTCCTTGGTAATCGCCCTTGATTGTTCATACCCGGGTGACAATTGTTTCTGTCATGCTATGGGTACCGGCCCTTCAGTAATGGATGGCTTCGATATAGCCCTTGTTGAGCTCGATGCGTCTTTTCTCCTGGAGGCAGGCACCATCGCCGGCCAAAGGCTGCTTGACGTACTGTCCCTGGAAGAGGTGACAGAGGGCGACATGAAGGAAAGGAGCTCGAGAACTGAACGCTGCCTGGGGATGATGAAGAAATCCATCAGGACCGAAGATCTCCCGGGACTCATTTACCGGAGCCTCGATCATCCACGATGGATGGACATAGCCGAAAGGGACCTCGAATGCGGCAACTGCACACAGGTCTGCCCAACCTGCTTTTGTCATTCGCACTATGATTTTGTGCGTCTTGCAGGCATCTCCCCGCGGGCGCGGGAAGTGTCGGGCACCAGGGTCCGAAAGTGGGACTCCTGCTTTTCGCGAAACTTCGCCAGGGTCCACGGAGGCAATTTCAGACCATCGCGGAGGGCGCGGTACCGGCAGTGGATGTCCCACAAGCTGGCCTATACTTTCGAGCAATTCGGCCTTCCCGGATGTGTCGGCTGCGGGCGGTGCATTACCTGGTGTCCGGCCGGGATCGATATTACGAGGGAAGTGGAGGCGTTGAGGGATGTACGATAAATCAGTGCCATTTGATGCGAAGGTAAAGTGGACCAAGAAGGAGACCCGCGACACCTTCACCTGTGCGCTGAAGATCAACAATCGGGATATCCAGAAAGCGTACCGCTTTCTTCCCGGGCAGTTCAATATGCTCTATGTGCCAGGAATCGGGGAGGCTCCCATATCCATAAGCTCTTCGCCGCTCGACCATGATCTCATGCATACGGTCCGGGTTGCAGGCGATGTCACTACTGCCCTCTCCAATCTCAGGGCCGGGGATATGATCGGGATGAGGGGACCCTTCGGGAGAGGATGGCCGCTTGAGGAAGCTGAGGACTTGGACCTTCTGATCGTAGCCGGAGGCCTCGGTATCGCGCCCCTTCGGTCCGTTGCACGGCATGTCCTGAAAACCCATGCAGCTAAGAAGAGAGACGCGCATCAACGGCGCATGCTGCTGTACGGCGCAAAGACGCCGAAGGACATTGTCTTCAGGGACGAGTTTCCCCGGTACCGGGATATCTTCGAGGTGTTTCTCACCGTCGACAGGGCTGACCCTGAGGAGTATTGGCGAGGAGAGGCAGGCTTGGTCACAAAGCTCTTCGACAGAATAACCTTTGACCCTCGTTGCACCCTCGTATTTGTGTGCGGCCCCGAGATCATGATGCAGAACTCGGGGCGGGAACTCATCCTGAGGGGGGTGCCGGAAGAGAGAATATTCCTTTCCATGGAAAGAAACATGAACTGCGGCATCGGCATGTGCGGGCACTGTTTTTTCGGGCCAAAGTTCGTCTGCAAAGACGGACCCGTATTCAGGTTCTCTGAAATCGAAGGGCTCATGGGGATAAAGGAGCTTTAGCATGAAAAGACCGAGGATCGGCGTTTTCAAATTCACCTCCTGCGATGGCTGCCAGCTCTCACTCCTGAATCTGGAGGATGAGCTCCTTGATTTCGTCGGCTTGTTCCAGGTTGCCTATTTCCGCGAGGCCACTGACAGGCCCCTCAGGGGACATCTCGACATCGCCCTTGTGGAAGGATCGGTATCCACGGAACGCCAGAGGAGCCATGTTGTAGCGGTCCGGGAAAGAACGCGATATCTTGTCACGGTCGGGGCCTGTGCCACATCCGGAGGCTTACAGGCTCTCCGAAACTGGGCGGACATCGACGATTATAAGAATGCTGTCTATCCCTCCCCGGCGATAATTGAAACGCTTCCCTGCTCCACCCCGATAAGCGATCACGTATACGTCGATTACGAACTCTGGGGGTGTCCGGTCAGCAGCGATGAACTATCGGAGACGCTCGGCTCTTTCCTTCTCGACAAGAGACCGGGCATCCCCGGCTACAGTCTCTGTATGGAATGCAAGAGAAAAGGTATTCCCTGTCTTCTCATAGCGAGGTCTGCGCCATGCCTCGGCCCGGTTACGAGGGCCGGATGCGGCGTTCTCTGTCCGTCCCTCGAGAGACCTTGCTACGGGTGTTTCGGCCCGAAGGAAGGTGCCAACATTGATTCGCTTCTCAATGTCTTCCGGAAGAGCGGACTTTCTCACCACGACTGCGCCCTCCTTCTCGACAAGATGAACACCTCAGCTTACCGAAAAGCGAGGACCAGGGAGGGACCCCCATGAAAAGGCTTTTCAAGATCGACTGCCTTTCGAGGGTGGAAGGAGAGACCGGGATAACCGCTGAGATACGGGACGGGGAGGTTGCCGTGCGTGCAGGGGTCTTTGAGGCCCCTCGTTTTTTTGAGTCTTTTCTCAGGGGCAGGCATTACTCTGAGGTTGCTGATTTTACCGCGCGCGTATGCGGGATATGCCCGGTGGCATATCAGATGAGTGCGGTCCATGCCTTTGAAAGGATATTCGGCATCGAGGTTGAGGAACCAATCCGGGAATTGAGGAGACTCCTGTACTGCGGGGAGTGGATCGAGAGCCATGCCCTCCACATCTATCTCCTGCAGGGACCTGATTTCTCCGGGGCGGAAAGTGCATGGTCGAAGAGAGAATACCTTCCGATCGCGAAGAGAGGATTGTCTTTCAAGAAGCTCGGAAACCGTATTTTGACCCTTCTCGGCGGAAGACCGATACATCCCGTGTCGGCAAAGGTCGGAGGTTTCTCCAAACTACCCCAAAAACAGGAACTTCTTTCCCTCCTCCCGGTCCTCCAACAGGCCTATGAGGAGTCTTTGACAGAGATAGCGCGAGTGGTATGCCTGCCGTTCGAGGATAATCTCATGTATATGGAGTGTATTTCCCTGAGCGATCCCCGGGAATATCCGATGAATTACGGCAATGTCATTTCGAATGGCGGTGTTGATACATCGATGGCAGGGTTTCTCTCCATGGTCAGAGAGAGCCAGGTCGAGCACTCCACCGCTTTGCACTCGGCGATGCGAAAAGACGGCAGTGAAAGCCCCTATCTCGTCGGGCCGATATCAAGGGTCAATCTCAACGCAGAGAAACTCCCGGCAGAGATCACGACAACGATGAAGAAATGCGGTATCTCTCTTCCTATCATGAACACCCGTATGGGCATCATCGCAAGATCGATAGAGCTCTCATACACTTTCTCTGAGGCGATCAGGGTCATACAAGAGTATGAAGCTCCCTCAAGGTCCTGCGCCGATTTCGAGCACAGGGCGGGCGAGGCTGCGTGGATAACCGAGGCCCCACGGGGTATGCTCATGCATCGGTACGAACTGGATCACGGGGGATATGTGAAAGACTGCACGCTCATTCCCCCGACCTCACAAAACCTTGCACTGATGGAGAGGGAACTCCGCGATTTCATACAATGCCATATGGATAAACCCGTGGAGTTCCTGAAAAAAGAGAGCGAGAAGATCGTCAGGAGTTACGACCCTTGTATCTCATGCTCCGTTCATCTCGTGGTTTTGGAAGGGGATAAACAGGGGAAGACGCCAGAGGGAATCAGCAGTGACCCTGCTTGAGCTGAAAGACATTACGTACGTCGTAAAAGGAAAGCCTATACTATCCGGACTGTCATGTTCCATCGCAGCGGGAGAAGTCCACGCCCTGCTCGGTACGAATGGCACCGGGAAGAGTACCCTTGCATACCTTGTCATGGGTTGTGAGGGATACCGGCCTACGTCCGGAAACCTGGTATTTGAGGGCCGAGGTATCAATGACCTTAAGATCCATGAGCGGGCACAGCTTGGCATAACCATGGCCTGGCAGGAGCCGGTGAGGTTTGAAGGGGTTTCCGTCAGGGATTATCTTGCACTGAAGAGCCGGGAGGCAGACACCGCTCATTATCTTGAAATGGTCGGTCTCTCGCCGGATCTGTATCTCACCAGGATGGTAGATAAATGCCTGAGTGGCGGTGAGAGAAAGAGGATCGAGCTTGCTTCCGTCCTTGCCCTGCATCCCAAGCTGGCCATTCTGGATGAGTCTGACTCCGGAATCGACATGCTCTCGACGCAGGATATCATACATGTCATCAATCGTTTTAAACAGAACAGCGCAGCAGTGCTTCTGATAACCCACAGGGAAGAGATAGCATTGATAGCGGATAGGGCATCCCAGCTATGCAGGGGCGGAATAGTCTGTTCAGGAAGCCCCCGTGACGTGGCTGAATACTATAAATCCCGGAAATGCCTTGTCTGCGTTGGAGAAGTGTGTGATGCGTGAACTGAGTACTCTTATAAACGCCTTCGTCGATGCCGGTGGCGACAAGTCTATCCTTGAAAACAAGAACATAGCACACCTTGTTGCAAGCGGCCATAAGCTCCTGAGCATGAAGAGTGTGGAAGGGCTTGAGATTGATGCCCGGGAGACAGCAGACGGCATCAGCGCCAAGGTTACGGTAAGGGAGGGCATACAGATAGAGAATCCGGTGCATCTCTGTTTCGGCATGCTTCATAAAGAGGGGACGCAAAAGATCACGAGGCATGTAAAACTTGAAATGAATTCATCAGCGCACTTCATTGCTCACTGTATATTCCCGAAGGCCGAGAAGGTGCGGCATGTCATGGACGCAGAGGTCGAGATCGGAGAGAATGCAGAGATGCGGTATGCAGAGACCCATTATCATGGACTTTATGGCGGCATCGAGGTAGTCCCGAAATCTGTGGTAAAGATCGGCAGGAACGGCAGATACTTCTCGGAATTTACCCTGACCGACGGCAGGGTTGGAACGCTTGATGTTGATTATGCTGTCGATGCAGGGGAAAATGCCGTTACCGAAATGACGGCGAAAGTCTTCGGCCATAAGAATGATGATATTGCTATTACGGAGAAGGTGACTCTGGCGGGCGAAAACGCCAGAGGTCTCATAAAGACGAGGGTTGCCCTTGAGGATGATGCTATCGCCGAGGTAACCGGCATCACCGAAGGCAATGCAGCAGGTACTCGCGGACACGTGGATTGCATGGAGATAGTAAGAGACAGAGCTGTTGCAAAGGCGATCCCTATCGTCAATGTCACACATCCGCTCGCAAAAGTGACGCACGAAGCAGCCATCGGAAGTGTCGATAAAAGACAGCTTGAGACCCTTATGGCGCACGGACTGACTCCTGAAGAAGCGGTGGATGTTATTGTGCGGGGAGTCCTCAGATGATTCACTGAGGCAACACCAGCGAATATATCAGGTATCGGAAAGAGACCCCTGACGACGAAATTCATCCCTGATCCTGGCAACGACCCTTTCGACTTCGTCTCTCAGCATCTCTCTTCCCGCACCTTTTTCCCGGTACTCCTCATCCCGCAGCTTCCGGCTCCTGAACCCTTCAAGGGGATAGTCTTCAAGGAACGACCTCGGCAGCTCATCCGGCAGATCGATGTTGTTCATGATCGCCCACGCGAGGGTCCAGGCCCTGGCCACGTTTGTTATTTCGTATCCTCCTCCGCCGAGGGCTATCCACCGCGGCGAGAGATCTTGTATCTTCCGGACGATCTTGCAAAAACCGTTTGTCGTACAGTTCAGGTGGGCGAGCGGGTCTGTGAGGAAAGAGTCTACGCCTAACTGGCTCACGACGATGTCCGGCCTGAACCTCCCAATCAGCGGTGGAACTATCTCGGTGAAGGCGTAGACAAAGAGCTCGTCGTCACAGGAAGGAGGAAGAGGGATATTTACGGAATATCCTTCCCCTTTGCCTTCGCCTGCCTCGCCCTCGAAGCCGGTGCCCGGGAAGAGGTAGCGGCCGGATTCGTGGAACGATATGGTCAGCGCCTTGTCGGTACGGTAGAAGGCCTCCTGCACGCCGTCGCCGTGATGCGCGTCGATATCGACATACACGACCTTTCTTCCTTTTTTCAGAAGAGCGGAGATGACAATAGCCGGATCATTAATGTAGCAGAAACCGGAAGCGCGGGACGCGAGGGCATGGTGGAGGCCGCCCGAGATGTTAAAAGCGATAGCGACCTCGCCGCTGTCGACGAGCTCGGCTGCCTGCAAAGATGCACCGGTCACGAGCCTCGACCATTCCAGGACCCCTTTGAATGCCGGGTTGTCCCCGAAGCCGAGGCCATAGTGTTCCGCACCGCGTATCATCTGTCCGCTGTTTGCGGCCTTGAGCACCTCGATATAATCTTGTGTGTGATACAGGAGCAGGTCTTCTTCCTTTGCCGGTTTCGCCTCGACAACAAGGATATTCGGAAGAGAGAGAAGACCGTAAGCCTTAATCAGGTCATGGGTGAGCTTGAGCCTGAAGGGCTTGAGCGGATGCTCCGGCCCGTAGTCGTACTTCGCAAAGTCGTCGGAGTAAATGAAGGCGGTCTTCATATCTCTTCAGATTATAGGGGGAAAAGGGGGAGAATGGAAGACACCGGGCTTTTCTTTCTTCTTCATGCAGAAGCGCGGCCCTGGCAGGGTATCGTGTCTTTGCTGGGACAGGTGTCACGTCAGGGGGCAATTATCGTGGATGGCGGGATAACGGGAAAACGATCCATGTATGAGGACTCTTACCCGAACGCCTTGAAACTACATCGCCAAAGCTTCTCAGGGGGTAAGGGCTGAGAGAGAAAACGAGAGATGCGGGAAGAACGCCTCTGGCGATTCCGGGGTTCTCACATGTCAACAGCCACACCTGATCCGACGGGCTTTCCTGCTGAAAAGGGACAGTCCTCGGTGCGACAAAATGCCCAAAGGTTTCACTCTTCGGCGCCGGCCTCCATGAGCAGAGAGACGATCTCCGGATTGCCTTTCGTCTTCGCCATCGCAAGGGCGGTATTGTTTTCAGCGTCTCGCGCATTCACATCGGCTCCTCTGCCTATGAGGAGTTTAACGATGTCGATGTGACTGCCTTCCACAGCTGCGAAGAGCGCAGTCCAGCCATTTTCGGTCTTCGCATTGACTGCAGCACCTTTCTCGATCAGGTACCTTGCTACATCTCCCTTGCCCATCTGTGTAGCATCAATGAGGGCGGTCCAGCCATCGTGCATCTGTGCGTTTACGTCTGCCCCTCTATCGACCAAGAGGCGGACAATTTCCTGATGCCCCCAGTGTGCGGCGAAGATGAGCGGTGTCTGACCCCTGGAGTTCTTCTCATTGACGTCAGCACCGTGGTCAAGGAGCAGTTTCACCATGGCGACGGATCCCTGAGAAGCACCAATCATGAGGGCTGTCCAACCATCCGGAGTCTTTGCGTTTAACGCAACACCTTTGTCGAGCAGTTCTCTCATAAGGTCGATGTCGCCGTTAGCCGCTGCCTCGAGGAGTTCATCTGCAGTCGGCACACGTGGGGTGAGCGGTTTCACGCTCTTGAAGCTGGTTATCAAGGGATCAAGCGTCGTCAAATCTGCCTTGTGACCAGCCTTGGTATAGGCCTCGCTCATGAAGAAGACATAGAACCTCTTATCCTGGAGATAATCGGGCGGAAAGTAGAGATAGAAAACCGCCTCAACCGTGAGATTCTCCTTAATTGCCGTATACTTGAGGAGGTGAAGTCTCTTGCCTCCTTTCGTGGCAGTACCCCTCTCCATATGTTTCATGACAAAGGAATCCCTTTTCACAAGGTCTTGAACTACTTTTTCTTCTTCGCCTTTGATGAATTCTGCAGCAATATCTTTTTCTTCGAGATTCTTCATGCGCGAGTCTGTTTTTTTCTTGAAGACCTGTATAAAAGTTGAAACGCTTGCCGACAGCTGATTCTGAACGTCATTCTCAACTCTTTCTAATTGCACCGAGTCTTTTTTTCTGTCGATGTTGACTTCCCAGTCTTTTCCGGAAGGCGCTCGTAAGGTATAGCTCTCCATGATGATCAGTGAATCCCTGCCTTCCCGCTTCTTCTCAAGAGCGGCGTCGGATTGACATGAAAAGTGGACCGTGATCAGCAAGGTGCAGATCGCGGTCGCAACCTTCAGAAACCACCGTATGTTCGATTCTATAAACATACTATTACAATAACATTATACCTCATTCGGCGCATACATCGTGTCGGTCTCTTGACAGCGGGCATGGGGCTCTCGGTTCTTCTCTCCATGAACCCAAGAGGGCAGCTTGATCTCTTCTTTCTCAGCCTTTGTTTTGCCCTTCCATTTGCCTGCTGAATAAGCCTCCAGCGGTCTCCGTCCCAAGGATGCCCCTTTCCAAAGCGCAGTGCGACAATGAAGACCAGCCCTTTGAACAAGGCGGCCGCTATCCTTCCGATTGACCGCAGAACTTTCCTGCCACTCCGTCGTCTTCCTGCGGTATCCCCTATTTTCCCTGCCTGCTGTTGCAAGGCTGCGCAAAGGCTTGCTCTTCAGTGCCTCACCAAAGGGGATATAGATAACGACAAAACATGCCTGACAGCAGGCACTTTNNGTGCAGTTGCATGCATTTCATCAGAAGCACTGATGAATGAGTCAACGCTCACCTATTGCATTCCTTTGGTCCTCTCGCGCTACTTGGTGGGCAGCACCGGGATGGCAGCCAGAATCTCTGAATTGGATCACCAACAGCGCCCCGCGGGTAGAGTCGGCAGACCGGAACGATATCGTCCCCTGGCAGCGTCTTCCATCTCCTCTCAGCCCGGTTTTATCACTGGGGTCAACTTTGTCGTGGAACGGGATGTAAGGGAACATGATATGCATGAGGTGCGCTTACCCTGCCTTTGAACAAACAGGAGAGCGAGGGAAGGTATCGCATAATGCGATACCTTCTTCATCGGCCGATGACGCGGCATCACCCCGGCAGCTTGGCTGCGAGGACCTCGACCTTCTCGATACCCGGCGGCTGCGCCAGCAGTTCGGATGCCTTTGCCATAAGCGCGGCAGCCACGCGGCCGGAAAGGTGGGCCTGACGACCTGCCTCGTCAGGGAAGGCATCGAAGATTCCGAAGGTCGAAGGCCCGAGGCGGATCGCAAACCAGGCGACCGTGGCCGGCTCCTCCGTGACTATCGCAAGACCCCCGCGAAGAAATTCCTCCACTTCAGCTTCCTTTCCGGGTTTTGCCTCCAGGCGAACTAACAGCGCTGTCTTAACCATGACGTCCTCCTTCTTAAGGAAACAGAATCTTGCTTCCCCTTTTTCCATGCTACCCCTTTTTACCGCTACCGTCAATGACGTTTACGAAAGAGCTTTATTGGGGGCGATTTTATGGTGAAAGGAAGGATGACGTGAAACACAATCACTGCCTGAGGGCCCGCACTACTTTCTTCCCTTGACGTGAGATCTGCAGGGCTCATTCAGGAAATGAGGCTGTCGCGAAGGGCAGACATGAATTACCCTAAAAAAGAGGCCGGGATTCATACGTGCGGACAAGGGCCCTGACGCGAAAAAGGCCTGACGCAAGGGTTGTAGAGCTTTAAGTTAGAAAAGGAACGTTATGAAGCCCTGAGAATCATGACCATCTGGCGGCCGTCCATCTTCGGCTGGGATTCTACTTTCGCGATATCCTCAAGCTCCAACGCCAGCCTGTTCAGAACATCCGTTCCCAGATCCTGGCGGCTGAATTCCCGTCCTCTAAAGCGAATGGTCACCTTAACCTTGTCCCCGTGGCCGATGAACTTCCGCACACTGCGCTTCTTGAACTCATAATCATGAGTATCGATCGAAGGCCGCATCCTGATTTCCTTGAGTGTGATGGTTGTCTGGTTTTTTTTGGCCTTCCGCTCTTTTTTGCCTTCTTCGAACTTGTACTTCTGGTAGTCCATAATCTTGCATACCGGAGGCTCAGCCTTGGGGCTGATCTCCACGAGATCCAAATCCCGCTCTCCGGCGAGCTTCAGTGCCGAATCAATATCCATTATGCCGATCTGGCCCTCATCGGCGACAACCCGAATCTCTTTCGCTTTACTGAGCCGAATCTGATTGTTTACGCGGGTTTTGTCGACGACCCGCCCTGGCAATACTCGTCTTTGATTAACTATGGTGTATCCTCCTTCTTGTCTACAGTCTTTGCCGCTTTCCGTCACGGCTGTTCCGTGCACTCACTAACCGGCGTGTCTATAGTGTAACACGTTTGCACGATATGTCTTCTTTTATTATGCGCCACAGGTTCTTTTTTTATCCGCCCGGTTTTTTCCGGCGGTGTGCGTGATGAAGAAATTCTCGGGCCAGGGACGGGATTTTTCTCAAGCTCTTCGACAAAGATGGTGATCGCCTTTCGCATGAAGGCAGAGAAGTCTACGCATCCCGGTTAATCCCTGTATTCTCTGTCGTGCGCCTTCGTCGATCGTTGCCGTATGCTTTACCATATCTTTTTTTGTGCCGGTATTTTACCGGAATCGCTGCTGCGCCTTATGGCAAAGGAGCTTATTTTCCTGATACACTATCTTATGCGTAAGTTCAAGCATTCTTTTTTGCGTGCCCATCCGGTAAATCGGATGCATACGATCAGAAATTTTCCGAAGGTCTTCCTGTGCATGGTCGCAGCTGCGGTCCTTGTTTCTGTTGGTTCTGTTTCAGCTGTCGAGAGGATGCAGCAGAGCGAAGACATCCTGCGCGACACCTATCACCGGAACGTGGACAAACTGGAGGCAAACAGCTTCGGCCTTCCTCTTTTCCTTGAGTCTTTTGAGCGTGCCGACAGGGTGCAGGTAGAGGTCTATGGGATCTTCGATTATCCCTTCAGCACCGTTGCGAACGTGCTCACGGTCCCGTCAAAGTGGTGCGATATCGTATCCCTCCATCCCAATGTCAAGGCCTGCACCAGCAGGGATCTGCCGTCCGCCGGGCTACTGACCTTTTACATCGGCCGCAAGGTCTATCAAACGCCGGAAGACACGCGGCAGGTCGCTTACCAATACCGGAATGTTGATCAGCAGCAGGAGTATCTGGATATCCTTCTCAGCGCAGATGCAGGCCCGTTCGGCACGAAGGACCACAGGATGAGGTTCGAGGCAATGCCCCTTGATCGGGGAAGGACGTTTGTCCACGTCAGTTATTCCTATTGCGACAGTGCAGCGCTTCGCCTCGCGGGAAAGGTCTATTTTGCGACACTGGGGTGGGGCAAGGTGGGGTTCACGGTGACCGGAACAGACCGCAGCGGCAACCCAGTGTATATCGGCGGGCCCCGCGGCGCGATCGAGCGCAACGCTGTCCGGTACTATTTCGCGATACAGTCTTACATGAACACGATGCGCTATCCTGAAAAAAGCCGTTTCAGCATGAGGATCAGCGCGTGGTACGATCTTACGGATCGCTACAGGAAGCAGCTCTTCGAACTGGACAAGAACGATTATCTCACCTTCAAGAGAAAAGAGCATATACACCAGGTGACACTCCAAACCGCTGAGCGTTAGCCGCTCACGGGGTGAACTCCGATACCTGCACATGTGAAGCAGCGTCTCCAGTCTAAAAATAGTCCTTGTCTGTAACCGGCATAACGTAATATCATTAATCAATTTCCTGCAGGAGGGGATAAGGGGCGGTGTTCAGGTAACGCACAAGGCGGTGCCTTCGCGATAGCACCCTGCGCCTTTCATCCATACGGCTTGACAGGTGGGCTGCAGCCATTGACGCTTCACGACTCTCAGTTCGCGATTCAGGACGCGCGGATGTTAGGGGCTGATCGACGAAGAGAGAAGTGCTGGCGGCAGGGATGTACCTTTCGATCGCGGGTATGTTGTTCAGCGTGGCAGGCTAAGGATGAACGGAGGGAATACTATGCACTGGCTGTGGTTTCTCATCATTGGGGTAGTGGCAGGCTGGCTTGCGGGAAAGCTGACACAGGGTCGCGGATTTGGTTTCGTAGGAGACCTCGTGGTCGGAATTCTCGGATCGCTTGTGGGAGGTTTTCTCTTTCGGCTGCTCGGTGTAGTTTCTTTCGGTCTTATCGGTTCCCTCGTAACCGCGACGGTGGGGGCCGTGGTACTTCTCTGGCTTATCCATCGTCTGAGATGAACAATATGTGCCCTGACCTCAGGCCCGTTACATTCACGGAAAATCCAGATGCTCCGGAGGTGAAGCCGTATGAGTAAGATCAAGATCATGGCAGTGATGCTGATCATTGCCGGTACGCTCGGGCTGGTCTACGGTCAGTTCACGTACACGAAGGAGACTCACGAGGCAAAGCTCGGCCCGATCGAAATTAAGGTAAAAGAGAAAGAGACCGTAAATGTCCCTACGTGGGCCGGGATCGGAGCGATCACGGCCGGTGTTATCCTTCTCCTGAAAAACAAGAAATGATTGGCCGCTGCCCTGTCTCGGTGCTGATCCCGCACATGTCTGAAGGCTGATAATTCTGCCTGGCCAGGCCTTTGTCTGATACGCACCATTCACCATGCAGACCTCACGGAATTTGCGGGATCATAGATGGGGGAGAAAAAGGCGCGCAAGAAAGCTGCGGGCCATTCGGTGGGATCAAAGATCAGTATTCACGTCCGGTCCTGGAAGGTCTCGCGCAAAAAAGGCGTTTTCAACGCCCGGCAAGAGCAGCTTACTGCGTCAGACCTCGGTCATCCAGCCCCTGCCCTGGGCGGCGGCGCCTTTCTTCATTGCAGCCAGGAAGGCCGACCGTAATGCATCGCTCATCAAGGCCCGCTTCACCGGGGGAAGGCGGAGAAATCCTCCGACAAAGCCCCGCATGAATTTGAGCGTCGCGCTTTGGGGGTTATCAAAGAGCTGGTTCTGGAGCGTCCCCCGTTCAAGGCACTGCAGTATAATGCGCTCAAAGGTCGTCTCCGGCGTAATGATCCTTTTCTTCCTGCGTACGAGGACCAATGCACTGCTTCTGCATTTCAACGCACAAACGCCGCAGCCCAGGCATATGGCTGCATCGGTCATTGGCCTCTTCTTTCTCCTTGCTCCGGCCATATCATCTGCATGCATGGTCCTGGCATCAATGGGACAGGCCCGGGCGCACCGGCCGCACCCCGTGCAGGTTTCCTGATCAGTCTCCGGAAGGAAGCTCGATGTGATGACGACATTGGTATACCCCGATTTCTTCATGCCGACGAGGAGATGGCAGCAGTCGCCACAGCAGTGGCAGAGATAGGAGGGGTTCTTTTGGACATTATCGACATTGAGCACCAGGCCGAGTTCCTTTGAGCGCGCGACATTATCGGTCATTTCCGCCTTTGACACATTTTTTGCAAAGCCGCGCCGCAGGAGAAACTCTGCAGCCACGCCGAAGGAGGAGCAGGTATCAAGAGGAACACTGCAGGTCTTAGTTCCTGCGTGCATTGCCGTATGCCTGCAGGAGCAGATACCGATGGCGAAGGTCTTCTGCCCGTCAATGATTGCCGAAGCCTGTTCATAATCCAGGATCTCGACGTAGTTTTCCTGATCGATCATGTCCTCGTGAGGAATGGTCCTCATGAGTCCGATCTTTTCCCCCTGGGCGCAGTTCGCCGCGAGAAAAGCCTTCTGCCCGATCATATAGTCATGAAAAAGCCTGCTGATCTTCTTCCAGTCCTGGTCAGGGGCCGACCGCATCATGGTCAGTTCAAATACCCCTATCACCAAGGGTGACGGCATGTAGTGAAAAGAACCAGACAGCCACAGGTCCATGACCAGCCCCTTTGAACAGAGTTTTTCCAGCAGATTGCGGAGCTGTATCTCGTCGTATCCGGTTATGGACCTCAGGCGGTCAAAAGAGGTGAGCGTGAAGGGCATCCGCACAACAAGATCTGCCTCCTCCGGGGCATAGAGCTCTTTTAACAGGGCATGGAAGGTCTCACTCCAGGGTGTGCGAAAGGAGAGATTATCTATCTTCGCTCCGAGCTTTCTGTAAACGTCTTTTCCGACAGCGTGTCCCATAATGAAGATCATCCTTCATGGCAAAAGACTGCTTGTATATGGAAAGTATAGCGGAAACGCTGCAAGGGGACAATCAGGCCGTCACTTTCAATCCCTTCGGCGACAGGCGTATGATTTATGGGTGTGCCCGCCGTCTTTTTAACATGCTCGACGCGACGCCATCGCTCAAGCAATCGGGACAGGCTCGAACTTGTATCCGACGCTGTAGACAGAATGGATGAGCCGTGCTCCGGGATCGATAGCCTCTATCTTTCTCCGTAATTTCTTTATATGGCTGTCGATGGTGCGGTCGCTGACAATGCGCGCATCGGGATAGATTTGGTCCATAAGCTGCTGACGGCTATAGATGCGCCCTGGATTGGCGACCAGGAACTGCAGCAATTTGAACTCCACTGCTGTGAGTCCCAGGTCATGGTCGTGATATTTTGCCCGGAAGCGGTGTTCGTCCAGAACCAGCCCCTCTGCCTGCACGGTCTGCCCGTCGCGGGTGCGCCGGAGAACAGCCTTGACCCGCGCAACTACTTCGCGCGGGCTGAAGGGCTTGCAGATGTAATCATCGGCCCCCAGCTCAAGTCCGAGCAGCCGATCGATCTCCTCTACCCTTGCAGTTACCATGATGACAGGGACGCTGGAGAACGTCCGGAGCTCCTTGCAGATGTCCATACCGTCGCGTCCTGGCAGCATCAGGTCCAGAAGGACCAGAGCGGGCTTGTGCTCCCTTACCCAGGCCACGACCTCCGATCCATGTGCCAGCAGAAAGGGTTCGAAACCTGATGCCTTAAGGTAATCAGAGAGCAGGCGTGCCAGTTTTGGCTCGTCTTCAACAACAAGGATATTGCCGTTCACAGGGTGCCACCGGCAACGGGCAGTGCAACCCTGATCAGCACTCCGCCCAGAGGCGAAGGACGTGCAGAGATGCTCCCTGAATGGGCCTCGACGATATTTCTGCAGATTGCCAGGCCGAGCCCGGCGCCGCCGGAGGCCCTGCTTCGGGAACCCTCCACCCGGTAGAGCCGGTCGAAGAGTTTCTCCAGATCGACATCCGGGACCCCGGGAGCGTAGTCCTCGAAATCCATGGTCGCCTGATTGTCACGACAGCTCACCCGGATGACGAGCTCTCCTCCTGCATCGGTGTATTTCAAAGCGTTGTCGAGCAGATTGCCGAAGAGCTGCTGCATCCGCTCGGCATCGGCAAAGACCACGGGCCTCAATCCCGGTGAAATGTCTGTGGCAAGCGCGATGCCCTTGCGGGCGAACTCCGCGCCATAGGGTTCCAGGGAATCCCTGAGGACCTCCAGGAGATCAAGGTTTTCTTTGCGGTAGGTCAAAGTGCCAAGATCGGAAAGCGCAAGCTGGTAAAGGTCGTCCACGAGACGGTGCAGGCGAAGCGCCTCTGCATGGAGCGAGCGGATCGCATCCGGGGTGATGGTGCGGATCCCCTCCAGGAGGGCCTCGATTTCACCGCGCAGCACGGACAACGGGGTCCGCAGCTCATGAGAGATATCGGCGACCCACTGACGTCTTGCCTTCTCGTTTTTCTCGAGGGTCAGTGCCATCTCGTTAAAGTCGCGGGCAAGCCAGCCCAGTTCGTCAGATGAAGAGACAGGGACCCGAACGTCATACTTCCCCAGTGCAAGATCACGGGTTGCAGCAGCCATGGCCCTGATCGGCCTTACCAGACGGTTGGCCAGGGGAAGAGAGAATATCACCACCACCAGGACTACGCCGAATGCCGCCAGAATCAGGGCAAATTTCTGCTGTTTCAGAAACGCAAGCTGCTGCGGATTGAGGAAGTGCTTCGGCGAAAGGAGCCCTATATAGCCGACCGTCTTGCCCTCATGGATGATGGGGCGGAAATTCGTCTCCCCGGTTCCTGCGGGACCACCAAAGATCGGGGTTCGCTCTGCATCCAGAATAATGAAGCGAAATCGTGGACCGCGTGCATTCCTTGGCAACGGAAAAGGCGGAGCATTCCTCTTCTCCTTCAGCGACGAGGCCTCACCATTATCAGGCTTCTCAGCCATCAGGCGCAGGCGCATGGTCCAGCGCCGCGGGTCTTCCCGCAGGAAAGCCCAGCTTCCCTGCTCTGCGTACAGCTGTTCCAGCCTTTCGGCCAACTGTTCCAGTCTGTCCTGCTCCAGAGTAGTGAGGTATTGGAGAAACCCTCGGTTGATGCTCCATTGCATGATGACGAACATGCTTAACAGTGCAAGAGCGGTAGCAGCGAGGATAGAGAGAAACAACTTATGCATAATGCTGATCTTCATTTTTCTATTGTACATCGCGCTGCCGATGAATTTTCATTATCAATGAGCTCCGTCTAAATTTCCTCATTTCTTCCATAATTCCGCCATATTCGGCTGTTACTCTGAACCCATAGAGACAACGGACCATGGAACAGACACAGATCAACAGGAAAGGAGATGATGACAGGCTACTGCGGACTGCAGACAGATCAACGGCCGGCGGAAGGCCGGGATGCGCAGCTGGCACAGGCAGCGTACAAAGGTTGCATGAACCCGGAAAAAAAGGAGAAAAAAGATGAAAAGAAAAGTCACCACCGTATTTATTACTTCCGTAACGATACTCTTCGGAGTGTACTTCGTCCTGTCCGCGAGTGCTGGTGAAAGGGGAATGGGGTACGGCGAACACGGCATGAGGGGCGACGGAAAGATGCATGAGATGATGATGCATGAGGGTGCCCCCATGTGGCGGCATCTGGCGGCCCTCGGTCTTGACGAAAAACAGAAGGCAGAGGCAAAGGAAATCAGAAACAGGGTGATGAAAGAGACGATCAGGAAGAGGGCGGATGAGCGTATCGCCGGCATAGAGCTGAGAGAGCTTCTCGATAAAGACCCTGTGGATATGAAAACGGTTGAGACAAAACTGAAACAGATCGAATCGCTGCGCACGGACATACGCCTCTTACATATACAGGCGATGGAAGAGGTCAAAGCGAAATTAACGCCCGAGCAGAAGAAGAAATTCAAAGATCTGTGCGATAGGGAGCCTATGATGGGCGGCAGAGGCAAAAAGGGCGGAAAGATGCACGGTACAAAGAGAATGCCGCCCCCTCCCGGAGTGGAAAAAGAGGAGAAGAAATAGAACAGGGGGCAACAGGTTCAAAGGTTCCCCTGAATGCCCGGGCCATCAGATACTCATTTACCCCCACGATGGACCGGGCATCTCTGCCTCCTCACCGGTTCTGCATCAGCTTTTTCAGCGGGATGATCACGTTAGAAGTCGGGGGTATTCGTGGTAAACAGGCAGGAATTATTTTTCTTCTGCGGCAAAGCGAACAAGTCTTTGACCAGTGACATGTTGCCTGTCTATAGACGGCCCCAAAAGAACTTCTTGTGCTGCAGTGGACCGCCGGAAAGATCCGGAGAGAGCTGAAAATCGCTTAGCGTGATAAGGCGACTGTCTCATATCAATAGCCAAACCTGACCCCAAAAGGTACGCCCCTTATTCACCTCCCTTTGTCTTTGCCCCCTGTACGCTCAGCCGCTTTATTTCTTCCCGTACTTCTTCCTTGCTGATATTCCCAATCTTAAGCTCGTTAATTAGGGTTTCCTGATCACACCTGTTGTTCATGAACAGTTCTTCACGCGTTACTACTTCTTTGGGATCAAGTGTTTCAGCCATGAATTAATAAGCGATGACCCTTTGTTCAGCCATGAATTATCAGATGGTGCCCCTGTCGCCAACTTGAAGATCAGCGTCAATTCTCCTGTTTTATCTTCAGAAAGCCCATGTTCCAAATTCCATAGCGTTCCTCTCAATTCGGATTTATCGGGTGATGTAACTAATGCTTTAAACTCCTCGTGCAATGCCTGATGACAGGATGAGCATAAGTTGCCGAAAGCTTCCTCTGCCCATCCCCGACATTACCTGCAATCGCTGATTTGTCCCCGCCAGTGGTCAATATCTATTTGTAACTCTTTAATCTTAAAGAAGAGATAAACGAAGTCTTCTCTGTCCATCTACCGTTCTCTCCCTATCATCCCGAGCTTCCATGGTAACTCCGGATTTCTCTGTTCCTATAACCCCAATCTCTTCACCCTTGCTTCACTCTCTGCCTCAATATACTCTGATGCATATGGGGGCTTCAAGCAAATTCTCTAGACCCACAAGGGCAAGAACTTTCGACATCTGTTCAATCACTGAGAGGTCTGATGAGCGCAGCCCCAGGCCAGATAGAACGTTTGGCCCTTGCGTACTGCGGCGGATAGGATACCGAGGCGTCAAGCTGCTCAGTCGCGTGCCAGACCCATCGGGGATTATCCAGGAAAGCGCGTGCCATGCAGACCATATCAGCATGACCTGATACGATGACATCTTCGGCTTGTTCCGGGGTGACGATCATACCCACAGCTCTGGTATTAATGCCGGTTTCTCTCTTGACCTTGGCTGCAAGGGGAATCTGGTACCCCGGCGCAACCGGTGCGGCGACTGAAGGTATAATACCGCCCGACGAGACACAGACATACCCTACACCGAGTGGTTGCAGTTGACGGACGAAGGCGACTGCGTCATCAGGGAGCCATCCTTCCTCGCTCCAGTCTGTCCCGGTAATACGAACCCCAAGGACGATATCCTCAGGCAAGGCCTCTCTGACCGACTGCACAACGGCAAGAGGGAAACGCATCCTGTTTACCAGGCTGATGCCATAGCGATCTTGACGATGATTCGCCAGGGGAGAGAGAAATTCATGCAAAAGGTAGCCATGGGCCGCGTGAACTTCAACAACCTCAAAGCCTATTCTTGCTGCTCTATGTGCTGCATCATGAAAGGAGGAGAGAATTCTTTCCATTCCTCTTTCTCCCAAGGCATCAGGTGCAGGCCAGCCGGTATCATAGGAAATCGCAGAGGGCGCCATTGTTTGCCAAGGGTCATCTCCGGGACCGAGAGGGTCGCCCCCCTTTTCCCAAGGACGGTGAGCTGAGGCCTTGCGCCCCGCATGAGCAAGCTGAATGCCGAATCTCGTGGAGCCCCCAAAACGTCTGACCGCGCTCATAACCCTGATAAGTGCTGACTCACAGGCATCAGAGTAAAGCCCGAGGCAGCCATGGGTGATCCTGCCGCGCCTTTCTATAGCGGTGGCTTCCAGCATGACAAGGCCGGCGCCTGAACAGCCGAGTTGAATCAGGTGCTGCAAATGCCAGTCCCCGGCTACCCCGTCATCTGCACTATATTGACACATGGGGGAGACGACCACGCGGTTTGACAGCTCAACGGAACCAAGCTGAAAAGGTGTGAAAAGCTGACTCATGGAGCAAAACCTCCTCTGTAAATCGAGTTGAAACGTGCGCCGACCGCTTGGGACGGCCTAAAAAGAAACCCTGTTTACCCTGTTGAGCTTCCTTTGTGCCGTACGGAAATACCGGACATCCGGTCTGCCAAATACCATGGTATAACCGATATGATGATCTTCGGGGATCCCTATTTTAGTTCTTATCTCAGGGACTATGGCTGTTATGGCCCACTTCAAGAGGCCGTTCCAGAGAGTGCCTATTCCCATGCTTTGTGCCAGCAGTTCAAAAGACGTAAGCGCAATCAGTGTGTCAGCTTCAGGTGAAGGACCGTTTTTCGGTGTCGATACAGCGAGCATATGAGGCGCCCCGCGAAAGATCACATCCTTTCCTGCATGCCAGGCATCGACGAGACCTGAATAAAACTCGAGGCCAGCGGGAATCCTTTTATCTTCAACAGCCTTTATTATGCCGGCCATGGTTTCCTGCCGTATCTTTTCCATCACGCGAGGGTCATCCACGACAGTAAAAAGATTCTGGCGATTATTGATCCCCGTGGGTGCATGAGCAATCACCTGTAGCAGATTGCTGATCGTGTCCCAGTCAATTGGGTCCTTCAGGTAACGCCGGACGGCCCGACGCCCCTTGATAAGCGTCGCGAGCTTTCCGGGGTCAGGGAAATTACCCGCAATAGCTTCGGCACTGTCCGGATCAAGTCCAAGAATGCTCACAGCCCCTTCGCTGCAAACAGCAAAGCAGTGCTGGCATTGAATGCATTCACCCGCTCTGCCGGGAATGATAGAAGGATATTCATCGATGAATCCGATAATGCTTCGCGGGCAATCCTCGACACACTCCCCGCACTTGATGCATCGATCCTTATCAACGGTAAAGTTAATCATTCTTTGCTCCTTTCCATGGCGATGAACAGTCGACCAAACTCCGGTCTGCGTTCAACAATGCGCCAAAACACGACTCTTTGCCTTGTCCTAATAATAACAGGGGCATTGTCCCGTCCAATCGTAAACTTCTCCATGAGGCAGACAGCTCCAAAGCAGAGTTTTCAGCATTCTGTTGCATATATTCAGCCGGTGTCAAGTCCCTAACGCATCATGCGGTCGCTGCTCGTTATTTTCGATTATCCACCAGCACGTTTTCTCCCGAACCTCTGCTAAGCTCTGGGACAGATATAGGTTCGCAGCGTGATGAGCTGGGCCGGAGCAGATAGCCCCTGGGTTCATATGGTTGAGCCGAGCGTATTCAGCCGGGAACTGGACAGGATTCGTCAATTGGGCCCGGGAATGATGCTCTCGGCACATTTGCCGGCAGCGCCGGGCTCCTGGTCAGCTGCTGGAGCCGCTTGCGAAAGTCCCTGCATCGGCCCCATTCATGGCTCCCGACCGGAAAGCACGGGAACAGATAGTGACACAGGGTAGATAGCCACGGGAGAGTCCTGTGCCAGCACTGGCGCGCCGGCAACCTCTGCGCTCAAAAGCTCTGCGCCCTTCTTCTGATAATCTTCTTCGTTGCAGGTTCTTGAAACGTCATACATGGGCAATGGCGTGCACAGAATAGAAAATGCCAGTCAAAAGTTGTAAGTACGGTTGCCGGTCAGATCGGATAAGCGACGATCTCATCTGCGCAGTTTTTTCTGCAAGATCGTCCCGCAGTTTCGGCGCGTTACCTATATCTTTAAGGGACCGACGGCGAAGCGTTCAAGGATTCGCTCTTGAGAAGGGCCTGTCCTTAATCGCTATCGCCGATATCAGATAATCGATAACGCTTCGAGATAACAGCGCTTTTTACTTCAGGGTTGCCACTTTTTTCTGGAGTCCCTTTACGATTTCCTCTTCCTCATGCAGGGTAGACGTGCTGCGCTTGGTTGCGGCGACTTCGAGCCTCAACTCTGAAAGGTAGGAGTCAAGGATTTTTTTCAACACGTCCCGCTCTTTGTTGTCCACTTCCATCATCATGACCATCCACCTCCTTACTGGCGTACTCTCTGATTAAATTATATCAGAAAAAGTGAATATGCATAGTCTGGCAGGAATCAGGTCGCCACCATCAAGCCGGTGCATGTTTTTCAACAATCATGACCTGATCCCAGTGTTGGCGTCTCAGGTTTATCAGGCTAATAAGCGGGTTCGAGCCGAACGGCAGGAAGACTTTAACAAGAACAAGTACTTAAGGAACAAACACTGGTTTCAATTTTTGATAACTGTTCTGTACGCACCGCAACACTTCTAATCGCTGGCGCAGCAACGAGATCGGATATCACGGCGCCGTTGAAAGCTGAGCTTCCAGCGGCGTGACTTATTGGTGCGAATATTCATCGCCTACCCACAGATATGCGAAAGGACACACCCTTTATGACTGAATGTCCACTACACCGGCTACTCCTTGCGGTTCAGCTTGTTGCACCAAAGCATTTCTAAGAATCCGGTGAAATGTCAATTAATTCCTCGCGGAAATCTCCATTAATCAGACGCCACGAATAGAAAGAAATCATCCCGCCGCCATAGATGGAAAAGATAAAATAAGAAAGATCCTCCCACGCTGCATCACGGTCAGTGTCTGAAGGCCGTGGCGGGTGATCCGGATGACTATGAGCAATGCCCATAATTTTCAGGCCATGCTTTTTACCCTCGTCCTCCACCCGCTTATAATCAATAGGGGCGATCTCATACCGGTCATTACAGCGATCTTTGTTTTGATTGATCGCCGGAATAAATTTTTTGATCTTTGGTTTATTAGGTGAGTCAGTAGACACCCCCAATAAGAATCCGCAACCTTCCTCCGGATAGAGCTTCTCAAAATATGAACCCATCTCCCGCGCTAAAGAATATGGCAGAGAAGGTCCATAATAAGCGGCGTCCCAGATTTTTTCAGAAAGATAACGGTCTGCGCCATCAGGCAGGACGGTGACAATCACGCTGCCCGGATTTTGCTCTGCAACTTTCAGCGCCGCAATATAATTTGCCCCTGAAGATATACCGGTAAACACGCCTTTTTCAGCAAGAAGATTGACTCCCCTATATGCCTCATCAGTGCTTATAAATAGCGTCCCATCCAGAACATGTTTCCCTGCGGCAAAAAGACCCTTTAATCTGCGGCCATAAAGTTCGATTTCCGGAACCGCCTCTGTTGCCATATGTTTTGTGCCCTCAATGCCATGAAAATCCTCGGCCGGCTCAACAGATAAAACAGTAACTGACGGCTTCAGGCTCTTAAGCCGCCGGGCAGTACCCAAAACAGTGCCTGCCGTGCCCGTAGCTGCCAGAAAATGTGTCACCTGTCCTTCCGTCTGTTCAAATATCTCCAGAGCGGTCTTATAGTGCGCCTCAAAATTGGCAGGATTGTAATACTGATTTGGCCAGAACCATTGTTCAGGCTCAGCGCTATACAGAGACAAGACCTTTTCCAACGCTCCATTAGAACCTGCTAAGGGATCGGCAAAGATTATTTCGACCCCGGCGGCTCTCAGGATATCCTGTCTTTCACGGCTGGCTTGCGGAGGGATGACCAGAGTCACCGGAAAACCCAGAAGACGGCCGATGACAGCCAGTCCTATGCCTGTATTGCCACTGGTCGCTTCTATAATTCTGCGTCCGGGCAGAAGGTATCCCTTTTCTATCCCTTTATAGAGCATATTGAACGCAGGCCGGTCCTTGACAGATCCGCTTAAATTATGGCTTTCCACTTTGGCCATCAGAACTGCCAGTCCCCCGGGCTGTGTCAGGTTCAACAGGGGAGTTCTACCGATGCGTTGCGCAATATCTTTCAACTGCATGCAGGGTTCCGTATTTCGTACCAGAATACTTGATCACATTTTCGGGGAAAATGTATTTTATTTAAGCTTTTTAATGACATATATCACATCATAATATTACTTACATCTGCAAGAAAAAGGTTAATTTTATGGAAAATCTTAACATCAAGAAGGGAATGTTTTTACGATATGTAAAAGGTGCGTATCAGATTTCAGCCTCAGCGCATCCGCGTGTTTCAGGTATTCGCTGAAACATGAGTTGCGCAGAGTGTGCCACAGTCGACGCAGTTTCTCCTGATGACGAGTACGGTCCACAACATCATTATCCCGGCCACGCCGCTGGTGTGATCTCTGTTCATAACGCTGCCGCAATTAACTTTCAGCCGCTTCAATTCCGGGGAGAAGCGAGCACTGCAATTATTTCAACAGGTGATGAGCCGTTCCCGTGAAGGATAGGAGCAGATTGTACCGACTATCTCTCAGTACCAACATCTTCAGGTCGTTAAAGTGATCGATAAGAGTCGTCGTAACAGAGCTGCGGCTGAAATTGCGGTATACATGTCGTATTACGCATATGATAGAGGTTCTCGGCTACAAAGACTGTGGCTTTTATAAGATTTGATGTAAAGCACAGCGTCTATGCTCGGCAAAAAAACCACCAGTTGTTTTACATCAAATTGACATGGCAAGTTTTTCTGCTATATTGAAGGCAGATAGAGTGCGCTCCCGTCGAAGCCACCCCGTCGTGAAGAGGGTATGTAAAGTGGCGGATGTTGTGTATAGTGAGATTTCTTATGCGAAAGGAAAATGTTAATGAAACAGAAGTCTAATGGATTGATTGCAGTGTATGCTGGTATTCTGTTGGCAGTTGCGGCATGTGCAAGCCAACAGCCATTGGTTACCATAGGTCCTGCAAAAGGCGAAATTGTGCTTGCAGTGAAGGCCAGCAGTTTCTCTTTTGAGCCAAACAATATTAAGGCTTACCGCGGAGATGTGATTGTTCTCAAGATTGAAAACATTTCCGACTCAGGACACAATTTTACGATAAAAGACCCTCAGGGCAACGCGCTGCAAAATGTTGCTCTTCCTTCGAAAGAGACAGTCACCGTCAAGGTCCCCCTTTCTGAAGCAGGTACCTATGAGTTCTATTGTGATAAACCATTTCATTCGGGATTCGGCATGAAAGGCCAGATTACGGTTAACAGTGAACCCTAGGGAAACGACTAACTTTTCAAAGGTTTATGAAGTGGTATTGATTTTAGGATTAAATTAGCGAAATAGTTGCTGAGACTCTTAAGCAAGCGTCTGCGGGCAACGGCTTCATGGTAGGACCGGAGATCGTGCTGCCGATTGGCCTGGAAGCAGACCTCGCATCTGAATGAGGTGGGAAGAAATAACGTGGCTGTTCAGGAGGAACATTCATGAAAAGATATGATGTCATCGTTATCGGGGCGGGAGATGTCGGCCTCGGCATAGTCTTCAGGGCCGCCTCCGGCAGCCGCAAGGTTGCTCTAATCGACAAGGGGAATGCAGGGGGGACCTGTATCAATAGCGGCTGTGTTCCTTCCAAAACTCTGCTATATACCGCGGACAGGATAACCGAGATCCAGGAGGCGGGCAGGTTCGGTGTCAGGGCTAGCATCGATGAAATCGACTTCCGGGCGGTCATGGGGCGGATGCACCATGCTGTGGAAAGCGGCAGAGAGGCGATTGCGAAGTCGATAGCGGAGACCGAAGATCTGGACTTTCTGCGGGGACAGGGACACTTTCTGGACGGTCATACACTCGATGTCGGTGGAAAGAAGATCCGAGGAAAGAAGATTTTTATCGCCTCGGGCGCCCGTCCGTCAATACCGTTGATAAAAGGCCTTGAGGAGTCTGACTATCTGACGAATGAGACTGTGCTCAGCCTTGACAGGAAGCCTGAGAGCCTAATAATCATAGGCGGCGGTTATATTGGACTCGAATATGCGCATTTTTTTTCTGCTCTCGGAACGAAGGTGACCATGGTACAGCGCGGCCGGACACTCCTGCCGTCAGGGGAACCGGAGATATCTGAATTACTGAAGACCGGTATCGGCAGGCGCGTCGAACTGCTCCTGGGGTTCGATCCCGAAGAGGTGAAACAAACCACAGAGGGATGTGTTCTGACCACGAAGGACACGGCTTCAGGTGACGGCAGAGAAGTTGCCGCAGAAAAACTGATGATAGCCGCGGGAAGAAGATCGAATGCGGATCTGCTGAGGGTCCGGGCTGCGGGGATCGAAACCGACGAACGCGGGTTTGTGAAGGTCAACAACTTTCTGCAGACGAACCTCCGGCACATATGGGCAGCCGGGGATGCGACCGGCAGGGCAATGTTTACCCATGCGGGAGACAAAGCAGCCGAACTCGCGTGGAATAACGCAACTCACAGGAAGAAGATCAGGATGGATTTCGGGTCGGTTCCCCACGCGGTATTCACCTGTCCACAGGTAGCTTCGGTCGGCCTGACAGAACAGGCGGCTGCTCAGGACCATAAAATTCTGGTTGGCCGCGCCCGGTACGCAGACACGGTGATGGGCGAGGCGATGATGGAGGAGAAAGGGCTTGCAAAGGCGATCGTGGAAAAGAAGACCGGAAGGATACTGGGGTTTCATATAATCGGTCCGCATGCCTCGATCCTGATCCAGGAAGTCGTTAATGTCATCGGCAGAAAAGGCGGACTCAAAGAGCTCACCGGCGGTATGCATATATTCCCTGCCCTTTCGAATATCGTGGTGGAGACATTGAGCAACCTTGAGTGAAAAAAAGAACTTCGTCCCTTCCCCGAACCGTTTTAAGGCCTAGGCGATTGTCATGGCCGGATACGTGCCGCCGGATTTAGCGGTCAATGACGTTTCCAAGGAATGGTAAATATCGTGCCAATTGAGATTTTTACCCTGTTTGCCCTGTCTTTTATCGCTGGCCTCAAACATAAATCACTAAGATGTAGAAGCTGACAATAAGGGAAAATCCCGATAAAGCCGAACCCTGGTGAGAAGGGGGCTGAGAGCGGCGAGTCTTAAGCAGTAAGTGGCCGAGCTGCCGAAGATTGAACCGCTGATGGGCGCAGAACAAGGAGGTGAGATTATGGCGAGATACATAATTCTGATGAATCTAGCCGACCAAGGGGCCAGGAATGTCAAAGAAGCAACAACACAAATCCAAGAACTTGCCAAGGCACGGGAAGCTGATTGACTTCTAAACGGTACTGAGCAATACGATTATTTGGTAAGCGAAGACGTTCCGCGTGACGACGTTGGGCTAATGCAGCTGCTTGGAATTGGGGCGGTTGGAAATGTAAAGACAGTTACACCCAGGGCATTCATTAAGGACGAATTTGCAGCGGTTATCAAGAAGCTGCCTTGAGTCTGTGAAACGGCAGTAGATGGGCCTCAGCACGCTGTATGCCCGGAATGGCGTGGACAGCTGACTTCACGCATTGTCGATGGATTTGCTATCGTGGTCGAAAGAGACGGAGGATTGCACTTATTCTTCCTGATATCAACACCCCGGAGCACGGTCATTTTGGTGGGGAATTCAAATTAAGGTCTTTCTTCGCGAATATCCCGCCCATTATCATGGAAGCAGCATCCAGGGCTTTGCATCGAATAGGTATTCGCTGATACTTACTTATGGAGCAAGCAATCTACTGAACCTCCTCGAGTTTGACAGGCATGGTCATTTTTTTATTATCGCGAATTATTTCAAGGTTTATCACATCTCCAATTTTGTATTTGTCAAATTCGTTCCTCAAGTCGTCATAGGATGATATAGACTTATTGTTTATGCTGATAATGATATCGCCAAGTATTATATCAGCCCCACTTTGACGCGTTCCTCTGAGGCCAGCTGCCTCAGCGCTGGTCCCTTTCTGGACATTGATAATAAGAACCCCTCGAATATTAAGCCGCTCGACCAGACGTGGATGAGCTACCGCGATGCCTATTCCAGGTTTCATGACCTTGCCGTGTTCGATCAATTCCGGGACGACACGATTCACGACTTCAACAGGAACAGCAAACCCGATTCCTGCACTCACCCCCGAAGGACTATAGATCGCTGTATTAACTCCGATGAGACGTCCTGCGCTGTCTAAGAGCGGGCCACCAGAGTTGCCAGGATTGATCGCAGCATCCGTTTGAATGACTCCCTGGATAGTCCTGCCGGTCACCGATTGAATCTCTCGACCGAGCGCACTAACGATCCCGGATGTCATTGTTTGATCAAGGCCGAATGGATTACCGATTGCAAAAACTCTTTGCCCGACCAAAAGATTTCTGGAATCGCCAAGAGGTATGGGGTGGAGCTTCTCCGCTGGTGCAGATATCTTGAGAACAGCAAGATCCTTATCTTGCGACACACCGACGAGAGATGCCTTCCACTTTGTATTGTCCGCAAGAATTACCTCGACCCGGCTTGCATCTTCAATCACGTGAAAGTTGGTCACAATCCTGCCGTTCTTATCCCAGATAAACCCGGAACCGGTCCCTTTAGGGATTTCATAGATATTGAGAGAAAAAAAGTCACGATGAACCTCAATACTTGAGATGTAGACAACCGAACGGGAAATATTCTTGAATATTTTGGTCGCGGTTTTTTCATCCCGGGCAAGGTCACCTCTTGAAAGTACAGCCCTCGACTCTGCCTTTTCAGCATGCTGAAAAAAGAACCAGCATAGGGCCGCTCCCAAGACAAAGGAAAATGCAATCTTTACTATGCGTAATCTCCGATTTCTTTCCATAGTGGATATGACTCCTTTTGTGCGTATATATTAGCAAAAAGAAAGAGAGTTGATTTTGAAAATGTAATTGGTACATCCTGTTCCTCCCGTAAATCAACAAAAGCTTAACCCTGATTCCTAAATTGCCTCCGTGTTGAGACAATTCAGGTGCGCGATATTCCAGGCGTTATTCAGCGACGATGTTGCTGAATGACGCCTATTCGGAATAAACACTGCCGACCGTCTCGCGGAGGACGCAGCCGATAAGGGTGGCTGACTTTGAAGGGGACAAAAAAGGGCGAACACTCAGCAGGACTTAACCAACTGAACATAAATGGTAAAGTAGGGTATGTTACGTATAGCGGGGTGAAGCCTATATATTAGAGTCGAGCTCATGCATTATTTGAAGAACTGCCTTTCTGACAGTAGCTGCGCCAGTGATCAACCCGTCAACGTTATAGGCTGCTGCTTTTCTCAGCCGCTCACGAGCCACTTTGCCGTCGGTCTTCCTGTTACGTTCTCGGTTTCGCCAGTATCTCCAGCACCTTCAGGTCGAGGAACCTCTTCGAAGCTGCTGATTTTAGCACCATAACCGTATCTGCGCCGTACCCTGTCCCGGCGACGGCTATCACCTCTTCGTCCTCTGGGACAAGTCCGGCGTCCGCAGCCATCATCACGATCTCACAGCAGACTTTCGCCCCCTCTCCGAACCGTCTTAATGCCTGGGCGATTATCATGGCCGGATACATGCCGCCGGATTTGGCATTCAATGACGTTTCCAAGGAATGGGTAAGTATCGTGCCGGTATAGATCTTTGCCCCGTTTGCCCTGATCTTTTCGCCGGTCTCTCCGGGCATCTCTAAGGTGTTGGGCCCCTTGAAGCCGGCTGAGTGGGTGATTATCACGATGTTCAGACCGCTTTTCTTGAAAGTATCTGAAAAAAGGAGCCCATTTGCGCCGGTGGTCGTCGCCACGACGACATGCCTGTAGCTTTCTTCATTAAGCGCGGTTTTTACCACGTCGAGGCATGCGCCGGTGTTCTCTTTTCCGGGTTTTTCAAAATAGACTATCCTTTTTACCATGTCAGCCTCCCTGCACGTTCTCTTAAGCTCTGCATTTTAATCTTATCACCGGCACCCTACTTTTTTCTGGAATAGTGCATTTGCAGGAAACACCGGGGCTGATCCTGTTTCCTGCCGCATACGTTCACCACGGACTGCTGTATACCATGACGCAGCTCCGGAGGCTTCAGGCCGGCAGCACCATAGGATTGAAGTGCAAAAGCCGGAGATTGCAGATGGTACAATAGAATAGAGGTCACATCCATTCCCCGGGAGGCTCTGTGTTCGGGACTGTTCTTATCACGGTTATCACGGTTATGCATGTCTATGTATTCTGGCGCGCTGCCACTGTGCCGTTATTAAAACGCCATGTTTCCGGAAAATTCCTCACAGGCATTGGCGTGGCTCTCTGGACGGTCTTTTTCCTCAGCCGCGTCCTCGGTCATGGAAGCACGGGTACGCTTACCATGGTACTGGAATTTCTCGGCATGAACTGGATGGCCGCCGTTTTCCTGCTGACCGTTTCCCTCCTCACCGTTGACATCATCAGCGGGTTCGGCCTTGTCTTTCCGCGGCCGGCGCCATCCCTGCGGGGCTGGGCTCTTGCTGTTGGTGCAGTGCTTTCGCTGTTCGCGCTCGTACAGGGTCTGCGTCCGCCAATTGTGCAGAGGTATGATGTGAAGCTCTCCGGTCTTCCCCTTGAGATGGACGGAGCCGTGATCGCTGCCATGTCCGATCTGCACGTCGGCACCCTCATCGGCAAGCCCTGGCTGGAGGCGCGTGTCGCCCAGGTGGCGGCTCTGCTGCCCGACCTCGTGGTCCTCCTTGGAGATATCTTCGAAGGACACGGCCAGCCCAAAGAGGAACTGATGGCGGTTCTGCGCCGCCTTTCCGCACCTCTGGGCGTCTGGGTTGTCCTGGGGAACCATGAGTTCCATGGCCGCAATAATACCGGCGCCAAAGCGATACAGTATGACGGGTTACCGGTGCTGAACAACACCTGGGCCGAAGTCCGGCCCGGCTTTATTCTTGCTGGCGTGGACGATCTTACGGCCAACCACCGCTCCGGTATGGGCGGTGATCCGATCGCCAAGGCACTTGCAGGACGGCCTGCCGGGGCAACGGTCCTCCTCTCTCATACACCCTGGCATGCCGACAAGATCGCCGGTGACGGCGTTGGCCTGATGCTGTCCGGCCACACCCATGGCGGGCAGATATGGCCCTTCGGCTATCTGGTGCAGCGCATCTACCCCCTGCTCGGAGGGCAATACGAAGTGGACGGCATGACGGTCATCGTCTGCCGGGGTACGGGCACATGGGGGCCGCGCATGCGCCTTTGGCGTCCGAGCGAGATCCTTTATGTGACAATTCACGTGAAATGAAAAACATTATGCAGTTACCTGAAAAAATTATTGCTGTACGAAGCCAATAGGGTTTTATTAGTATTATGACGGCGCAAGGCGCATGAGGAGAGAGAGAGTCATGGCACTTTTTCTTGTGCAGCACGGCAAGAGCCTGCCAAAGGAGATCGATCCGGAACAGGGGCTCTCCGATGGGGGCAGGGCAGAGACCGAAAAGATCGCCTCTGCCGCAAGGGAACGCGGGGTCAGGATCGCGCGCATCCTGCAGAGCGGCAAAAAGCGGGCTGCCCAGACAGCCGAGATCTTCGCTGCTGTATTGCAGCCTTCGGGCGGTGTGCAGAAGGACGACGGTCTGAACCCTCTGGACGATGTGGCCGCCGCTGCAGAAAAGATTGATGCGTCAGCGGACCTCATGCTGGTGGGCCATCTCCCGTTCATGGAACGACTGGCTTCGTTCCTGACAACCGGTACTGTTGAGAAGCCGGTAATTCGTTTCCAGAACAGCGGGATCGTCTGCCTGGACAGGGATGCGGGTACTGATCACTGGACGATTCAATGGACGCTGTTTCCCCGGATCAGCTAAAAGGCTCCCTTAGTCCGCAGCGATCTGTTACCTGTCGACGGTGCTGCTGAAGACCTTTCTGATCAGCTCAAGAATCTCGGGCTGGATAGCGTTGTTCCCGGCGACGATGTTCCCTGTTGTGAGAAAGTCTTTCCCGCCCCCGAAATCCGTAACCGTACCTCCAGCCTCGGTGATCAGCAGGCTCCCGGCTGCCATGTCCCAGGGGCTGAGGTTCAGTTCGAAGAACCCGTCGAACCTTCCTGCTGCAACATAAGCGAGATCGATAGCCGCTGAACCGGCACGCCGGATACCGCTCACCTCCAGAAAGATATTTTGACTGCAGAGAGATAGAGATCGATCATGTCCTTTGCCCGGAAGGGGAAGCCGGTGGCGATAAGGCTGTGGGCGAGGGTGGTTGTCCCCGAAACGCGGATCTCCCTATTGTTGAGGAACGCCCCGCCTCCCCTGACCACGTGAAACAGTTCGTCCCGCAAAGGGTCGAAGACCACGCCGATGATCGTCTCTCCCTGATATTCCAGCGCGATCGAGACGGCGAAGAGCGGGAAAGCATGGATATAGTTGGTTGTCCCGTCCAGGGGGTCGATGACCCAGCGATAGGCGCCTGCCTCTGTCTGTTTGAGCGTTTCTTCGGCAAGAAACGAATGATACGGGAATTTCTGCCTTACGGTCTTGATGATCACCGCCTCTGACCATCGGTCGACCTTCGTCACAAAATCGAATGCCTGCTTCGACTGCACGTCCGCGGCCGAGAGATTCCCGAGATTCTTGAGAATGATGTCGCCTGCCAGCCGCGCGGCGGTCACGGCTGTCGTGAGGAACTCCCTCATAGGATTCTCATGCATGAAATATTCCTGCAGATTCCTTCTGGACGCGGCAGGGACCATTCCCTTTTCCCGGCCAAAACGATCACGGGTAATAATCCCAGACATTGATATCGCTGCCAGACTTCTTCCGGTACCTGCCCTTTGCCGTATGCAACACAACACGGGCTACCTCCTCGGGAGGCCGTCCCTGAAAGCCGGACATACGTGTTTTGGTCATGTCAGGATTGACAGCGTAGACCTTTAATCGTGATATCTCCTTCGCGAGCGCCTGGGTAAAGCCCCGAACGCCGAATTTCGCTGCGCAATAGGGGGCGAGATCCGCAAAGCCTGTCTGTCCGGCGCCGCTTGCGATATTGATGATCATGTCCTGTACGTGGGGCAGGCATATCCAGGTCATCTTGATCAGCCCCTCGATGTCGGTCCTGATCTGATTTTCAATCTCGGCGAGGTTTTGTTCCTGCAACGGCTTCCAGACCGAGACAGCAGCGTTGTTAATGAGGATATCGAGCCTGCCGAACTTCCTGACAAGGCTGTCAACGGCTCTCAGCATGCTCCTATTGTCCTTCAGGTCCAGTCGCAGGAGTAAGGTTTCAGGTGCACCGAGTTCCCTGCACCTATTCTCGGTCTTCTGTCCGCCCGCCCTGTCATGACAGTAGGTCAGGACAAGCTTTGCCTTTTCAGCGGCGAATGCAAAGGCGGTCTCCCTGCCGATGCCGTTGCTGGCTCCGGTAATAAGAACAACGCTCTCTTTCATTATCTCTAGTATAACGGGAAAGGCACGGTTATGGTAAGAGACTTTCCAGCCGGTTGATGCGGAAATCGAGGAGCAGGTGTATGAACTGTGGGGAACGAGCGGGGTCATCCTGCATAAAGAAGAGATGGCTGCTGCAGCTGCAGTCCGATGACCCGAAGCGGGGGATGTTCCGCTGAGCTATTTTATCCAGTGCAGCGGCAAGCTCACACTCCAGGTCGGCACTGGCACGGACAGGCAGGGCGGCGCAAACATCGGCATAGTGCCTGAGAAAATCGATATGCCAGAAGAGGTTCTTGCGCTTCCTTTGATGCCGGGCGATGCGCTGCGAGAGATTTCTTCTTGCCGACCCGGCATAGAGATAATATCCCTTTCTGAAGCGTATAGGTCCGAGGTTTCCCACGGATATGATCTCGTCCTTCTTCAGCTGCAAAATAAGGATGTAGCTTCCGCTGTCCCGGGCCTCGGTCCTGATCACCTCCCAGGGGATGACGAGGTCCTGCACGGTCTTCCCGAGAGAAAGGTCCTTGTTCCATGAAACAGAGACGGCCTTGACCATGATATCCCGCGATACGGAGAGGAGCGTCTTCGCGAATGCCGGGTCTGTGTGATATTCGGGCATGAAGTATGTGATACCCGGGGCATGCACAATAAAGAGGACCGCGCATCTCCGTTTCCTGCCTGAAAGCGAAGCAAGTTCTTCAAGATGCCGTTTTCCCCTGAGGGTCACCGCGTCGGGGAACATGGCTATCTCTCTGCTGAACAGAGTGCAGGACTTGACCTCCAGCACCACCTCTCTCCCTTTATGGTACAGAAGAAAGTCGAACCGGCTGCTGTTGATGGCTACTTCAGGCCGAATGATCTCAGCTCCGTCGAGCCCGGGGATACGCCCCTGTTCTATCAAATGCCGGGCAACGGTGTTGTTCAGAAGGGTATGAAGCATCACCGGCGTGTCGTCCTTCTCCACGGCAACGCACAGGTACGGGTATTTCTGGGAAGGGGAGTTTTGGCGGACCAGATAGAGCATGCTCCCGGGAAGGAGAAGCTCTCTGAGCCTGCCGGGATTGGGAAGATAGGCCTTTGCAATCTTCCCGTTGACCGCGCATTCCAGAACAAAACGGTTGGGTCTGGCAATGAAGGTCCCTTTTTCCAAAGTTTCAAAAAGTTTCACCTGGGTATCTTACCGAAAGGGTAATCGCGAAATCATCCTAATGATGCCGGACTTACGCTCTCTCAGCGAGGCATCGAAAAAAAGTCACCTGTGATATATTTTCATTATGCCTGCCAATCTTCCGCCTGAATATTTCGAAGCCGAGAAGCGGTACAAGGAGGCCGCGACCCCGCAGGAGAAGGCTGTAGCCCTTGAGGAACTGCTATCCACGGTGCCGAAGCACAAGGGCACGGACAAGCTCAGGGCCGACCTCAGAAGAAGGCTCGCACACCTCCGTGAAGAGGCTGCCAGGAGGAAGAAATCCGGAAAGGGCGATCTGTACACCATCGAAAAACAGGGCGCTGCCCAGGTCGCCCTTGCCGGCTTCGCCAATGCAGGAAAATCTTCCATCATCAAATCCCTGACGAACGCCCATCCAGTTGTGGCCGATTATCCCGTTTCTACGGTCATGCCCCTTGCCGGGATGATGCCTTTTGAGGACATCCAGTTTCAGCTCGTCGATCTTCCGCCCATAGGAAACGAATCGACGGACGGATGGGTCTCGGACATACTCAGGGTCGCTGATTTGCTCCTTCTGGTGATCGATCTCTCGGATGCCCCGGACGTCCAGGCCGAGCTCTTGCTGGAGCAGTTGGGAAGATGGAGGATCCGGCTCCTGAAAGGGGAGGAGTCGCCAGCGGCGTGTGCGGGCTGCAAGCCCGCGGTCATTGCAGCCAACAAGTCCGACCTTCCCTCTGCCCGGGAAGGGTTGAGGAGGCTACGTTCCCGGTACGAGATCCATTATCCTGTTGTTCCGGTTTCTTCGGAGAAGAAGGGTGGTCTTGATGAATTGAGGAGAGCTCTCTTCGAACATTCCCGTATCATCAGGGTTTATGCGAAAGAGCCGGGCAAGGAGCCGGATCGCGCAACACCCTTTGTGCTTGCCCCCGGCTCGACGGTCCTCGACCTCGCCGAGATGATCCACAAGGATTTTCTGACGAACCTCAAATACGCCTGCATCTGGGGCTCGGCAAAGTTCGGGGGCCAGCGGGTGCAGAAGGACTATATCCTTCATGATCGGGATGTCGTCGAATATCACCTGAGGTGATCTTTGCTGAACCGGCCTTGAAAAAGTTCCGCCGTCTCGACACGATCACACAGTATTCAATTATATTTCTCACGTTGCCGATTATTGACAGGTCATACTAAAGGGTGTAGATTCTGAACATAAGGACGTGATGTTGCCATCGTTGCCCTTCAAAAAAGGAAGGGCAGTATATCTGAATCGGTTTATTCCAGAAAGGACGAAGAAATGCGCTTTCCTGACAGCCATCATTGCGTTTTTCGCACTTTCAGGGTCTGCTTTACTGCAGGCAAGGGAAGTGATTAATAGTATGCCGGCAAATACGTCTGAAACGATCAAACTGCCTGAGCCCGTGCAGGACAGTAAGACCTCCATTGAACAGGCCCTGCTTCAGAGGAGGTCTGTCAGAAGTTTCACGGATAGCCCTCTGACACTTGCGGATGTTTCACAGCTTCTCTGGTCCGCACAGGGTGTCACCGGTCCGCGAGGGCTCAGGACAGCACCTTCTGCAGGGGCGCTCTATCCGCTTGAGATATATATTGTTGCAGGAAATATAAATGCCCTTCCGGCCGGGGTTTATCATTACGAGGCTGAGAGGCATGAGCTAGTCCGGATTGTATCGGGCGACAAAAGATCTGTATTGTGCGCTGCAGCCCTTGGCCAGCCCTCGGTCAGAAATGCTGCGGCAGTTATTGTTATAGCTGCTGTTTATGAACGGACGACCGTGAAGTATGGCATGAGAGGCATGCAATATGTGCATATGGAAAGCGGTCACGCAGCCCAGAATGTTTCTCTGCAGGCGGCTCCGCTGAATCTGGGGACCGTCGTTATCGGGGCTTTTCAGGATGCCGAGCTGAAAAAGGTTCTGAAGATGCCCGACAGGGAAGAGCCGCTGTATGTGATGCCTGTCGGCAGAAGGAAATGAAGAATCCTGCGCCTGACTGAATAATAGCGGGCGGTCTTGCAGCAGGGTCGGCTGTGCGCCAAAGCCGCACCCGTTGTTTCTTCCGCACGCTTTCCGCATAACGTTGCAGGGGAAGATAGCCCTGCTGCTAGAGCGACCCGCCCTCGCTCTCGGCGATGTCGTCGGCACTGAGCTGCAGTTCTGCAGCGCGCATGACGCCCTCTGCCTGCTCTGCGCTTCGCGCACCCACAATCGCTCCAGTTACCGCGGGATTGCGTAGCGTCCAGGCAATTGCCACTTCGCCAGGTGTACGGCCGAGCCTGTCAGCTATTCGTCGGAGTCGTGCGACAAGGGCCAGATTCCGTGAGAGGTTCGGCTCATGGAATTCAGGGCTGCGTTTCCGCCAGTCGTCCCCGGGCAGATTCGCTGCCCGTTCCGCCGTCATGGCACCGCTGAGGAGTCCCGACGCCATAGGCGCGTAAATGATCACGCCGATCGCATGATGCCTGCACCAGGGCAGTATCTCTGTCTCGATGTCGCGCCGGATGAGTGAATAGGGCGGCTGAAGGGAGGTAATGTCTGCGATTGCCCTGCCGCGCTCCATCTGGGACACCGTGAAATTCGATACCCCGATCCAGCGCACTTTACCTTCTTTTTTGAGGGAGGCCAAAGCAGTCCATCCCTCCTCGATCTCTGCATCTCTTTCTGGCGGCCAATGCACCTGGTAGAGGTCTATCACGTCGGTGCGAAGCCTGGCCAGACTGTCCTCACACTCCTTGCGAACCGAAGCAGCAAAGAGTCTTCGTGAGAGATGCCCCGCTGCATCCCATATCAAGCCGCATTTCGTGAATAGGAGGGGACGCTCTCCCTTCCATCCGTCGAGCGCCCGGGCAACGACCTCCTCGGCATGGCCCAAACCGTAGACCGCAGCAGTGTCGATCCAGTTCACCCCGAGTTCGAGGGACCGAAGGATAGCAGCGATAGAGTCGTTGTCATCCTGTTGCCCCCACGCATACTCCCATCCCGGCCCGCCGACGGCCCAAGACCCACAGCCTATCGCCGTGATCATGAGATCAGAATTCCCCAGTCTCCGTGTCTGCATGATTTCATACTTCATCAAAACACCTTGTGCCGTGACCGCTTATCCCCGACTTATTTCTTCGGCGGCATATCGCTCCAGTTCTCTTCCGTCACCATCCAGACACCGTCCTTTTTTATGAGTCGGACCGTACCATAAAGCTTTTCGCCCTCGTCTGTTCCGCTCAAATATACGACAGCTCTGTCCCCTGCGTAGTTGACATAGCCTTTGGTGATCTTCGGATTCTTCGGCGCTGACGAAGCCATGAAATCAAGGCTATCTCTTATGTCGTCGTCAGTAACAGCAACTCCTGCAGGCATCTGAAGAAGTTTACGGATTGCAGCAATGTCCTTTTTTTCGATCGCCTTCCGGTAAGCACGATATGCCTTCGCCGGGTCTCCGCCGTTCGGCAAAAGCGCCTTTCCTGACGTATCATCCGGCAGCGGCTCCGGAAGTTTTGCCTGTTGTATCCGTGCATTGAATTTCACGTTCATCTCATATGCGTATCCGCTAAAATCTGTTTCTCCCCCGGTGGTAAACGAACCCTCTATGCGTTCCTTGCTGAAGACTTTCGAGAAAAACTGCGCCATGGTAAATCCTGACATCATAAGGCGGGTATTCTTAAGTACGGGATGCTCGATAACTTCGTATATCGGCTTACCCTGATCATTGATCTTGAATAATGCATAGTCATGTTTTTTCTGCGCCGCATATTCAAGCCTGACAACATTTTTGAGATCGTCTTCAGAAACAGGTTTTCCGGTCAAAAGTACAGCGATATCGAGCTTCTTTTCATCAAAGGCATTCGGTTGAGCAATTGCATAGGCGTAGTGCAGGGTAATCTTGACCCCATTCAGGGAAATAGTGCCTGAAGCAGTTCCGGCCGGTGTTCGATCTTCAGAAGAGGCCGGAGATGAACCCCCCGGTTCTTTTTCAGAAGCACAAACAGAAGAATCCCGACCAGGCGTTCCCCCCAATAAAATAATAGCGGTACAAAGTACGGCAAGAACAAATTTACAACTGTTGCCTGGAGACATAAACACCCCCTTTTTCTCTAAGACGAATAGCGCGGAAAAGGATGCGCCGGATGATCAGCGCTCCGAGAGGGTGCAACCGATCATATGCCCGATCCGACGGCCGGGTGCTGTCTCATGAACACGATCCGGTATCGGGTTCTACTCTGCTGCACGACTTCTTCATTTTAGGTCATTTCATCCCTATCTGCACCTTCGAGAGATCCGACGTTCCAGTGTGCAGTTGAGAAGCGACACCACGGCTATTCCCTGCCGTTCCAACACTCCTCAATGCCGTGCACATCTCATCAGGTAATTTCTGCCGTAAGCATGTTCCACAAAAAACCCTGGTGTCTGACCCTTGTCCGGTCGTGTTGTTCCATCAAAACGTTCTTCTCGTACCCAGTTTACCACGTGAACAGACAGGACGGAAGGGCAGTCATAGGTTAATAAGTCAATGCACCTGATCTTGGTCACCGTGTCAGTCATATCCGATCTCGGGGCTTTTTTCGTTACCACGATGCGATATACCGCAGCTCTTGAACAGCCTTCTGGTGAAGGTTTACGTGCTTGTGCTTTCCTTTGGGGGGAGTAATCCGTAGGATCCCCTTTTCCCCGGGCCGTCGCTCAACAGCATAGCGGTAGGGGTGAAAGAGCCCGATGACACAAAGATTGGTAAGGAGGTGGTCATTGACCGCCTTATCGACCGTGACAGAATTGTTATTTCTTTGTGACAGTATTGTGATTTTTTGCTGTTATCTTGGTATTAAGCAGTACCCATTGGCATCGTGTTGAAATTCATTGGTGAAAGTTAGCCGGGGAGTAAGCTTTAGCCAGCGCATGCGAACTCTTGTTGTTTGACTCGGCGGCATACCGTTCGCGCAGTAAGGAGGCGAAATAGGAGGTGATGAATAAAGGAAGGGTGAGAGGAGGACGTTCATAAGAGATGAAGACGGGGTGGATATTTAGAAAGAAGTTAAGAAAGACCCATAGACCCTGTACCCCTAAAAGAGATATAAAACCGAAAGGAGAGACAGAATGCTCAAGAAAATATCAGTGACGGTTGTAGCAGCAGCGATAATAATGATGTCGGCAGTCGCAGTCCTTGCGGAAGGCCTGCCGGGCAACGACGTGGTCGGGGCTGTGTACGCCATGACCAATGACGTCACCGGCAACGAGGTGGTCGTTTTCACTCGTGATGCTAAAGGCATCCTGACAAAAGCGGCTTCAATAACAACAGAGGGTACTGGTTCCGGCGGTGGGCTTGACCCCCTGGCTTCTCAGGGGTCCCTCGTGCTCAGCGAGGACCACAGATGGCTGCTGGCTGTTAATGCAGGAAGTAATGAAATTTCCATCTTCCGGGTACTGCCGCACGGGCTGGATTTGGTAGATAAGGTTGATTCAGGAGGAGTATTCCCTGTAAGTTTAACCATCTTCCACGACCTTGTTTACGTTCTCAATGCCGGGGGCTCTCCTAACATCACGGGCTTTTATCTGAGCCACAAAGGCACATTGACGCCTCTTACCGACTCTACACGATCGCTGGGAACCGGGGGTTTTGCCCAAGTGGGGTTTGACCCGCATGGCGGGAGATTGGTAGTAACGAACAGAGCAGACAATACGATTCTTGTTTACCCGGTGGGCCGAGATGGATTGCCAGTCGTGAATCCTGCCACTTCACCGTCGCATGGTCTTGTCCCCTTTGGATTTATCTTCGATGAGCAGGGGTACCTGCTGGTGGCTGAAGCAGGCAGTGGCGCAGTCTCATCTTACAAGATGCTGCACGATGGGACCTTGAAGGTGATAAGCCCGTCGGTGGCCAATGGACAAGCAGCAACCTGCTGGATAGCCGGAAACATGCGTGGAAACGTCTTTACTGCCAACACCGGCAGTCAGACCATTTCCGCGTATCAACGCAGGGCCGGAAATGGCAAACTT
This sequence comes from Nitrospiraceae bacterium UBA6898, assembly GCA_002448975.1. Taxonomy (GTDB): domain Bacteria; phylum Nitrospirota; class Thermodesulfovibrionia; order Thermodesulfovibrionales; family UBA6898; genus UBA6898. The sequence goes on from DKBO01000107.1 coordinate 43,237, forward strand.
GTGCTACGTAATGCGACTTCTGGTGTCGGCAACAGACCTATCGACATGGCCATCTCCGTGAATGGCAGGTTCCTCTATGCCTTGGATCCCGCTGACGGAGCTATAGACATGTTTCAAATTGAACGCGACGGCAACTTGACAGATTTGGGGACAGTCGTTGGTGGGCTTTCCATTTTTGCGCAAGGCATTGCTGCCCGCTGAAGTCGAAATAGTTTCGGGGCACGCAGTTATGCGGTGTATCATTCTCTATGGGGACGGACCTGTGAGGGGTCCCCATCCCTCACCGCACATGCAACTGTATTGCGGGGGATGAACTTTCTCTCCCGACATTCTTTACGGTCAGGGACAACAAAGTAAAGAGCAAAAGGAACGCAAGATGATAACTATGGATTATATGAAAAACCGGATCACTCTGTTTTTGGCTCCTATTGCCGTGATGCTGTTGCTCTTTTCAGTGTATGGATTTTCTTATGCAGAAGATGCAAGAACATCCATGGCAGTTTTTTATGTGAAATGATTTGATGCCGGCAAGGATGCCCTGGACGGGCTGAAAGGTGTGACGAGAGTTGAGAATGGTTTTCGCTACTTTAAGGAGACAAACACTGTCTATTATGATCCGGCAGTGATTACGATCGGAGAAATGGAGACGGCATTAATGAAGGCCGGTACGTATCTGGGAACAGTTAGATAGCTAAAAACTGTCAACAGTAAAAGGCCAAATATTTCACATATCGCTGTTCCATACGTAACACGCTGTCTCTGAGAGGAGGCGATAGGACGACCTTCGGAGGACATAGTTGAAAAAAAGGAGAGCAGATAACATTCTTTCTTAAAAATCTGTCGGCAGAGTAAGAGAATAATGTAATAATTTGGTGAATGTACAAGGAGGAATTGCCATGAAAAAGACCTTTATGTTAACTGGAGGAGTTATTGCCACCGTGGTCCTGATGTTTTCGGCGGGAGTCAATTTTGTGCAGGCTGCAGAGAAGATGATGGACAAAGATATGACGATGAAAGAAGCTGACATGATGACAGAAAAAGGTCAAATGATGATGGACAAGGGCAAG
>DKBO01000107.1:44319-44452 GCA_002448975.1 Nitrospiraceae bacterium UBA6898
CTTGTCTTATGGAACGTGCATAAAGAGAGTATTGGGAAAACCGAAATGGGTCTGGAACAGTTACCGAGACTCGCCCGGGAAAAGAATTTCGTTGATGCCATAAATTTCCCGGAGGGAAGTGTGCCACGAAAGA
>DKBO01000207.1 GCA_002448975.1 Nitrospiraceae bacterium UBA6898
TCAAGGAGATGCACCGGCAGGTGGGTGATCTGGTCATAGACGACCGAGGCTTTGCCCTGAGGGGACTTTTGGTGAGGCATCTGGTGCTTCCGGAAGGCCTGGCAGGGACTGAAAGGGTTGTTGAGTTCCTGGCCACTGAGATCTCCATGGACACGTATCTCAACATCATGGACCAGTATCATCCCTGCTATAGGGCACGTGAGCATCCTCCCCTTAACAGGGCGATTAGCGTCAGGGAATTTGAGGATGCCCTGGCCTGCGCACGCAGGGCAGGAATAAGAAGGATCGACGGGGTGACGATATGAAACTGCATTTTCTTGGAGGTGTACGGACGGTAACGGGTTCATGCTATTACCTGGAGGGAAGGAATTTCAGGGTGCTGGTGGAGTGCGGCATGTTCCAGGGTCCCGATGCAGAGGCAATCAACAGGAGGCCGTTTGCCTTTGATCCTGCTGCTCTCGACTGCCTTTTCCTGACCCATTCCCATCTTGACCATGTCGGTCTTGTGCCCAGACTGGTGAAGGAAGGATTCAGAGGGAAGATCATCGCTACTTCCGGGACTGCTGACATTGCTGAACTGATCCTCTATGATTCCGCCCATATCCAGGAGGCAGACACTGAGTGGCTGAACAGGAAAGCCCTGCGTTCCGGCCTTGACATGAAGGAGCCGCTCTATCTTCCCCCTGATGTCGACCGGGTCCTTCCCCTCTTTGAGAGGAAGCAGTATGGAAAGATAGAGGAGCTCTGCAAAGGGGTGCGCTACCGCTTTGTGAATGCCGGCCACATACTCGGCTCCTCGACCCTCGAACTCTGGTATCAGGAAGGAGACGGTGAAAGGAAGATCGCTTTTTCCGGTGATATCGGCAAGAAGGACAGTCCCATTGTCAATGATCCTGTCTATGTCGAGGAGACCGATTATCTCACCATAGAGTCTACCTACGGCAACCGGAAGCATAAAGGGATGCAGGAGTCCATCGAAGAACTCGTTACCATTATCAAGACGACGTTCCGGAAGGGCGGAAACGTCATCATCCCGTCCTTTGCCCTCGGCAGGACCCAGGACCTGCTCTTCATTCTGAACAAGCTGGTAAAGGAGGGCAGGCTTTTCAAGATCAATGTCTTTATCGACAGCCCTCTGGGTGAGCGCATAACCAGAGTATATGCAGCACATCCCGAATATTTTGACGAGGAGGCCCGTGAGCTGTTCAATATCGAGAGCAGGGAGGCTCTCAGGATCCATTTCACGCGAAAGACTGAGGAGTCCATGGCACTCAACAGGGTAAAGAAGGAGGCGATCATCATCTCGAGTTCCGGTATGTGCGAAGGGGGCAGGGTACGGCATCACCTCAAGCATAATCTCTGGAGAAAGGAATGCAGCATCGTCTTTGTGGGATATCAGGCAGAGGGAACCCTTGGACGCCGGATCGTGGACGGGGCAAAGGCCGTTGAACTGCTCGGGGAGAATATTGTTGTCCGGGCTGGCATTCATACCCTTGGCGGCTTTTCCGCCCATGCGGACCAGGATGAGCTTCTCGGGTGGCTCTGCTGCTTCAGGAGATCACCGGAGATATTTATTGTCCACGGCGAAGAGCAGGCCTCCATGGGCTTCCAGGAGGCCCTGAAGAAGCGCTTCCCCTATGTCAGTCACGTGCCAAGGGTTGGCGATACCTTTGAGATATGAAAGGGCCCAAAAAACCTGAAATTGGCATGTAATTTCCAGATGGCAAAACAAAGCTGATAATGCGTAACTGAAGTTAGCTATACATCTTCTTCAGCCTCTTCGTTACGTTTTCGTGAAGATCATTTCCCCTCATTTTGGGGTGGTGATCAACAAGTCAGGTGGCAGGGACAGAGGCTATGTATGACCGGCTGTCGCATTGCCTCACTCTTCTCCTTCCTCAGCGTATTTCCGTTACGGTTATTGCTGATGTTACCGCTTTGAAAGAGAAACAGTACAGGCTATGACATACTAAAAAACAGGGAGTTGTCTTAATAAACAAGAAGTTGCAGCCTCTTGAGATTTGATATGATAGCAGGTTTTTTGATCGATTTTCGGGTAAATTTGTCATAACGCTGGTAGTGTCAAGAATCTTCCGCACTCTCATGAGATGACCTGACCCCAGTTTCCCTTAGGCCGCGATCTCCTTGGCCTCCTCTCCAGTGCTACCGGGGAAATGCATAATAACTTGCTGTCTCTGTTATTCCCTCTTTCAGCATATCCGCTGCCCGGCTACAGCTCAATGAGTTCTGCTGACAGGGTTGAAAGATCTGCCACCGCCATGGTCGATCTTCCATAGAGCCATCCGCCCAACTCTCCCGGGTTCACGATCAGGGCATTGCCGCGTTTCCGTATATCAGGTTCATGCGTATGGCCGTATATTACGAGGTCGAAGTGGCCGCTGTCGGCGAGCGCATCCACAACCTGGTGTTCATGCATGACGACGATCTTTTTTCCGGCGAGCTCGAGGATATAAGGTTGGGTGAATATCCGCTGTTGCGAAAGCTTCTGAAGCAGGACCCTTTCGCCGTCGTTGTTGCCGTAAATGCCGGTAAAATCGCAGGTCAGCTGTCTCAGGGCCCTGAACGTGAACGGGGAGGTGAAATCACCCGCATGAATCACATGACCGACTGCCCGTTCGTTTAAGAGCTCGACCGCCCTTTGCATCATGGGCAAATTGTCATGGGTATCTGACATGATCCCGATTATCATGCTTTTTCCCTCACCTACCGGTATTGTCCTCAATATCTATGATCTTGGTTACATTGTCATAGTCAGTGGTCTTGTAGCTATGCAGGCTTTCGAATTTGTTGAGCAGTTCTGCCAGACGCTCGCCCGCACTCAGGATCGCATCTAATTTTTTCCTGGCGGAGGCATAATCCAGGGGGGCGCCCTCTGTGATCTCATCGGCAAGGAGCTCGATCGCCATGGTGAGATAGGTCAAGGGCTGCCGAAGGTGATGAAGAAACGCCCGGGCTGTTTCAACGACCGCGGCATCCTGTTTTGNNTGGATGACGCAGTAAGTTCGGTAATGGGCGCAGTGAGCCGTTTCGCTATAATGATTGAGACAAGGAAGGCGAGTATAATAACGAGAAGCGTGATAAGGAAGATGAAGAACATCATTTCGTGGATTGCGCCTTGTCCCAGTCGTTCATCTATGCCGAGCCGCAGATATGCAGAGGGCATCTCTTCCAGCGGGACAGAGAAGTCGAGGAAGGTTTTCCTGCCCACGGTTACTGTTCGGTGGTCGATTGCCTCCTCCCGGTAATTGAGGGTAAGAAGCTCCCGGGGTACAGCGGAACGGAAGGAGCTGAAGACGGTCTGACCGCCCTTCCTGATGAAAACATAGGCGATTTCACTGTTTGCCTTCATCATTTCTTGGACGAACAGATCGAATGCGGCCAGGTCGTCATTCCGCATGAGCGCGGCTGTATGCAG
>DKBO01000134.1 GCA_002448975.1 Nitrospiraceae bacterium UBA6898
CGTCGAGGATGCGCTGAAGGCTCTCGAACAGGGCTATCGGGGCGCAGGGAAGTAATAGGCAACTCGACAGGGTTGCAACCGCCGGCTAATGCCCTGGCTCAGCATCGGCATAGGGCGTTAGCCGGCACTTATCTCATGAAGAAGAGACGCAATGACCATGAAGCGAACATCATTCATTGTACTTAACTTGGTTCTTGTCCTGGCCTTCGGCAATAGAGTGGCTAGTCCTTGAACAGTATGAAGGGGGATTGGAAGAGGGTATTTTTTTCTTGATGAGACAGAATGAGGAAGCTGGATAAATTTGAATCGGTCTTACTAGTCAGTATTCTGATGATTCAGCCGCTCTATTTTCTGTCATCGCGGGCTGGTGCAGAGGGCGAAAAGGAAAAGGGCAGAAACACGTGTGCTGACTACGATCGTCTTGCAGCGGAAGGGCATTACTTCCAGGCGGTGCGGGCAGGACCTACAACATTCAGTTCATGAGTCGAATTGATAGATGCGGGGGAGCACTGAAAGCATGGAGGGATTGTTTCTAAACGATGATGCACTTTTCTAGAATAATGATTTTTTTCCTCGGTCTGCAGTTGGCAGCAGCAGGGCTTGCTCCACTCGCTGAAGCAAAGGAGACAAAACGGGTCCTTATTCTTTACAGCCAGGAGAGGGGGCATCCGGGCCATGACCTGACTGAGCAGGGAATCCGTGCAGTCTTTCTTTCGAACTCCTTTTTCGACGTGCAACTCTATAATGAATACCTGGATGTAACCCGGTTCTCCGGTCCCGGCCAGATTTCTTTAGCGGCCGATTATTTGCGGCGCAAGTATTCCGGAATGAAGATCGATGCCATCATTGCCGTTTATCCCTACGCGGTAGACTTCCTCCTGGCTGCGAGAAGCCCCCTCTTTAGTGGGGTACCGATCATAGCCTGCGAAACTTTAAGGAGTTATGCAGAGAATCTGGAACATTCCCCGGTCCGCCGCCTGGTGACCGGCACCGTTGTGGACGACAATATGACAGACTTCATTGCGGGTGCCCTCCGCATGAGACCTGACACAAAACGCGTTGCTCTCGTGGCGGGGACATCGCCCAACGATATATATGGCGAGCAAGTGTTTCGCAGAGGTATTAGTGCCTATGCCGGGAAGATCGAGACAATCGACCTAACCAAACTTTCCATGGCGGAAACTCTTTCGCGGGTGGGTTCGCTTCCTCCGGGTACCATCATTTTCTATGAGAGCATCCTCAGGGATGGTGCAGGCGAGATTTTTGTGCCTCGTGAGGCGCTCTCATTAATTTCTCGTGCAGCTAATGTGCCGGTTTTCGGCATCTATGATTCATTCATGGGTTTTGGCATCGTGGGCGGCCGGTTGGTGAGCTTTGAGCAGCACGGGAAGGAGGCGGCTGCGCTCGCGATTCGCGTCATGGGCGGTGAGTCACCGGCGGCGATTCCCTTCGGCGGAGACAAGGCATACGTTAATCTCTATGACTGGCGGGAGCTTGAACGATGGAATATTCCGGAAAGCAGCTTACCGGCAGGGGGGGTTGTCCTTTACCGGCAGGTTTCTCTCTGGAACCGACATCGGGCGGAGATCATTGCCGCACTTCTTTTGATACTCGCTGAGGGTGGTCTCATTTTCGGTCTTGTGATGAACCTGCATAGGCGTCGCAAGGTCGAGCGGTCGCTGGCCGATAGTGAAGAGCGTCTGAGTCTTGCAGCGGCGTCCGCAGGCGCCGGCATATGGGTGCTTGATATCGACACCGGCCTGTTCTGGGGGACACCCGAGGCATATGCGCTCTTTGGCCTGCCACCGGATTCTTCCGTAAATTTCGAGACCATTCTCAATCTGGTCCATCCCGACGACCGCAATATTGTTCAGAATAAGATCTGGCATGCCACGGAGTCTGATTCCGGTGAGATCTTCTCTGTTGAATACCGGCTTGTGCTCGCAGACGGGGAAATCAGATGGCTTGCGTCCAACGGGCGACGGCAGCGCCTTTCCCAGGGACAGCCGCTCCGCCTGATGGGCGTGACCGTGGATATCACGGACCGCAAGAAAATCGAAACCGAAGCACTCGATGCCCGCAAACGGCTGCTGCATATGGAACGGGTGCTGCTCATGGGGGAGTTGGCTGCGTCTCTGGCCCATGAGCTGAACCAGCCCCTTACGGCGATATTGAGCAATGCGAATGTGGCTGGCCGGCTTTTAAACTCGGATAGTCCCGACATTGACGAGCTGAAAGAGATCGTGAAAGACATTTCAGACGATAACAAGCGCGCTTCGGCCATTATCCGGAGCCTTCGTTCAATGGTGAAGATGGCCGAGACGACACGCGAGCTGTCATCGATCAATAATCTTCTGGCAGATGGGATCTCTCTCATCAGAGGTGAAGCTGTATTAAGGGATATACACATCGAAACGCATTTCAGCGACGGGCTTCCTCAGGTGCTGGTTGACGCCACACAGATAAAGCAGGTTGCGGTAAATCTGCTCATGAATGCAGTAGAATCCATGTCCGATATGAAGGGAGAGAGGAGAATTACTGTGCAGACACGATCAGCTGATCGCAACAGCGTACTGGTGACCGTGCGCGACACCGGGAAGGGCTTCACCGAAGAGGAACAGAAAGATCTGTTCGAACCTTTCTTCACGACAAAGCGGTCCGGGCTAGGGCTGGGACTTTCATTGTGCCGTTCGATCATCGAATCGCATGGCGGCCGCATCTGGGCTGAAAACCACCGGGACAAGGGGGCGACCTTCTGCTTCGAGCTTCCGGCGGGTGATGAAAGATGAGTGATCCGGGTCCGGTTGTTTTCGTTGTTGACGATGACGCATCAGTCCGGAAGAGCCTGGCAAGGCTTCTTCGCGCAGAGGGTTATGAGACCGAGACGTACGGTTCAGCCGAAGAGTTTCTGCAGAAGGCATCGCAGAAGGAGGGCGGGTGTATTATCCTGGATGTGCGTATGCCGGGGAAAAGCGGGATGCAGTTGCAGGAAGACCTGAGCAATACATCCAGCTCCTTGCCCATCATCTTCATAACCGGCCACGGCAGCTTATCGATTGGCGTCCAGGCAATGAAAAAGGGTGCGATAGATTTCCTGAGCAAGCCGTTTGATGACGATCAACTACTGGCTGCTGTGGGGGCAGCCGTCGAAAAAAGCAGAAGGGCAATGGTCGACCGCGCTGAATGGGATGCTGTGCAGGGGCAGGTGAATCTTCTGACGAAGCGGGAGCGTGAGATCCTCCACCATGTCATCACAGGCATGCCGAACAGGGAGATTGCCTTCAGTCTGGGAATAGCCGAGCAGACTGTAAAGATTCACAGGAGCCACATCATGGAAAAGCTCGGTGCCCATTCTGTCGCCGAACTTGTCCGTTTTGCCGATAGGGCCGGCATTGTGCCGGTGCGAAACAGCCCTTGTTAACACTGTAGTTGCATAAAAGGTCTCGTCCCGGACAGGGAGAACAGCCCGAAAAGCCTTTTGCAGCGATCCCTTAAGGCCCCGGAAGCCCGCCACATCGTACTGAAACAGGACTTAACCGGAAGTGAGGTCCTGCAAACCCGAGGACAGGCCCCGATCAACTCTCATCGCATTAAAAGGATTTGAGGGCTGGCTCCCTGTCGGAATGCAACGCCGGGGTTAATCTATCCTCTAAACATGAAGCCACATAGAACTAAAGTGCTATAGACAGTGTCTGCAACGTGTAGTAAATTTTGAATAACACCGCAGTTTCCTGTTCACCAAAGTTAGTTTGCATATCTGAGGCAAGGAGGCTATGGGCACAGAAAGGGGCATAGTATACGTCATAGATAGTGACGAGTCGGTCCGCAGGGCATTCGCCAGGCTCATCAGGACGGAGGGCTTTGATGCCGAGACATTTCCTTCGATAGGTGACTTCCTGGCCGGTGAGCGGCGAGAGGAGCATTCCTGTGTACTGATAGATTTTCCCGTGGATGATTTCCCGGATTCCGGGCTGATGCAGAGACTGGCAGGGTGCGGCGTCCTGACACCGATTGTTGTGGTTTCCGCCGGTGACAGCTCACGGGACCGTGACCGGGCACGACAGTTAGGTGCCGTATCTTTTTTCCGGAAACCGGTTGATGATCAGGCCCTTCTGGATTCAATCCGGTGGGCTATTTCCCGGGCATGATGTTATGGGGGCGGAATGACGATTACACACCTAAAGAATGATAGCGGCCGCAGTTGCTTTGCTGTCGAGGCCGAATGGTCTGAAGTCGCCGTTGAATTTGGCGAAGACCCGGATTCTCTGAGGACGAAACTTCAGAAAGGGGGTGGATGGCAGAGACTTAAGGATGTTCTAATTGCAGAGGGAACGTTATCTTAGTTAAAGGAGCTTGATCAAGCTCAAATGAGAAAGGAGGAAGCAATGATGCAACGGAAACAATCAACAGTAGCGACGAAAGCAGCGGTCTGGGCAACGGTGGGCGCAGTCCTGTCGGCGACCACACTTGTTGCTGCGCCGCCGGCCAGAGCTGCGGACAATGCAAAACCCAATATTCTTTTTATTGTATCCGACGACACCGGCTACGGTGACCTTGGACCTTACGGAGGAGGTGAAGGGCGCGGCATGCCCACGCCAAATATCGACAAACTGGCCGAGGATGGCATGACCTTCTTCTCGTTTTACGCACAGCCGAGCTGCACCCCGGGCCGGGCGGCAATGCAGACAGGCCGCATCCCGAACCGCAGCGGCATGACCACCGTGGCCTTCCAGGGGCAGGGCGGGGGATTGCCCGCTGCTGAGTGGACGCTTGCCTCTGTGCTTAAGCAGGGTGGTTACCAGACCTATTTCACCGGCAAGTGGCATCTCGGAGAGGACGACTACGCGCTGCCCAATGCGCAGGGCTACGATGAGATGAAGTACTGCGGCCTGTACCATTTGAATGCCTACACCTATGCCGATCCGACCTGGTTCCCCGACATGGA
>DKBO01000198.1 GCA_002448975.1 Nitrospiraceae bacterium UBA6898
GTGGCCGAACATCTCGCTTTCGAGGAGCGCATCCGGTATGGCAGCACAGTTCACCTTGATCAGCGGGCAGTCCCTTCGTCTGCTGGCCGCATGGAGCCCCCGAACGATCAGCTCCTTTCCGACGCCGGTCTCTCCGGTGATCAGCACAGTCGAGTCAGTCGGCGCAATCTTTCGCACGGACTGAAAGATTCCCTGCATGACCGGAGATACACCGACCATCTCAGCAGCCTGCCCTTCACCGGGTTCAAAAAAAGAGGGGAGCAGTTCCTTGTTTCTGACTGATTCCGAGAGAGCTCCTGAAAGGGAGTGCATCAGTTCATCTTCATCAAAGGGCTTGGTGATGAAATCATGGGCTCCGCTCTTCATCGCTTTCACCGCGGTTTCAATATCTCCGTGCGCGGTTATCATCAGGACAGGGACAGCCGGTCGGTTCTTCTTCATCCATGACAGAAGGTCAAGGCCGCTTTTTCCGGGCATCTTCAGATCGGTAATGACAACTGCCGGGTCATACTCCCCGAGCAACGTTGTTGCAGAATCGACATCCCTGGCTGTCCGCACTGTGTGGCCTGCCTCTTCAAGAAGTCCCTGCAGCACGGTACAGACATTCCGGTCATCATCAACGATCAACAGGTCTGCCACTTCCGGCATCTCCTCCTTCCCTTGCCTCTGCCCCTTATCCGGGCGTGCACTCAACCCGGTAAAAGTATAGTGAACTGTGCTCCGCGTGGCAACAGGTTTTCCGCAGAGATCGTCCCACCATGCGCTTCAATGATTTTTCTGCTGACCGTGAGACCCACCCCTATACCATCAGTTTTAGTGCTGAAAAAGGGTTCGAAGATACGCGCAAGGTGCTCCGGGGGTATGCCGCTGCCGCTGTCCGAAAAGATGACCTTGATCCAGGGCGGCTGATAAGCCGACCATATGCGCACTTCACCCTGGTTGCCTGCCGATTCTGAGGCATTCTTGAGCAGGTTAAGAAAGACCTGTTTTAGCGCCACGGTATCTCCCAGAATATCCGCAAGATCGACATCAAGGTCAATCGTGATAGTCACGTGGGGCATATCGATCGAGAACAATTCGACGGTTTTTTGCAGGAGGGAGTTCACAGATACGTTGTCCTTCTCGATCTGCACCGGTCGGGTAAAATATTGGAAATTGACCAGAATACTGTTCAGCCGGTCCGCCTCTTCGATGACGATGCCCAGATATTTCTTTTGCTCCGCCGTTTCCTGTCCGTTCATTCTGCGTTCCAGCAGCCTGCACGCACCCTGAATGGCGGTAATGGGATTCCTAATCTCATGAGCGAGACCGGCAGCCATCACATTCAGCGCCTCAAGGGTGGTCCTTGTCTGGGCAAGGATATCGAACTCGCTGCTGTGCCTGAACACCCCCACCGCAAGTATGGACGGATACACGACACTTCCCAGGTGCCCTAGGGCCGGAACCGTCATCCCCGCTCCATGCAGATGGTCGGTAAGTGCCGAGATCACACCTGTGATCCCGGCAGCCAGAATATACCGCAGCCTGCTTTTTTCACTTGATGCTTCGCTTCTTTTCAGGGCGTTCAACACCAGCAGAAGTCCGCTCAGGAAAAATGGCGCCAGCACGATAAGGTAACTGATGTCCCAATAGCCATTCTCCACGAATCTCCGATTGCCCTCGTAATAGACTTCAAGCGGGGATACGCATGCGAGGATCCCCGCAAAAAAATAGGCAGGCAGCAGGAACGCATGATTGCCGCGTTTCGGTTTGACAAGGGCTACCACAAAATGAAACATGAACGGCGGAATCATCGCCGAACAGATCATCGAAAGATAGAGCCACAACCGCACTGAAGTTGCATAAAGCAGGTACATGCAGACATTCCAACCCATCACTGAAAGGCAGATCAGCAGGAAGAGTATATAGAGCGTGTGCCGTGAAGTCCGCAGGAGGACCATCACCACGAAGAAAAGATTAATGAGAACGGCTATGATCGAAAGTGCAGGATTAATGTGAGACAGCGTATCCGAGATCGTCTGCATTATGATTTCAGGTATTGACGCGCTTCCCCGCCAAGCACGCTTCCCGCCTGAAGTAACCCGGGGAAAAGCTGCGGCTCCGAACGACGACATCGGCACCTGTCGGCAATGGTTCCCCCTCCCATCCTCTTCATGTAGGGATATCTTATCCTGTCTTCAGCAACCTTGCAAACAGAATTTGATCACACGTTTCGTGTACTGATATTATGCAGACGTCACTCCAGCCGGTTAGAGCAAACAGCATGACGCGCAAAATCACTATTATAATCAGGCCAGTCATTAGCCCAAGACCGACACCGAAAAATATACCCCAAAACCACAACAGCGAATGTTTTATTAAATGCTTTTTCATTACTGGACAGTGATTATAAGTACTTCCGGTTTGTCGTATCGCCAGTATCGATTACCACAAGAAATCTTCGCCATTTGTTCAGGTTCTCATACGCAAGACTGCAGGAAGGAACAACTTTTCTGTCGCCTTCCATTTCTATTGAATACCATCCGCAACACACCTCTCGGCCGGTTATATCACGGGTTCGGACTTCAGGGGGAAGAGTGTGTTAGCTTCATTTTCTGACACCTGCGGACTGGCCGGTGAATCCCGCATACCGGCCTATTCAGGCTTAGCCTCTCAGGTCAAGCCGTGGCCACTACACCCCAGCAAGCTCTTTCTTCCGGCAATTGATCTGCAGGTCCTTTTTCCTCCAAAACCGGTCTGACGTGGACCGTTATAGTATCACGCTGAGATCTATCTCCTTCGGGCCGAACAAGAAGCGCTTTCTCAGCACCTTGAGCGCCAGCGTATCACCCTTTTTCTTAGTCAGCAAGTGGATCTTTAGATCCTCGACCGCCTCCATTTTTTCTCCGTCCAGGGAAATGATTGCATCGTTTTTCCTGATGCCGGCTTTTTCGGCAGCGCTTTCCGGAGCTACCATAGTTACCGTAATGACACCGCTGACTTCCTTGAGCTGAACACCGAGCTTCGGGGTCTCCCTGAACGGAACCGGAGCCGGGAAAAGAACATAATCCGCGATACCGCTGTCCATATCCTCCGCGTTCAGGATCACCGCGTATTCCTTCCGGTTCAGCCGGTAGGCGCGCTTGGGTATGCCGGATCCGAATACCATATGTCCGCTTCCGGCAAGAACGACCACCTGATGGCCGGGGTTCTTCGTCATGAACCCGCTCAGGTTATGCGCCATGGACTCGTCCCATAACACCTGCGACTGATAAAAGAAATCGAAGTTTCTGTTTTCCGGGTTCGCATGTGCGGCATAGGACTCTCTGAGCCTCTCCCGATATTCCGTATCCGAAAGATCGATGTCTCGGGGTACCTCTTTCAGGTCTTCTGCGCCGAGGGCGAGCAGGCCTCCCTTGGAAACCTTGGTCACAATCTCCTTTTTTATGTTCAGGGCAATGACCGGAACCCTGTTCTCCCGCGCAAACAGCAGGATCTCCCGGTAGAGATGGTAGTCAAATGCCCAGCGCTTGTAATATTCGGACCTCTTCAAAAACGTCTTTTCATCAATAGTCCCGGCAATATACTCGTCAAGAACTCCCTGGAAGGGCTTCTGAAACATCTCCATGCCTATGGCGAGATTCTTGTTCTTCCGGTACAGTTCTTTGATCACCTGAAGCTGCACGCGGTGATTCTCGAACCGGTCATGGAATTCACCAACATAGATGATATCCTTGCCGCTCACAGCCTCAATGATCCGGGATAGGGGCTCAAGGTGCGGGACGCTGACCCCCCGGACATCCTGGGACAGCGCTATGCCGATGCCCCGTTCGCCCGCGTCCGTGGACTTCGTAACGTTTCTTCCGTCCGTGAATACGACTGTCGTATACTTTCCGTAATGGGTAATGCGCTGCAGGTAATCCTGCATGCCGGCAAGCGATACAGAGCTTATGATACCGATACAGTTCTTCTTGCTGTACGGGCTGAACCTAGTGACAAGAGAAAAATCTCCCTCCGGCGATGCAACCTCTCCGAAAAGCCTTCGTATCAGTTCGCAATCACCCGGGACAAGCAGGGATGAGTTCTTGATATCATCATAGGTCACCTCTTCTTCCTTTTTCTCTGCAAAGCCGCTCGTCTTGAGGAAGCCGGAAAGACCCGCGTATTCCTGCTCCTTTCCCCGGGGGATAACGAAGATACGGTCCCTGCTGCCCAGGATCGCTGAAATTACCGGCATGGTCTCGCCATCTGAAAGCGTTCTGAAGAGGTCATAATCCCTGTCAACCACCAGTTCCAGGGGTTGTTCCCCTGTCTCAATCTCAAACGACGCAGACTCCTTTTCGACCCGAAAAGTCTTCCGGATCTCTCCTTTGTCCGTCCTCAGGACCACCGGCAGAAGGAACCGGTCCTTCCGTTCCTTCTGCTCGACATCAAAAGATATCCTTGCCTGCGAACCTTCATACGTAAGCATGGCATCCGTGATCTGGAAATCCACGGCCCCTCTGCCTTCAATCCACTGCTTGAAGAACCAGCCAAGGTCGGTGCCCGAGGCATCCTCGCATGACTTCTGTATGTCTGACCAGGAGGCACGTGAAAAGCGGTTCTTGAGATAGAACTCCCGCAATGCCCGGTCGAATGCATCCGCGCCGAGCTCCTGTTTGAGCATATGGAATACCATAGCTGTCTTGCCGTAGCCGACGGCTGCCGTTGCCCTGTCCGACCGTGAGATGAAGTCCTTCAGCGAAAAATCGTTCTCCGGCACAATATAATTACGGTATGAAAGCAGAACCTGCTTGCGGTATTCCCATCCTTCTCCCTTCATCTCTTCATACTGATGATCGGCAAGGTACGTGGTCAGGCCCTCTGCCCAATTGCCGCTTGCGTGGTCGATATAGACCGAATTGCCGAACCACTGATGAAGGATCTCATGGCCGAGGGATGTCTCGACGATGAACGGCAGTTTGATCACATCCCTCCCGAGGAGGGTAAAGGTCGGCATGGAATAGCCCGTGGGCAGGATATTTTCCACTACCGCAAACCGTTTGAACGGATACGGACCGATAAGCCTGCTATATATGTCCAGATATTTTTTTGTATATGCAAGATATGTTTCAGCGAGTTCTTCTTCCTCGGGAAAGAAAAAGGTCACGATATCTATCCCTTCATGTCTCACGGTCCTGACATGGTACTTGCCCGCAATCAGACTGATCCCTTCCACCGGATGGTTGAAAACAAAAGCAAACTCCCGTGACCCGTCACTTTGCTCTTTTACCAGGACATCGTCCGCTTCGGATATGCCCTCGAACCCCGCGGGGAGCAGCGCTTTCAACCTATATGCGGATAGCCCTTCCACCGCAGGATACCAGGAACCGGTCAGGGCTATGCCTTCCCGTTCCACAACGTTCGCCTGTTCTATGCCGTCCTCCCTGCCACTCGCGCGGGCAGGCGCATAGGATACTTCAAAATCGATGCTCACCACGCGCGGTCCTGAACCGGCGTCGATCGTCATGGTTCGGGATTTTATATCTGCGGTGAGTGCAGCCCCGAGGGCGGATACGGCCTTGATGGTGATACCGTCCGTGCGTACTGAGCGGCTCTGACCCGGAGGCAGCGTTATCCGCGCTTCACCCACGAGGATGTGCCGTCCCGGATCGAGGCGTACCTGAATCTCATGCAGTACCACAGCGTTATCCGCTTCGGAAACGACCGGCAGCAGGAGCAGGAAGATGGCAAAAATACTTTTTTGAACACATTTCATCATAACGATGTCTCCTCAGGGTATTTCGTCTGCAGATGGTCCCGTACACGTCCTTATGTCCAGCCCGCAGGCCGGATGCCGCCTTCAGGACAACATCAGCGATAGGGCTTGCGCATACAGGTCCTCCGCATGTGAGCCGGCGTCAGAACACAGGCTGATCAGCATGCAACCCCGCGCTCCATAGTATTCCACCAGTGGAGCGGTACGGTCATGATAAAGAGCGAGCTTTTTCCGGATCATGTCCTCTGCGTCGTCAGTACGGTGAAGCCGGTCACCGCCCGTGTTCCTGTCAATCCGTGCAGATACGGCTTCCGGGCTGCATTCCAGCTGCAACAGATGCGTGACCGCAACATGGCGCTCCATATCCCGCGCCTGGCCGACATGGCGGGGGAGGCCATTCAGGACGATAAGGTCAGGTTCTCGCCAACCACTTCCCGCAAGAAAGTTTCTTAATATCTTCTCGGCAAGATGAAAATGCTCATCTTCCAGGAGCCGGCCTTTTTCAAGGATATCGCGGATGAATCCATATTCTTCCCTACTGAATCCCGGAGCAGGCTCCTCGCGTCCCGCAACACTCCTCAGTTCCCGACCGAAGTCGAAATGGCGGCATTTTCTGCCCAGAATGCCTCGTTGCGCCATATAATCTCCCAGAGGGGTCTTTCCCGCGCTGGTCGGTCCGATCAGCAGGATCGCCTCGCTCTGCTGGTGACTCTTCACCGGTCTGTTCATAGAGCGCCGGATTTCAGATCTCAGGGCAGGTATTCCCCAAGGCCTTTCCGAATTCCCTATGCCTTTCTGCAGACCGCATTGTTACCCTCTATCCCGATTAACATGGATACCCTTTATTACCCAGGGAAAGGGGCTTCCTGCCGTCATCGGCAATACCGGCATGCAAAAAATCTGCGAAACGGCTCATTCCATGAAAGATAATCGTTTTTACGCATATGCGCTTCTACCCATCACCTTTCTTCAACGCCCGCTCCACGGTCCGTATGGCACAGAACTCACCGCACATACTGCAGACGTCATTTTCCGTAGGAGGCACCTCTGCCCGCCATTCCCGGACCTTTTCGGGATTGAGGCTGAGCGCTATCTGACCGTTCCAGTCAAGTGCCTTGCGGGCCTTTGCCATCCTGATGTCGACATCCATGGCGCCCTTAATGCCCTTTGCAATGTCCGCAGCATGGGCGGCAAGCTTTGATACGATCACACCTTCCTGCACATCCTCTATGGTCGGCAGCCTGATATGCTCGGACGGAGTTACATAGCACAAAAAATCCGCACCGGCCGCACCTGCTACGGCACCTCCTATTGCAGCGGTAATATGATCATATCCCATGCCGATGTCGGTCACCAGCGGACCAAGCACATAGAACGGTGCGCCTTTGCAGATCTCCTTCTCGATCTTCACGTTCAGCTCCACCTGGTTGAGCGGCACATGACCGGGGCCTTCAATGATGACCTGCACACCTCTTTCCATTGCTCTGTCTCTTAGTTCTCCGAGGGTGAGGAGTTCCTCGAGCTGTGTCCGGTCCGTCGCATCTGAGAGACATCCGGGCCGCATGCCGTCGCCGAGGCTTAGGGTCATATCGTAGCGATACGCGATATCGCAGAGCCGGTCGAACTGCTCATACAGCGGGTTTTCCTTTTCGTTATAGATGATCCATTCAACGAGGAAGGACCCTCCCCTGCTCACCACATCAAGAATCCTCCCCTCGTTTTTCAGCCGTTCGATCGCCTTTATTGTGAGCCCTGCATGGGCAGTGATAAAATCAACCCCGTCTGCTGCATGTTCTTCAATCACCGCAAAAAGGTCATCAGCAGTCATTTTTGCGATGGCCCCTTTTTGTGCGGCGGTCCTTACCGCTGCCTCGTATATGGGCACCGTTCCCACGGCAACGGGAGATTTTTCCAGCATTATCCGCCTCAGTTCCCGGATTGGCCCTCCTGTGGACAAATCCATGACGGCATCGGCGCCGTATTTTACCAGCACAGCAAGCTTTTCCATCTCCTCTTCTAGAGAGATCCTGTCCTTGGATGTCCCGATATTGGCATTGATCTTGGTCCGCATGTTCCTGCCGATGCCGATCGGCATTATGGGATGGTTCCGGTTGATGGGGATCACGCTTACGCCGGCCGCCAGATCCTCGGTAAGCTGTTCGGCCGACAGGCCTTCCGAAGCGGCAACCACCTTCAGCTCATCGGTAACAATCCCTTTTCTGGCCAGTTCAATTCTTGTCATGATGATTTCCTCACAAATTCTGCCGAAGTTTTTCTCACATCTTTTGCCGTCAGGATAGCTGATATCAGCGCTATCCCATATGCTCCCTGCCGGAAGACTTCCTCCAGCCTATCAAGCCTTATCCCGCCTATGGCAAAGACAGGCCGAGAGAGGCTGTCTGCAGCATCTCTCAGCACAGGAAGGCCTATCGGCCTTCCATACTGCATCTTTGACGGGGTTTCATATATCGGTCCCAGGGTTATGAAATTTGCACCTTCCTCCTGTGCCTCTCGCGCTTCATCAACGCTATGCGTTGAAACACCGATCATCAGACCGCCGCCGGAAGCCTTACGCGCTGCCTGTACCGGCATGCTTGCTCTCCCGAGCTGCACGCCGTCAGCAGCGACCGCAAGGGCAATATCGACCCGGTCGTTGATGAAGAGCTTTGCCCCATATCTCATCGTCATCTTTCTCACGGTATACGCCAGGGCGAGAAGTTCCCTGGTAGTAAGATCCTTTTCCCGCAGCTGAACAGCCGTTACGCCTCCGTCAAGGGCCTTTTCGATTGCTTGCAGCATATCCGCCACTGCTGCAAACAGCTTCCTGTCCGTAATGAGATAGAGTCTGAAATCCGGTTTCATGTCTTTCCGGGTCAGTGCCGGTGATCCCTGTCAGAACGTCAGATGCTGAAACTTCCGACTGACAGGGGCCAGCGTGTTCACAGCATCCCGTCAAAGGGGCTGCTTGCCGTTGCATAGAGCTTCTTTGGTATCCTCCCTGCCGTATATGCAAGCCTGCCGGCCATCACTCCGTACTTCATTGCCTCTGCCATGGCAATCGGGTCTTTTGCGCCCGCTATTGCCGTATTCAGCAGAACGGCATCACAGCCAAGCTCCATGGCGATGGCAACATCCGAAGCCGTACCAACTCCCGCATCAACGATGATCGGGACCGTTGCCTGCTCGAGGATGATCTTCATATTGTAAGGATTCCGGATACCCAGCCCCGACCCTATCGGCGCAGCAAGCGGCATAACAGCAGATGCGCCCGCATTGACGAGCCTTTTTGCCATGACCGGATCATCGTTCGTGTACGGCAGGACAATGAACCCTTCCTTGGCCAGTATCTCCGTTGCCTGCAGGAGACCGATCGTATCAGGGAAAAGCGTCTTCTCGTCACCGATCACTTCAAGTTTGATAAGATCAGAGATGCCTGCCTCCCGGGCAAGCCGTGAATACCGGAGCGCGTCTTCCATCGTGTAACACCCGGCCGTGTTCGGCAGGATCTTATAGTGTTTGGGATCAATGTAGTCAAGAAGGTTGTCTGTTTTTCTGTCGGTAATATTCGTGCGTCGCACGGCAACCGTTACCACATCAGCACCGGAGGCCTCTACAGCCCTCTTCGTCTCTGCGAAGTCCTTGTATTTACCTGTTCCAACCCAGAGCCTGGATCTGAACTCAATTCCTCTGATGATCAGCTTGTCTTCCATCCCTTCTCCTTGCCTTTCTTATTCACATTGGCGGCAGGACGTTGCCGTTGCGCGACCTTTTCCCGACAGCTGGAGTACATCACTTCAGGATTGGGAGGCAAAAACCTCGGAGGTCGGTGCGGCCGGAAACGAGAGAACAGCGATTTCCTACAACCATCTCCATCCTCCTCCGCCCACAAAATTGACGATCTCGACCGTATCGCCGTCATTGAGCGGGTACGTTACGTACTCCGCCTTCCTGACAACCTTCAGATTTACTTCAACCGCCACCCTGCCCGGGGCGATCTTCAGCTCTTCAAGCAGCTCCATCACCGTCGCAGCGCTGAGGGTATCAATAACCTCGCCGTTTATCGTCAGCTTCATAAAATAAAAAACCGCATCCCTTTGAGGATACGGCAACCGTTTCTGATCAATTCCCTGTTTCCTCCGCCGGAATTATCCGTATCAGGTTCACGGGGTCTCACGCGAAATCCGCGTGACTCTCAGGCATCCCTGCCTCCCCCAAGGGTTACTTAAAGTATAGTGGAGCGTTCAGCGCAAAGTCAACGAACCGTGTTGATCCTGTGGGC
>DKBO01000085.1 GCA_002448975.1 Nitrospiraceae bacterium UBA6898
CTCGTCGGTCTGCTGCATGTACGCGACGAAACAGTCTATCATTGCGAAGGAGCATGACAAGAATATAGAGCCGACGATCTTCTATATGGAGATGCGTGCCTTTGGCAAGGACTTTGACAAGTACGTAGAGCGTGCAAAGAACGAATATGCCGTCAGGTACCAGCGTGCCATGGTCTCGGCGGTCCGCGAGGAACCGGGCACGGGTGACCTGCTCCTGAAATACGCAGCCGAAGACGGAGGACTGATAACCGAGAAATTCGATATGGTCGTGCTCTCCATCGGCTTTCAGCCGCACTGTGACGCGGAGCAGTTCGCCAAGACCTTCGGCATCGAAACCAATCAGTACCTCTTTGCAAAGACATCGCCTTTTACCCCTGTCAGAACATCCCGTGAAGGAGTATTTGTCACCGGCATCTACCAGGGGCCGAAAGATATCCCTGAAACCGTGATGCAGGGCAGCGGCGTCGCAGGCAGCGTCATGGCGATGCTCGCTGAGGTGCGCGGAACGGAGACCGTCAAGAAAGAACTCCCCCCGGAAAAAGATGTGACGGGAGAGGACCCGAGGATCGGAGTCTTTGTCTGCCACTGCGGAACGAACATTTCCTCGACCGTCAATATCGACGAGGTGGTCAGCGCCGTGAAGGACCAGCCAGGGGTAGCCTATGTGACCAACACGATCTATGCCTGTGCGCAGGACAACCAGGATATGATCAAGCAGACGATCAAGGAGCAGAACCTGAACAGGGTTGTCATCGCATCCTGCACACCGCGCACACATGAAAAGCTCTTCCAGGAGACGATCCGCGAGGCAGGGCTGAACAAGTATCTCTTTGACCTTGCCGATATCCGCGAGCAGTGCTCATGGTGTCATAAGGGTCAGAACGAGGTTGCGACCAAGAAGGCTATCGGCATCGTGAAGATGTCTGTTGCAAAATCACGGCTTCAGGAACCGCTCCAGAGCGAGACCGTCGGCGTGACCCCTGCCTGTCTCATCATCGGCGGCGGTATCGCCGGCATGACAGCCGCGCTTTGCCTTGCTGACCAAGGGTTTCCGGTCCATGTCATCGAGCAGGACAAGGAACTGGGGGGTCTGGTACGACAGGTGTACCGTACGCTTGAAGGTCTCGATGTCCAGGAGTTCCTGAAAGACAGGATCGAAGCGGTCAACGAGCATCCCAAGATTACGGTCCATAGGAGTGTCGAGGTGAAGAAGACCGATGGATTTGTCGGAAACTTCAAGACGATCCTGACGGATGGGAGCATCATCGAACATGGAGCCATCATACTGGCAACCGGCGGTATCGAATATCAGCCAACGGAGTATCTCTATGGCGAGAGCCCAAACGTTATCACGCAGCGGCAGCTTGAGAAGACCCTGGCTGACGGCGGGGCTCCGAAGGCAGGAGAACGGTATGTAATGATCCAGTGTGTCGGATCGCGGGAAGAACCGCACCAGTACTGCTCGCGCATCTGCTGCCAGGATGCCATACGGAATGCAATAGCTATCAAGGAACGCAACCCCGCTGCAGAGGTCATCATTGTCTACCGCGACATCAGGACCTATGGTCTCAGGGAGGATTACTACAAAAAGGCGCGCGACCTTGGCGTGATCTTTGTCCGCTATGATGTGGACAGAAAACCGCAGGTGGAGCAGGCGGGTCCCACGGTGAATGTCAGGACATGGGACTATATGCTGAATAAGGAACTTTCCCTTGATGCAGACTGGCTTGTCCTCTCAACCGGGCTCAGACCTCACCCGACAACGGACCATGTCGGCGAGATGTACAAGGTAACAAGAAACCCTGACGGGTACTTTCTTGAGGCGCACGTCAAGCTCCGCCCCGTCGATTTCCCGAGCGAGGGATTGTTCGCCGCAGGACTTGGCCACGCGCCAAAGAATATCGACGAAACCGTTGCCCAGGCACTGGCTGCTTCAGGACGCGCCGGTGTCATTCTGTCGCATGAGCGGCTTGCCGTTTCGGGTATCATTGCAAAACACAAGCGCGAGCTCTGCATGTCATGCCTGAGCTGTTTGCGGGTATGCCCGTTCGGATCTCCCTATATCGCGGAAGACGGGAAGGTGTCGCATAANNTGAGAGAGGAGAAGACAGATGGCTGATGTTGCAGAGGCAACAGAGCAGACAAGGGTTTCGACCACAGAGAAGCCCCATGAGATCCCGGACAGCTGGCAGCCGAATGTTCTTGCCTTTGCCTGCCACTACTGCGCCTTCGCTGCAGCTGACCTTGCAGGCGTGATGAGGCTTTCCTATCCCCCGAATGTAAAGATCATCAGGCTGCCGTGCACGGGCAAGCTCGACCACATCCATGTGCTGCGCGCATTTGAACGTGGCATCGACGGTGTGTTCGTCGCCGGTTGACTCGTCGGCCAATGCCATTACCTGGAAGGTAATAAGTTCGCCGCACGAAGGATTCGGTATGCAAAGAAGCTCCTGGCAAAGGTCGGTATTGATCCTGCCAGGATCGAGATGTATAATCTGTCCGCAGCCATGGGGCCCCGCTGGGCAGAGATCTGCACCAATTTTACGGAGAAGATACGACAGATGGGGCCGTCGCCCATGTGGTATGCAACCCGTAAGGAAGATAAAGGAGTGAACGAACCATGATCGTAGGCCAGCAAAAGCCGTTTGATGAGATATGGGAGATGGTCAAGGGCTTTAAAAAGGTACTCGTATTCGGCTGCAACACCTGTGTAGCGATCTGCCATGCGGGCGGAGGAAAAGAAGCGGAGATCCTCACCTCCCTGCTGCGGATGAAGGCTGCACAGGAAGGGATCGACATGCAGGTGGACAATGCTGCGATCGAGCGGCATTGCGAACCGGAGTTCTTCGAGCCGCTGATGGAGAAGGTGAGGACCTATGACCTCGTGCTGTCAACTGCCTGCGGCGTGGGTGTTAATTTCCTTTCCGATCGCATCGGTGCCATTCCGGTATACCCCGGTATCAATACGACGTTCTACGGCGCTGTTCCTGAAGCAGGTTTCTTTGTAGAACTCTGCGGCGGGTGCGGCAACTGTGTCCTGCACCTGACCGGCGGTATCTGTCCGATTGTGCGGTGCTCCAAATCGCTCATGAACGGCCCCTGCGGCGGTACAAACAACGGCAAGTGCGAAGTGAGCAATGAAACCGATTGCGCATGGTTCCTTATTGTCGAGCGGATGAAGAAACTGGGTACACTGGAAAAGCTCTTTGAGGTCCAGCCCCCCCGTGACTGGTCGACCGGAACGCATGGCGGGCCGCGAAGAATATCGGTCGAGCATATCCGGGCATTTGAGGAAGAAGAAGAGAAGAATGCAGCAACGGAGGGACGATAGATGAAGAGCGGCAGCAACCTGGAGCGAGTCATTGCAAGCGGCAAAATGGCGGTTACAGCCGAGCTCGGCCCCCCCATGAGCGCTGACCCCCATGAAGTGATCAAAAAGGCGAACATTCTGAAGGGATTCTGTGATGCGGCGAATATCACGGATTGCCAGACTGCGGTTGTCCGCATATCGAGTATCGCTGCCGCAGTCATCGCGTTGCGCGAGGGGCTTGAACCGGTCATGCAGATGACCTGCCGGGACCGCAACCGGATCGCCATGCAGGCAGACTTCCTGGGCGCAGCTGCGCTGGGGATCAAGAATTGCCTCTGCATTGCGGGCGACCACCAGATGTTCAGCGCAGCAGGCAAGCTGAAAGGGCATCCCGGGGCCAAGAACGTCTATGACGTGGATACCTGTCAACTGGTCGGCATCATGAAGAAGATGCGCGACGAAGGTCTTCAGCAGGGCGGCGATAAGCTGGAAGTGGCCCCGAAGTTCTTTGTCGGTGCTTCCTGGACCCCTATGGGAGATCCGATGGATTTCAGGCCCTACAACCTGAAGAAGAAGGTGGATGCGGGAGCGGACTTCATTCAGACCCAGGGCATCTATGATATGGAGCTTTTCAAGGCGCAGATGGAAAAGGCGCGGAACCTTGGATTACTTGAGCGGACCGCCATGCTTGCCGGCATCATTGTGCCGAAGAGTGCGATGATGCTCAAGTACATGGATTCTTCCGTTGCCGGCGTTACGGTACCCAAATCGCTTATCGAACGCATGAACAAGGCAAAGGCGACAGCAGGAGACGACAAGAAGAAGGCGCGTGAACTGCAGGAACAGGAAGGCATCAAGATTACCGTCGAACTCATTCAGCAGGCTCTTGAGATCCCAGGGGTAAAAGGTGTGCATATCCAGGCGATCGAATGGGAGACTGCGATGGAGCCGATCGTTAAGGCGGCAGGCCTCTATCCGAGGCCGACGTTCCCCGAGGCGTAGCGGAAAGAGCGTTGTGAAAATCCGGGGTGTGGTAACCCCATGCGGATGACCGGGCTCTGCTTCCGGCATGTCCCCGATGGTTTCTGATCAGGAAATTTCGGTTGACATCAGTTGGTAAAATTGCAAGAATGATATATATGAAACCCGTTGCCATAGCGCTATTGACTGCAGTCATAGTGGCGATATGTGTACCCTTGTCGGCCGCTGGTGCACCTGCCGGCGATGCCCCGAGTATTGCTGCACTGGATGTTTGCAGTACGTCGCATGCAGCGGTATCCCTGAATGCCGATAGTCCCGCCATCCAGGAGTGCCTCTGTGAACTGTCGCTACTCGCATGTATTGGATTTATGGATAGAGCAAAACATTTCTTTCAGCCAGCAGTATTTGCAATCAAAGTAGACCGCCCTCCCATAGCCTAATCTTCCTTTCCGAAGTCTCCGAGCAATCACTTTTTTTGAGATACGGGTGACTCCTGTATCAGGAGAGCCTTTTTCAGGCTTTTCTTCCCGTTAAGCTCGGCTCTGCTTCGGAAATTATTGAAAAATAATGCCGAAGCAGGGCCTCTTTTTTTGGATAACAGTTTTTTACTGTTGCAGGTAATACCACTGCTTCATGCGAAGCAGATATCGCGGGGACGTAAGACGAGGAGGTTAGATCATGGAAGGTGGAAAATTGTTTGCTGAACGTCTTTCGAGAAGAGTCTTTATCAAAGGTGCGGCAGGCACTGTAGGAATTGCAGCCTTAACCGCCGGAGGATTGGGAGTATTTTCTAAAGCAGAGGCCAAGGGGGGAGGCACTGAAAAGTGGCCCTGGCCCTATGAAAAGCTGGACCCCGAGAAGACTGCTGAGATCGCGTATGCCGAGTGGTACCGGGTATTTTGTGGTGCAGCGGTTATCAACAGTGTATTTAGTCAGCTCAGCGAAAAAGTGGGTGAACCCTATACATCTTTCCCCAGCGACGCCTTTGTTTTCCTTGAGGGTGGGATGGTGGGCTGGGGAACGATTTGTGGCTCCAACGCTGGTGCGAACATCGTTGCTAACACGATTATCGGACCGCGTATCGCAGGGCCGGAGTGTGAGAACGGAGCGGCAATCGGGGCGGATATTCTGCAGTGGTATTCTGAAGCGGCGCTTCCCACATTTACTCCGAAGGAGCCCAGGCAGAAGGCAAAGATTATGCAGACTACGAGCAATTCACCCCTCTGCCATGTGTCGGTAGGCAAGTGGATGAAGGCGTCCGGTTACGCTATCAGCAGCCCTGAGAGGAGGGATCGTTGCGCTCGCGTGGCTGCCAGCGTTGCCTACAACCTTGTCAAGGATCTGAATGCCTGGAAAGACGGCACCTACAAGGCAAAGTCTTCTTGGAAGCCGGCCAGCAACATGGGCATCACGGCACAGCAGAACTGCACCGAGTGCCACGGCGCCAATATCCCGACACCGCCGGCAAAAAAGATATAACGCATAATCCTAGGATTATCGGCAGGCAGTGCAATTCCTGCCCGTCAGAAAATAGAGAGCGGTATTCCCATACCCATAAGAATCCGGAAAAGGAGAGGGTCCGTATGATGAAAAGAAATTTGGTGATGATAGTTTCATTCCTGGTGCTTGTTTTTCCGGTCCGTGCATATGCTGCAGGTCTCTGCTGTCAGGTGTCGAGCGGTTCGCAGGAGAGCCTCCTTGACAGTACCCTGCCGGAATCGGGAAGATTTTCGCTGCAACTACTTTATAGCTTTAGCATGATGGATGAGCTGAAAGAAGGAAGTTCAACGGTATCACTGCAGGATGTGAAGAACGACGGCAAGTATACGAAGCTCCCTGTCGATATGCACATGATAAAATATACCCTGAATGCCGTCTATGATATCAACGACAAGTTTACTGCACTGATATCCGTTCCCTACGTACGCAATACCATGGATATGGAGATGGGAATGCGTATGATGGGCATGGGCACAACATGGATGGACCATACGATGACCCCGATACAGGAACTGGGGGATGTTACGGTCATGGGACTGTATCACTACTATCTAAAAGGCGGCAATGTCAAAACGGATATTTTGACCTTCGGCCTTGGCGTAAAGACCCCGACGGGTTCTGCAACGCTAAGAGGGTCGAGCGGAAAGTTCATTCATGCCCACATGCAGCCAGGCACCGGTTCATGGGATCCCCTGTTTTCTCTCATGTATTCCAAGGATATGGCGCCCTTTCTTCTCCAGACCGATCTGACCTATCAGTTGACCACGAGAAACCGTGACGGGTATGAATTTGGCGATTCCTTTGCCGCAAACGTCATCGGGAGGTACGCGGTAACCTCTTTTTTCAATATTTCAGCAGCTGTAACGTATCTTCATGTCAACAGTGCAGATGACCGGGACGGCAACTACACGGACCTCACCAGCCTTATGGACGACCCGGACAATACCGGTGGTGACAGCATATGGCTTTCTCCGGGAATCAAAGTGAGACCGTTTCAGAACAACCTTACTGCCATAGACCTGAAGGTCCAGTTTCCGGTATGGGAGCGCGTCAACGGTATCCAGCTGGTATCGACATACCGCATCCTCGCCGGGGTCACGTTCAACTTTTAATGCCCTCTGATGAGGGAATAGATCATCATTCATACGAGGAGGAACAGAGATGGTTAGGAAGAGTATCATTTTTTTTGTCGTAGCGGTCAGTCTGATGCTTGCCGGGATTGCTTTTTCCCAAAACAGAGGTGACGTGCCTCTCCATAAGGAGTGCAAATACTGCGGCATGGACCGGGGCATGTTCGATTTCACCCGTATGCTGATAGAATACGACGATGGGACAACCGTTGCGGTCTGCAGCATTCATTGTGCTGCCGTGGACCTGGCGAACAGCATCGACAAAATGCCAAAGAGCATCATGGTAGGGGACTTCAATTCGAAGGATCTAATCGATGCCGAAAAAGCCTCCTGGGTCATCGGCGGGGAAAAACCCGGTGTCATGTCGAAGAGGGGCAAATGGGCATTTGCAAAGAAGGAAGACGCAGAGGCATTCAGTAAGAAGAACGGTGGCTCGGCCGCCGACTTTGAGACAGCGATGAAGGCAGCCTACGAGGATATGTTTGGTGACACGAGGATGATCAGGGAGAAGCGGAAAATGAACAGGATGAAACAGTCGGGAGAACAAGGGCATAAGCACTAGGTTTATAGCAGAAAGACCCATGGGTGCATTTCCTGCACACGATTTCAAATCGTGTGCAGGAGTGCTCGTCGTGCTTTTTTTCTTTTGCATTGCGGCCTGCACGCAACAGCCGCTCTATCCGGAACCCGTTCGGAAAGGGGCGGCCGTGTCTGTTGATATTACCGCACTGCAGGAAAGCGTACCGCGGTTCTATTCCTATAACTCCCTGGGGCGTACCGTCAGATTTTTTATAATAAAGATAGACGGCAGGGTCCTTTCTTTCCTCGATGCCTGTATGAAATGCCACCCCAAAAAGCGTGGCTTCAGATTCGACAGCGGTTCTGTAATCTGCAGGGCATGCGACGAACGTTTCCCCGTTTCAGAGATAGAAAAGGGTTTCGGGAGCTGTTATCCCATCAGAATCGAAGGGAAGGTCCAGGGGCAACAATACCTTATCCCCATTCCGGTGCTTGAAGACATGGCGAAGAGATATTTCAGTTGAGCAGGGGCGCTATAACCTCAGGGTTCTTTCCGGGGCTCTCCCATCCAGAGAAATAACATAAACCATCGGATCAGTGCTGTTTTGCCGCTACGGTTGATAGGCCGACTTGTCCCCGATGTCATAATGGAGCGGCATAAAGGCCTTCCTGAGCATNNTATCGAACAGCCCCATACCATACAGGAAGAGATATGCCGGCATTATCATGCCGAGGAGGTATCCTTCAAACAGCTGGAAACAGAAGGCTTCCTTGGCCGTGATGAACCCGAGGCAGCAGGCAAGAGGTATCAGCAGCAGCGCGCCGAGAGGCTCTCTGAAGAAGGCTGATGCCGGGCTTCCCTTACCCATAAGGAACAGCAATGCAAGACAGACAACTGCAACATAGTAAATATTCTTGAGCAGACGGTGAAACTTGCCGACATACAAATGAATGAAAAAGACGCTCAACCCTATGCTCATGTAGAGCAGCAGAATAAGGATATCGGCCGCCAGGCCTGAATGTATGAGCGGGAATTCAGGTAGTTCCGATGAACGCGTGCCCGCGAGAGCTAGGAGTGATGCCATTGCCATGAACACCGTAGAGAGAACGATTCCTGCCCGGTACAGTATCACGGTAATCCTGTCCTCCCGGGTAAGCGGCTGAAAACGCGCGGTATCTCCCATAGCTAAGTATACAATCTCATTGACCGATTGAGCAATGGTTCACTGCATGCTCTGGACTTGTAAGCCTTCATGCGTAAGGGCTATTATATCCAAACGCTGCATTTCAAGGAGAACGGCATGGCAAAGACAACGATACAGGATCTTCTGAGGAAGAAGGCAGAGGGCAAGAAGATTTCCATGCTTACCGCTTATGACTACCCTTTTGCCCAGATCATTGATGAAGCAGGTGTCGATGCAGTCCTGGTGGGCGACTCTCTCGGTGTGGTTGTCCAGGGGCTGGAAAATACGCTTGCGGTCACCATGGACGAGATGATGTATCATACAAAGATGGTGTCGCGCGCAGTGAAAAATGCCATGGTCATCGGGGATATGCCGTTCATGTCCTATCAGACAAGCTCCGAAGATTGCCTGAGGAACGCCGGCAGATTTCTGAAGGAAGGCGGCGCTGCTGCGATAAAAATCGAAGGCGGCGCCGAGATAGCAGATAGGATCACGGCGCTGACAAGGTCTGACATCCCGGTCATGGCGCATATCGGTCTGACCCCCCAGTCTATCCACAGGATGGGTGGATATAAGGTGCAGGGAAAGACCAAAACGGCGGCACGAAAATTGATCGAAGAGGCTAAAATCGTAGAGGACGCCGGTGCATTTTCCGTGGTGCTTGAGGGGATTCCCATGACTCTTGCGCGGGAGATAACGAAGACGCTTTCGATCCCGACCATCGGGATCGGTGCCGGTCCGTATTGCGATGGTCAGGTCCTGGTGATGCATGACCTCCTGGGCCTGTTTGAACGGTTTGTGCCCAAGTTTATTAAGCGCTATGCAAAGCTGAGAGACGATGCTGTCAGGGCAGTCCGGGAATACAAGAAGGAGGTGGAAGAGGGTGTTTTCCCTTCCGAGGAGCAGAGCTTTAAATAGCCAATGTATTGCGAACGGCATAGTGATACATTCGCGCGGATATGCAAACACCGTAAGCGTATGGCAATCCAGGAGCGTGATTTTCGGGAAGGGCACAGGAACCCGCGTTGGTTTACCTATCTACAAGCGGAAGATGATCACACGTGCCTGCCGCTATCCGACCGTTAATGACGACCGCGTTTTCGCTATCGTGAAGCAGATGGTCGCTGACCGTCTGCTGGTTCTTGACAGACGGTAAAAGAGTGATCATGGAGAACTTAGGTCGACAGAACGTCAGGATGCTTCTACTGGGGGATAATCCTGAGGATGTGGAACTTGAGATCGCTGCACTGCGCAATGCTCGACTCTCGATCGCATGTGATGTTGCGCGCAACAGACAGGAGTTCATTGAGCAGCTTTCCCTGTTCTGCCCTGACATTATCTTGACTGACTCTGCCCTGACGGATATTACGGGTATCGAGGCCATCGGCATTGCCAGGTCCAGGGGCGTCGATGCCCCGGTTATCATCATCGCAGACGAAGGCAGCGAGGCTGCCGCAGTTGACAGCCTCAGACAGGGGGCAATTGATTACGTTCTCAGGAAGAATATCTCAGAACTGGCAGCGCACGTGAAGCGGGCTCTGGAAATATGGGAAGACCGCAAGGTAAAAGAACGGACGGATGCTGAGGAAATCAGCCGCCGGCAGTTGCTTTTTGGGAACAGGTACATGGAGGCTATCGGGAGACTATCGGGAGATGTTGCCCACGACGTTAATAATATCCTGACCGGAATCATGGGATATGCCGAGATATGCCTCTCTGACACTCCCCTGGAACCTGAGATGCGACGCAGACTGGAATCGATCCTTTCCATCGGACAGAGGGGGGCAGACCTGGTCAGGCAACTGATTGCATTCAGAAGGCAGATGACAACGGATTTCAAGGTTGTCGACCTGAACGATTTCATCACGGACATCAATCATTTTTTCAGAAGGATCGTGGAGAAGACCATAGAGATCAGGTTGGATCTTTCCCCTGATGTGCTTCAGATACGGTGCGATCCGGGCCAGCTGGCGCAGGCAATGATGCACCTTATCCTTAATGCAAAGGATGCGATGTCCGGAAGCGGCATCATAATAATCAGGACGGGAAGGGGACTGACCGGCGATAGCCAATTCCCGGTTTGCCGGGCAGGAGAAAACCGCGAGAGGCATTGCTGTATCGCCATATCCGATACCGGTGCCGGGATGGATGAACATCATCTGCAGAAGATATTTGATCCCTTTCCTATCCCTCAGGATGCCGGCAAGGTTTCAGGGCTCGACCTGACGCTTGTTTATTCCGTTATCAGGGCGCATAACGGGACAGTTGCCGTAACGAGCAAGAAAGGCGAGGGGACGAGAATTACCGTCTGTCTGCCGCCCTGTGATATGCAGCGGGAGTCAGAAGGGGCGCCGTTCTATGAAACGATCCCGGCAAAGGAGAGCGAGTGGATAAGCGGCGCAGAGACCATTCTTGTGGTCGAAGATGAAGACGAACTGCGGGATATGCTTGCGACATTTATGCGCTCACTGGGCTACACGGTTGTGCCCGCGCATAATGGTCGTGAGGCATTGTCGCTTTATCGTACAGATCCTGAAAGATTCCATTTTGTCATATCCGATATGTTCATGCCGCACACGGGTGGCATAGAACTTTTTCATGAGGTCAGAAAGCTCAATCAGCATGCACGGTTCATTCTGGTGACCGGGTACAGCCTTGCAGGTGTTGATGATCAAACTCTTGCACAGATGACGGCAATTATCAGGAAACCCTATACGCCCAAGCAGGTAGTCAAACTGATGAGAGACATTATCGGCGCTTAAGCTTCAGGGGCTGAGGCATCGCTTTCCTCAGCAGAGACGGGAACCTGATCCGCCTTAATTTTGATGATCCGCCTGCCTTTCATGTTGACGATCGTGAATTTCGTTGAATCCGACTGAAAACTGTCGCCAACCGTGGGGATCCTCTGGAGATTCGAAATAAGAAATCCGCCGATCGTATCGTATTCGTTCGACTCCGGTATATCAAAACCATGGTCTTCGTTCAGGTCGCGAATGGCAAGCGAGGCTTCTATAAGCAGCGAACCATCACTGAGCTGCTGCACCGGGGTTTCCGTGTCGTACTCATCCTGGATCTCTCCGACAATCTCTTCAATCAGGTCCTCGATGGTGACGAGACCGGTAACAGCGCCGTACTCGTCAACGGCCATTGCCATATGCTGACGTTTCTTCTGCATCTCCTTCATGAGCGCACTGATCTTCATCGTTTCCGGAACAAAGAGAGCCGGGTGCAGGATCTTGGGAGTAGATATAGGTCTGTTATTGGCCATTTCATTGAAAACATCCTTGTTGAAGAGAACCCCCTTGATATCAGAGATGTCCTTTTCATAGACCGGGTAGCGCGAGAAGTTTTCGGTGGAGATCTTTCTGATGATATTGTCCGGCGATTCATTGATGCTGAATGCAACCATCTTCGCTGCCGGCACCATCACGCCTTTTACCGAAATGTCGGTGAAATTGAAGACACTATGGATGAGCTCGTGTTCCGTAGCTTCGAAAATACCTCTGTCGGTCCCTTCCTCGATGAGGAGCTTTATCTCCTCTTCCGTAATAAATGATCGTTGGGAAAATGCTTTGCCACCAAACGGTTTGAGAAAGATGTTGCTGCTGGATGTCAGGATATTGACGAAAAAGGATGAAAGCTTAGAAATGAATGCGATCGGGCGGGCCACAAAAAGGCCAACTTTCTCGGGATTCCGCAAGGCAATAGATTTAGGGACAAGCTCTCCCAGAATCAGGGAGAGATAAGAAATGACAACAACGACAATCCCTATGGATATGGCTCCCGCTGCATGGGAAATAACGGGTACGGGAATGCCTGCAATGAGAGGTTCGATCGTCGTTACCGAAGCTGCACCGCCAATCGCTGATGCAAGGGCACCGGCAACCGTCACTCCAATCTGGACTGTTGCAAGAAATCTGTCGGGCTCGGACTGCAGCTTGAGCAGTTTTTTTGCACTCGGATTATTTTTTTCGGCAAGCTTCTTGATATAGGATTTGCGGGAGGTCACGACAGCAATTTCTGATGCAGCAAAAAAACCGTTCAGCACCAGGAAGATGAAGATGAATAATAGTTCAGGTATCATGCGTTAGCTGATGATATTATACATCATTAGTGGATGAAACAGCACAATCTCTCGGTAACGAGTCTTATCGTAAACCCTATATGCAATCAACCACAAATTGACTAAACAAATGAAGATATCTAATATAAGAATAAAGACGTAGCGAGGAGAAGACCGTGCAAACCAATCTCAACGTGGTCCTGCTTGCCCATACCCCGAATCCTGAGGCTGCCATTGCCATGGCTGCGAAGCTCTGTTACAGCCCTTCTGACATTGATTCGCTTATGCAGAAGATTGCAGCAAAGGACCAGAAAGGATTCGTGGAAAAGCTCATGAAGATGGGCCATATGAGTCCCATAGAACATGCCGCGTTCACCTTTGCAGTAGAAGGTATATCACGGGCGTGTTCCCACCAGCTCGTCCGTCATCGTCTCGCAAGTTATTCCCAGCAGTCACAACGGTATGTGAGCGAAGCGGACGGGTTCGATTATGTCATTCCACAGGCGATACAGGGTGATGCTGAACTCGAGCGCTATTTTGCGGATTTCATGCAAAAGGCGCAGAAGGCATATAACCATATTGTGAAGAAACTGGGCAAAAAGGGTATAAAAGGCGAGGCAGCCAACCAGGACGCCCGTTTCGTTCTCCCGAATGCAGCCGAGACCAAGATCATGATTACCATGAATGCCCGGGAACTGCTCCATTTCTTCAGGCAGCGGTGTTGCAACAGGGCGCAGTGGGAAATACGGCAGATGGCCGTAGAAATGCTCAAACTGGTGAACCGTATCGCGCCGACAGTGTTTGCAGGAAGCGGACCTGGGTGCGTGAGCGGACCCTGTCCCGAGGGAGAATATACCTGCGGCAAGGCTGTTGAAGTGAGGGAAAGATTCAAGAAACTTTGAACCAAAGATCTCACACGGTGTGGTTTCCACAAAACTACGGGCTTTGTTCATATCACTATTTTCATGCAAGGGGAAAAATAATGAAGAGAGGTAAAGATACATGGCATACGTGATAGCACTTGCAGGAAAGGGCGGAACCGGCAAAACGAGCATCGCCGGACTATCAGTGCGGTATATCATGGAGAAGAAAAAAAAACCGGTACTGGCGGTCGACGCAGACAGCAATGCATGTCTGAATGAAGCGCTGGGGGTTCCGGTACACGCGACCATTGGCCACCTGCGTGAAGAATCGCTGGAAGCGATACGCGGCGGAGGTGAGCGCCCCGGCGGCATGTCCATGGAGCAGCTCTTCGACTACCAGGTCCAGCAGTCTGTCATAGAGGCAAAAGGTTTTGATCTTATGGTCATGGGGCGGCCCGAGGGACCTGGCTGCTACTGTGCCGCAAATAACATCATCAGGAAGTATACGGACAAACTGTCGGAGACCTATCCCTATGTTGTGATCGACAACGAGGCCGGTATGGAGCATCTGAGCAGGAGGACGACCCACACGGTCGATCTGCTCCTGATTGTCAGCGACCCTACTGTTCGCGGAATCAGGACAGCCCGCAGGATAGCCGATCTGGTCACGGAACTGAACCTTGACATCGCAAAGTATGCGCTTATCATCAACCGTGTTGCGGGAGAAGAAGGAATGGAATTGAAGTCCTTCGCTGAGAGCCTTGGACTGGAGGTGGCGGGACTGGTACCGCAGGACAGGGCCGTATTCGAGAACGACCTTGCCGGCAAAGCTATCGTGGACCTGCCCGGGGACTCGCCTGCAGTCCGCACAGTCTTTTCGATCCTCGATGCATTTCAGATTCCCTGAGGCTTGTATCGTGCCGGTTGCATCGTCCTGCCTGTCGGATATCCCTATTAACGAATGGGCAGGTACGGGAACGGTAATACCTCTGTCCTGAAAAAAAGCAGGGCGCTATCCGTTGCCGTAACGTGCAGTTTTCAGGAGGGGTAATAATGATGACGGCCCACACTACCTGCAGCGGTTCCGCTGTCTCGAACTGTGCGGTGCCGTATGTTACGCGACGAACGTATGCGGCGTGTTTCTGATGACCCGAATCATGATTGGGGATACGTTATAAACATATCACTGACGTTCTTCCCATGCGGCTTCTTTGCTTCCCATAAACCGCACCCCTATCTTGTATGAAACATTGTTGGGCGGAACGAAGGGATTGGCCTCATCGCATTGTTCAGTCCACATTACCACCGCAGTTTGAGTGGTGATGGACATAAAATCATTAAGCGTTATCTGTTGTCCCACGGTGAGGGGCGTCGATGACAGAAAACACATGCCATCTTCACTAAGATTTACGAGGGCAGCCTCATATATTCCGCTTTTCAAAAAAGGGTCTAGGGAAAATTCCACCTTTTCCCCTGCATATTCCTGCCGCTCTGTTCTTCTTTGATCAAACATGACCTTCGGACTCTCCGGTCCCCACCGGCGGCAAAGACCCTTTGCAGACAGCGTACAGCGATAAACTGCTTGCCAAGGCCTTTCTTGACCTCTCATGCCGTACCATGGCTGCAGCTGCAACAGGTGCGGAGAAAAAGTGCGCATGCCGGGATAACGCCCGCCGCATGATGTCGCGTAAGATCTTCAGCATGCGATCCATTTCCGGAAGTGTATGGTTTTCCGGAAAGAAGACAAACGTTCCGAGCACTTCTGAACGCTGAGAGAACTTGTCACGTCCTGTACTCCGCATTGATGCGGATGTAATCTTCGGTCAGATCGCAGGTAAGGACATGAGCGGATGCCCTGCCCGCGTGAAGATCGAGAGTTATCGTCAGTTCTTTCTTTGTCATCTCCCTGGTCGCTTCCCGGTCCTTATTGGTCGCGATGCCGTTCTTCACGACCTGGATGTTATTGAAGAAGATGTCTGCTTTCTCAGGGTTGAAGTGTGCCCTTGCGTAACCTGCCGCAGCCATGATCCTTCCCCAGTTTGCGTCATTGCCGAATATCGCGGTCTTTACCAGACTAGAATTTGCGATTGCAAAAGCAGCTTTTTCCGCATCGGCACCGCTTTTAGCATTTTTGACAACAACCTCCACCAGTTTTGTGGCACCTTCCCCATCTCTGACGATAAGTCTGGAAAGCTCAGACGTAAGATTGTCGAGCGCGTTACCGAATGCGGGAAAATCCCTGGATGTCAGCTGCAACGTCCTGTTTCCCAATAACCCGTTTGCCATGATCAGGGCGGTGTCGTTTGTCGACATATCGCCGTCAATGGTTATCCTGTTAAAGGACTTCCGGACGGAGTTTTTCAGCGCTGCCTGAAGGGTCTTCTTTTCGATCGCAATGTCCGTGATCAGGAAACAGAGCATGGTCGCCATGTTCGGGGCGATCATGCCGGCTCCCTTACATATTCCCGCGATTACACCCTGCCTGCCCGCGATCTTGACTGTCCGCGACGCGATCTTCGGGAAGGTATCGGTCGTCATGACGGCATGTGCCACGTCGTCAAAAGACGCTGTGCCGAGGCTGCCCGTCAGCGAACCGATGGCCGGGATGATCCTTTGCATGGGCAGGGGTGTTCCAATAACTCCGGTCGAACAGATATAAGCGAGGGACGGCTGAATGCCGATCTGGCGTGCTGCTGTGGTGATCATATCCCGCGCGTCTTTCATGCCCTGCCTGCCGGTGCAGGCATTGGCATTGCCGCTGTTAACTACAATCGCCTGTCCCTTACCGGTGCGTATTTTCGTCATGCAGAGCTGAACCGGTGCGGCTTTCACCGCATTGGTTGTGAAGGTGCCGGCAATGGATGCTTCTGCCTCTGAGAAGATCAGTGCGAGGTCTTTTCTCCCCGGCTTCTTGATTGCCGCCTCAGCAACAGCAAAGAAAAACCCTTTTGGTATCGTTATTACCGGTGCCTGTTTCATACAGCTAGGATAAAGCATCCCGCTCCCGTTTTCAACAACAACTCCGCTAAAACAGGGATTATTTCTTATGGCAATCTGTATCAGCACAAATGCCCTATGGTAGAGTACATACATGACAAAGGTGATGGTCGGCATGAGCGGTGGTGTTGATTCAACAGTCACGGCTTATCTGCTCAAGCAGCAGGGCTATGAGGTTGAAGGGGTCAGCTTCGTTCTGTGGGAGGCGCGATTGAAGACGCAAGCTTCAGCCTGCTGTTCGTTCGAGGCGAGGGACAGCGCTGAGCGGACCGCTGAG
Organism: Nitrospiraceae bacterium UBA6898; assembly: GCA_002448975.1. Lineage (GTDB taxonomy): Bacteria > Nitrospirota > Thermodesulfovibrionia > Thermodesulfovibrionales > UBA6898 > UBA6898. The sequence goes on from DKBO01000085.1 coordinate 16,825, forward strand.
GTGCTTGGTATACCGCTGCGGACCATAGATGTACGCGGAGCATTTTATGAAAAGGTGATAGACCCTTTTGCTGAAGCCTATAGAATGGGGATGACGCCGAATCCCTGCATTCTCTGCAATAAACAGATCAAGTTCCCCGCGTTATTGAAGGCCGCTGATGAAGCGGGAGCCGAGTATATAGCTACGGGTCACTACGCGAGGATAGTGAGGGTCAGGGGACGGGGAACAGGGAGCGTGACGAAAATGGCCGGAAAAGACGGGCTGAATGCAGAGATCCTGCTGCAGAAAAGCGTCGATCAGAGGAAGGACCAGTCATATGTCCTGTACGTGCTCGCTAAGGGGCAATTAGAGCGGCTCCTGCTGCCCCTTGGCGAGTACACGAAAGATCAGGTGCGGGAGGTCGCACGTTCACGCGGGTTTCCTGCGGCTGACAGGCCGGAGAGTCAGGAGATCTGTTTTATCGAAGACAATGATTACTGCCGGTTTCTTGAGATGCTCGCTCCCGATATAAGGAGGCCGGGACCAATCATCGGTCCGGACGGCCAAAGGATCGGAACGCACGATGGTATCTACCGGTATACGCTGGGCCAGCGGAAAGGGTTGGGCATTGCATCTCTCGAACCCCGCTTTGTTGCGAGGATCGACAGGGAGCGGAACGCTGTCCATGTGGGAAGCAGGGAATCTGCCATGCGACGGCGTATCAGGGTCGGCGATCTGAACTGGCTGTGCAACCCCGAGACGAGCTCGCGACGTGCTGGTGTGAAGGTTCGTTCGATGATGGAGGCCGGACCTGCAGTGATAGAGCTGGACGGCGGACGGGTTGCCGTCATCTTCGATGCACCGCAGTGGGCCCCGGCACCCGGCCAGAGCGCAGTCTTCTATGATGGTGATACCGTGATCGGCGGCGGCATCATCATCGATGAATAGGGGAGATGATACTAAGCGGCACCGGTCAGAATGCCGTTGCTCATGCTGAGCTGCCTGGCTGCCTGACCCGCTATCTCCTTGTTGTGGGTGACGATGATAAAGGTGGTCTTTAACGCGCTGTTCATCTCACTGAACAGCCGGATAATGTCCTGTTCTGCCTCCTCATCGAGGTCGCCGGTCGGCTCGTCAGCAAGCACCACGGAAGGTCTGTTGATAAAGGCGCGTGCGATCGCTATTCTTCGCTGCTGCCCTCCGGAAAGGTGTGAAGGATACGCATTGGTCTTTTCTTTCAGACCGACACGTTCAATAAGTTCTTCTGCGTATGCCCTCACGTCTCCGGGGAAATCACCGAATGCGGTCGGAAGAAGGATATTCTCCAACGAGGTAAGCGTAGGGATAAGACTTGAGAACTGGTAGATAAAGCTCATATTCCGGTTCCTGAAATGAGACCGGCTGTTGTCGTCGAGCGACCAGATATCCGTTCCGTCGACAATGACCTTGCCGGAATCCGGCTTGGTCAGCCCGCCCACAAGGCTCAGGAGAGTCGTCTTGCCGCTGCCCGAATGGCCGATTACCGAAATGATCTCACCCTGCTGTACCGTGAAGGAAGCATGATCGACAGCTTTCAATGCCTGACCGCCGATCGAATAGCTCTTTACAATGTCTGAAACTTCTATCACATATCCTCCGATATCATACGCTGTTATGTCGCCTTGGCGATCTCTTTGCGCAGGGCTTCGGCGGTTCCTTCATCGAACTTCATGAGTTCCTCATACTCCTTCATTGCTGCGGCCTTGTTCTTCTGTTTGAGGTAGGTCATGCCGAGGTTGTAGCGCGCGGCTGAATAATTCGGCCGTATCCTGAGAGCTTTTTTCAGGGAAGAGATCTCATCGTTGAATTTCCCGAGCTTGCCGTAGGCAATGCCCATGTTGTTGTAGAGCACCGCATGGTTCGGCAGGTACTTTGCAGCGGTCGTGAACGTCTCGACCGCCTCCTCGGGGCGGTTCATACGATCATAGGCGGTTGCCATCTTGAACCACGCATATCCCATGTCCGGTTTGAGCTTTACCACCTTCTGATACGTTTCAATGGCCTCGGGGTATTGAGAACTCCGGTCATACAGATCGGCCAGGTGATACATCGCCTCGACATCATTCGGATTCTGCTGGACCTTTTTGAAGACCTCGTCGAAAATGGTGTCTGCGGAGTACTGGTTAGTTGCTATGTCCCCTTTGGATTTTTCCGTGCGGTCTTCCTTGCCGCATGCCGGAAGCAGGCAGAGAATAGCGGTTAGCAAAAGCATGGACAGACCAAGTGAACGGTGAATCATCGACGGCATCTTATTCCCCCTTTCTGATCGCATCGTACGGTTCCATCCTGCTTGCGAAGACCGCTGGCAGAAGTGATGCAAGAAGTCCGGTGATCACGGCGAAGATCAGCGCTCCTGCAGCGAGTTCCGAAAGCACCGGCAGCGACGGCAGCAGATACGGCAGCTTGAGGTTCTGGGTGATGACCGTCTTCGAAACTGACAGCAGGCCACCGCCGGCAACAATACCGGCAATCCCTCCGGCAAGCGAAAGAATGACAGCCTCGGTGATGATCAGCCGGAATACATGTGCTTTTGTCGCTCCCATGGCACGGAGCAGGCCCAGTTCCCGCTGGCGCTCGTTAACTATCATATAGAAGGAGAATCCGGTCATAAGCAGTGCAAGGACCCAGAGGATGGCACTGATCAGCAGGATGCCCTTGAGCAGGCCTGCCAGCTGCTTTCTGACCGTGCTGGTCACCTCATCGGAGGCGATCGCCTTGATCCCCTCTATTTGATGCTCTATTCTGATGGCCACCCGTTCAGGGGTAAAACCGTCTTCCACCTGGACGAGGACGGCGGAGATCTTTCCCTTCTCAAGTTCGAGCGGCTGAACCGATCTCCCTTTCGATTTTTCCGCCATCTCGAATGCCGCCTGCATGGTCATGAAGATCGACTGATCGAAGAATTTCATGCCGGTAGGTTCCAGGGTTCCCGCGACGTTGAATGGCGTGCCGAAGAAGGGAATAATGTCGTCCGTCATGAGCGGCATGGCACTGCCGGCAATGACTTCATCGTCAGCGAGGGGTTTTTTCAGCTTCTTCTGAAGCCACGGGGTGACGGTAAAGTCGGTAGACGGGTCGAAGGCTACAAGGAAAGTCTCTACGTTGTAGCAGCAGGTAAAGGATGTCGGCTTGATAAAAAGCTGCGTGGATGCCCTTTTCACCCCCTCGACGTCCTTTACCTTGTCGTAGACTTTGCCGTCCATATAAAAACTCGTCGGCTCACCGGACAGGAGCGCGGCTTTTGCCTGAGATTCGTTCTTTTCGGGCACCACAAGCACATCGGCCCCAAGCCGGTAGGTGCCTATCCTGAGCGCGTTCTGCATGCCGCTGATAAAGATCGTGGCGCTCAGCAGCGTACCCGTGACGACTGCAACGAGCAGCAGCAGCACGAAGGTTCGAATAAATTTTCTCTTGAGGTTCTTGAGGGCAAGCCAGGATATTTTTATCTTCTTCATCTTTGTTCTTATTATAGGAAGTGAAGGATGAAAAAGTCCAATTACCGGGTCGTTCCGCCGGTGTCGTTTGCTTTTCGGGGCAGAAGAAAGAAGGGCCGGGAATGTTTCCCGGCCCTGGAGGATTCGATAATCAGATATGAAACGCTATTTCTTGGCCATGTGCCAGTCGACTTCTATTCCGCAAAGCAGCGGGGAACCCTTGTCGACCTTGACTTCGATGCCAAATGCCTTGTGGCATCCGGCGCATGCCGACACGCTTTCAACGAGTTCAGCATTCTTCAGATCCATGACAACCAGGGTGCTGTCATCGCCATAGGTTCTGGAAGCGAGGAATGCATACTTGCCGTCTGCCGTGAATGCAAAGTCATGCGGCCTGACGTTATCCGGAAGTACGATCCTCTTGACGATCTCGTCCTTGTCCGTGCTGATAACGATTATCTGTGACTTGTGCGTTCCGGGCTTCAGGCCGGGATCGAACTCATTCGGTGCGCTGACGAAAAGATACTTCCCATCAGGAGTCATCCTTGCCTGGTGGATGAAGGTCATTTCCGGACTGGAGATTTGCTTGATCTCCTTCTTGGTCTTCCAGTCGTACACGTACACGATGCCGGTCGGCATATCCGTGATATAGGCCTTCTTTGCGCCCTTGGTCCACTGGATGCCGCAGACTGCCTTGCCGACAGGCATCTTGTCAACGGTCTTCAACTTTTCGGCGTCCCATACATACACATGACCGTCAGCCATGTCTTCGAAATAGACCTTTCCGTCAGGACCTACGATTGTTCCGCAGAACTTCTTTCCCACCTTGTATGGACCGGACTTCTTGCCGGAGACGAGATCGATCTTGTAGACATCTCCGCTCAATGTGCCGGCGACAAGCACCTTCTTGCCTTTTTCGCTTACGATGGCCTGTCCATGGGTTCCGCCCTGCTTCTTCACTTCTTCAAAACTCATGCCGGCAATAACGCCTTCCATTTCCGAGCCGGCCTCGGTCAGGACTATTCTTCCCTTCTCCATGTCAACCGGGGGCTTCATGGTCTTCATGTCGATGACGGCAATATGTCCGCCATGACCGGCGATGTACGCGGTTGCATCAAAGGTGAGGTTCTTGGAGGGAACGACCTTTGCGTCAATCGAAGGGCTGGGGCCTGTGAAGCACGTGTCTCCCGACATATCGACTGCGGATACCGTGCCCGGCGCGCTGTTCAGCAGGATAAAACCTGCCACTGCAAGTAAAAATACTGTCACTACTGCAAAACTTTTTCTCATGTTTTTCTCTCCCCGTTTAATGTTCGTTCGTAAGATATCATGCGAATGCAAAAAAATCTGTCTTGTTCTCTCAGATCATGAGAGACGATGCTTTCCTCTCACCTCCTTCTCACTGCTTGTTACTAAGAATATCCTTATAATTCAATGCCTGTCAAACTCTAATTATAATTTTAAGTGACCTTAAAGTTCATGTTTCATATTGGAACTGTATCAGTGAGTAGAGAGAATGCAAGCCCTGACCAAAAAAAGCATCCTGGCCTACCGAGCCTTTACTGCATGATGTGCAGAGCGTTTGGTGCTGTAATAATGCGGCATGGGGTCACCCCGAAATAGTCGCCATCCAGTTGGATGTGTGCATGTCCCGCAATCGTGATGTCAGTTGCCCGGATGTACGTGACATTCGGATCACGCAGATGGGTGCCCCTGAGAATACCATATGCGAAGCGCAGCAAGGCATAGCGAGACCGGTCCGTGAGGAGGCAGAGCCGGAGAGCAGGCTCACCGATATCCGCGTCCGGCGTTGCCAAATAATCACCCCCGTATCTCCGGGCCTTGCCGATAATGGCCGTGTAACCGCTGTACGCCTTGCCATCGGACGAAAAGGAGAGTTCTTCAGGCGAGTAGAACAACATGTTTTTGATGCCGCTCCAGATGTAGGCGCCCTCACCGGAGAGTTTTTTCAGCGTCCCGCTGACATCATGGACCGTCTTCGCGTCGAAGCCGATGCCGGCCATAAGGCAGAAGTACCGGTCCTGCGCGGGAGTTATGATCCTGCCGAGAGAGATCTCCCGCATCGTTTCCATTGCCAGCCTGCCGACAGCGCCGTCAATGTCGAGCGGCAGCGAGATTTCGCGCGCGAAGACATTGGTTGTCCCCAAAGGCAGAATTCCAAGGGGGATTTCGGACATGGCCATGCCGTTGATCACTTCGTTTATGGTGCCGTCACCTCCTGCCGCAATAATGCAGTACGGTTTTTTCCGCACAGCGTCACTGGCGAGAACGCGCGCATGGTCGCGGTGATTCGTGAGGCAGACCTCTGTTCGGAATCCCTGCTGCTGAAGCAGCAGTTCCGCCCGTCCTATCTTTGCGCGGGAAAAGGTCCGCGAAGCCGGATTAGCGATAATTATGATCAATGATCTCATGGAGGGCATGCATTGCCGGGCATGGTGAGATGGATGCGACGAGGACGGGTATCTTTTCAAGATAGCGGACAACCGGTGATATATCGGCACGCTCGCGGAGAAAGAACACCCGGCCTCCTGATGCAATCTTTTTCTTTTTTATGTGAGGGATCCGGATATAGCCAAGGGCTTGTGACGCGACATAACCGGTTGTGTAATCAGGGTCGTCTGATATGCAGAGCTCCGCAATGATATCCGGACATGCAGCGACCTTTGAGGCAAGGACGAGAGCCTCTTTTACGGGCTGGGTGTTGATGTTGCATTTTTCCAGTTCCTGCGCCAACAAGCCTTCCGCTTCTTCCGTAATGCCGAGGCGTGAAACCCGGATTCCTCTTCTGCGGTCAGGCTCTACGCGTCTGCCGGAATGTGCATAAACCAGTGCTGCGCCGCGCATGCACACGGTATTTCGGACGACGGCGAGAGCGACTTCTAATGCTGCCCCGGAGATGCCGGACGAAGAAAGCAGCTTTCGGATGCATATATCAGCCCCTGACGGCGAGGTGCAGTTCAGCGTTACCAGGGGCAGTGCGCTGATAAGCTGCGGCCTCTGCGTAAGTCTTTCTATGGTGATCTGTATGCTGTCGGGCTTGCCTTTCGGATGGTTCCGTGCCCTGTCGAGGTAAGACTGAACGATGGAGCGTGTACGGCTTTTCGGGTAAATGCCTTCAGCGCCGGAGATATGCTCATTATCGGGTGCAGTCCGATCCGGGGCAGCATGTCTGGTTGCAGGCATATGGCGCAACCGCTTTTCACCGGATGTCCTGAGCCCTTTTCCCTCGGCAATTTGCCTCGATGCCCTCATGCGAATATTCACCATGGATAGCATTATAGGATACGCTTCGGTCAGAATATGCCAGTACCAATAGCGGTACCTGATGCGTTTGAAAGACCAAGGTTACGGATAAGCTCAAGATCTTCCCGATACCCCCTTCCGAGGGTCGTCAGGTAATTACCCACAAGCAGACCGTCTGCGCCGGCAAGGAATATGAAGGCGTTCATCTCACCGAGGGTCTGGAGGCGGCCGCCGCAGATCCGTATCTGTCTGTCCGGCAGAATGAAGCGGTAGACGCTGATGATCTTCAGGGCATCGAGCGGTTCGAGGACCTTTTGTTTCTCAAGATTTGTCCCTGCAATCGGCGAAAGGAAATTTATCGGTACCGAGTCCGGTCCCATATCCCTCAGGGCGAAGGCCATATCGATTCTGTCTTTCCAGGTCTCTCCGAGCCCGAAAATGCCGCCGGAGCAGATCTCGAGCCCCGCAGCATGAGCGTCACGTATGGTCCGGATCTTCTCCTGATACGTGTGGGTCGTGCATACCTTCGGGAAATACCGCTCCGAGGTTTCGAGGTTGTTATGGTAGCGCTGCAGGCCGGCCTTCTTCAGCATTTTCAGATCTTTATTTTTCAGCAGTCCAAGCGTTGCGCAGGGCAGGAGGCCGATGGAACGCACCGATGCGATCATGCGCGCTATCTTCTCAAGCTCTCGTCCCGAGATTCTCCTGCCGCTGGTGACGATGCAGAAGCGTCTTGCTCCTCCTTGTTTGGCTGCTCTTGCCTTCTCGATGACCGTGCTTTCTTCGAGGAGCGCATAGGAGGCTATTGTCGCGGCACTCTGCGACGATTGCGCACAATAGGCGCAGTCCTCAGGGCATTTCCCGGATTTTGCATTCACGATTGCGCAGAGGTCTACTGCATTTCCCCGGAAATGGCGGCGTATTCTGTTCGCTGCAGAGAAGAGGTCCATAACAGACGGCGCCTGAAGAGAAGTAAGGTAGCCTGCTTCCTTTGCGGATATCTTTCCGCCGGAAAGGACCTTTTCTTCGATTTTGTTAAGCGATTGCATGGCAGAAGATAACGGAAGAGCAAAGGATCGCTATCGGTGCAAAGAAGTATACCACGCTACTGTTTTCTTGCCCGAACCTTGTCTGCAAGCTCTTCGCGGGTGATGACGCCCTTTGCGACAAGCAGGTCTATAAGGCCTCCGAGTACAGAACTGTCAACAGATCTATCCGAGGCCTCTTGAGCAATACGGTCCAGCATCGAAGGCTGATCGTGACTGTGGATAATCTCAAATGCCATCCCGGAAGGCAGCATGTTCTCCTGCCTCTCCTCTGTTGTTCTTTGCAGCCTGTCCGAACTGCTCAAGGGGTCATAGAAATGATCGATTGCCGTGAGTATATCTGATTCA
>DKBO01000139.1 GCA_002448975.1 Nitrospiraceae bacterium UBA6898
GGGGATCATCATCGCTGCTGCCGTGCTGATGGTCTACCTGAGCGCCGTTCTGCGGGAGATACCGTTCAGCGCCTACCTGGGCATGTGGAAGACGCAGATCGTATCCCGGGGAGAAAGCAGCCATACCCAAGGCTTTCTGCAACACCTTATCAAGTATCCCCTGGACGCTGCAATGTCCTTCATGCCATGGGCGCTCCTTGTCCTGCCGGCTCTCCTGCATCGTGATCTCCGGCAGCATGCGCGCACGGTACTGGATAATGAGCTGGTTGTCTTTTCCCTGGTCATGATTACGGTGAACTTTCCCCTGTACTGGCTTCTCCCCAACGCCTATGTACGCTACTTTCTTCCTGCAGGACCGTTCATNNTCGTTCTGAGCTCCGGCGTTATTGTCCTGAGGCCTGCAGGCATCACCCCCCGACACTTCGTCATCCTTATTGCTCTCTGGGTTGGGTTATTCAGTCTTCTTTTTGCGGACATCAACATACAGAACATGGTCATGCGGGGGGAATCGCCGCGGCGAGCGGCCAGGGATATATTACGTCGCATACCTCCGGGCATCGAGAAAGTATATGAAATAGGCGGCCGGCGGATACTGGGAGTGACCTGTTATCTCGACCGTGAGGTCGTTGCGGTGGATGACTTCAGACAACTGGATGATATTCGTCCGGAGGAACAGGTCTATTTCCTGTTTGATGCCGACTTTCTTAAAGAAATGAACCATGAGCAGCAGGCCTCTTATGACCGGATGCAGTGGGAGAAACTGAGCTCAAGTACGTTTGAGCGAGGCGATAATGAGATCGTGCTGGGACGGCTGAAGCGCCGATGAGCAGAAGTCGCCCGATGGCGCCAGACCGGTCGATGCCGCATATCAGATGCTGATAAGGCCCTCCACACGATCACGCATGAGGTCGGACCAGATATTTTCAGCCGGCAGGTCAAAGAGGTACTTTGCGTCTGCAGGCATAACCTTCCACTGGCCACGTGCGACTTCCGCAGCAAGCTGCCCCGGGCCCCATCCGGCATATCCGGCATAGACGCGGAAGCGGTCATCTGCATCGTGCTTTTCGATCAGCCCCTCGAGGACAGGCCTGCTCGCTGTTATATATACATTGCCGAATATCCGCTCTGCACCGGCAATACTGTTCCGCAGCCGCATCAAGCAGATCATCTCCTGCATGGCCACCGGGCCGCCCTGATAGACGAACCGTTCTTTCCCCAGATTTTCCTCCTTGTCTGGGAAGAGGTGAGAGAGCTTGAGTTCCGACGGCCGGTTGATCACGATACCTGCAGAGCCTCGGGCATCGTGACGGATCATGAGGATGACTGCCTGCCGGAAGCGCGGATCAGTCATCATGCGGTCCGCAACGAGGAACGTCCCTGAGGAAACCTGCTGATCGGAACCGGTCCGCACGAGTGAGATGCGATGCTGGTGCTGTTTGAGCGACGGTCCGCCGGATGATATTTGGACAACAACGGAGGTGAGCAGAAGTATAACCAGCAGGAAGGGGATGCAGGACAGGCAGGATATGATTTTCGATCTGCCTGCAGATGTTGTCATCTTGGGCATCGCGCGCAACATCTTCATGGCCTATTGTAGCACTATGTGAAGAATGTTCTCACGGATGGCGTGGCAGGCGCCCATATTTCGGGAATAAGGGCTATCAGCATGGGCCGAGTTTCTGCTCACATAATCCTATCCGGTACGAGACAAGCTGTTCCACCTCCGCAGCGAAAGGGTGCCGGACGATCTCGGCCGGTGTGCCGGCCTGGATTACGCGCCCTGACGAATAGACGATCATGCGGTCTGCTATCCCGCATGCCTCGTTCAGATCGTGCGTTATGAGGACGACCGGTATGGAGAGTTCCTTCTGGACTTCCTTGACAAGTTGCTGCATCTCTGCACGCACCGGCGCATCGAGCGCCGAGAAGGGTTCGTCGAGGAGCAGCGCCTTGGGATGCCGCATCAGTGCACGCGCTAAGGCAACACGCTGCTGCTGTCCTCCCGAAATCTGGGAAGGAAATCTGTCTTCCAGTCCGGAAAGGTGGAAGCGGCGAACCAGCATCCTTGCTTCACCGTCCCGGAGTTTTCTGTTCTTGCCGTGGCCTCCGAAACGGATGTTCTCCATCACGGTCATATGGGGGAAAAGTGCGAGATCCTGGAACACATAGCCAAGCGAACGCTCCTGCGGAGATAAATCCGTGCCGGAGGGTTGTTCGAACAAGACCCTGTTATCGAGCGTAATCAGACCTCTATCAGGCACCATCACTCCGGCGATCATGCGGAAAGTCATGGACTTGCCTGCCCCGGAGAAGCCGAAGAGCACTGCAAGCTCGTTGCCCACTTCCCAGGAGACATCGAGGGTAAATCCCGGCAGAACCTTTGCGATGGAGACCTGAAGCGTCATATGACGGCCTTTTTTCCGTAGATGTTGGCGATATACAGGAATGCGCCGGAGATCACGGTGAAGACTGCGACGAGGATATGCGCGCTGCTCCATTCCCCGCTTCCCGCGAGGGCATAAATGGCCAGCGGCATGGTGTCGGTCCTGCCCGGGATATTGCCGGCCAGCATGAGCGTAGCGCCGAACTCACCCATTGCACGGGCGAACGACAGCACGGTTCCTGCGATGATCCCTTTCTTCGCCAGAGGCAGGATCACCTTCACTGCTGTTGTGAAGCGAGAATGGCCGAGCGTGTATGCAGCCACAATAAGGTTGCGGTCGACCGACTCGATGGCTGCCCGGGCCGTTTTGATCATGAGGGGAAGGGCTACCACGAAGGATGCGATTACCGCTGCCTGCCAAGTGAACATCACGGACCAACCGGTTGCCTCGAAGACCGGCCTGCCGAAAAGACCGTTCCTGCCGAAGAGGAGGATGAGATAGTATCCCGTTACCGTGGGCGGCAGCACCAGCGGAAGGGTGAAGAGCATGTCCACTGCCTCTTTGCCCCGGAAGTCTTTCATGGCGAGCAGGTATGCAACAGCGAGACCTGCTACAAAGACGAGCAAGGTGGCTGCTGAGGCGACCTGCAGCGAAAGCCGCAGAGAGAACCATGCTGAACTGTCCATGATCACGGTGTCACCCTGAAACCATACCGGGAAAGAATTTTTTTGCCGTCCTTCGAGGTCACGAGAGCGATAAAATCCCTCGCCGCTGTCTCAGCCCGGGTGCTCCTGACCACTGCGATAGCATAGACAACGGGGGCATGGGTAGATTCCGGAGTTGCGGCCACAACCCGCAGTTCCGCCCTGTGAAGCGCCGCATCCGTGAGGAAGACGATGCCGGCATCGACCTCTCCGCGTGCAACGTAGTCTGCGACCTGCTGGACATGTTCGCAATATACCAGTCTGTCCCTGACCGCTTCCCAAAGGTTGAGGCTCTTAAGAGTTTCGGCTGCATAGGAGCCTGCGGGGACAGTTGCGGGGTTGCCGATGGCGATACGGCGAACCCCGCTATTTTTCAGACTGGTAAACGACGAGATGCTGTCATGACTTTCCATTGCGGTGACCAGCACTATGGTGTTCCCGGCAAAGTTCCTGCGCGTTCCGGTGACTATGTCACCCTTTTGTTCGAGGCTGTCAATTTCCCTCGGGGATGCGGATGCAAAGACGTCGGTCGGCGCTCCGCTCTCTATCTGGCTCCGGAGCACGCCTGAAGCGGCAAAATTTTTTGCGACCTTCATGCCCGGATGCCGGGCTTCAAACAATGTGGCGAACTCCTCGAACGGTGCCTTGAGGCTTGCCGCGGCAGAGACCGTGAGCTGCCCGGCAGCCGAGACAGCCGGCGCTGCAAGAGCGATGACCATGAAAAGAAACCTGAATGTGGCGCGCGACATATTTGGCACCTCCTGTTCAGTTCTTTCTGCCGGCCGGGATGCTGCGGTCGGCCGCACGTGATCTGTGCATTTTCCCGCCACAGACCGGGCAGTCGGGATCGAAACGGATCTTTACGTTCCGGAAAACCATATCATAGGCGTTGAAGACAAGCATTCTTTCGCCGAGCGGTCTTCCGTAACCGGTCAATACCTTGATGGCCTCCAGTGCCATCATGCAGCCGAGCATACCGGACACCGCCCCGAAGACCGGAAACCCGAGTTCTTCCCATGCAGGATCATGCTCGGGGAATATGCAGTCGAGACAGGGTGTGGCACCGGGCATGACAGTGAAGAGGTACCCGTCCATGCCGTTCATGGCGGCCTCGACCATGGGTATCTCCTGCCTTATGCATGCCTCGTTGAGGATGCGGCGCTCGGGGAAGTTCGGACGCGCCGAGAGTGCTATGTCTGTGCGGTCGAGCAGCATGCCGGTATTTCCCGACGTTATCCTTTTGTTGAATATCTCTACTGCCACATCAGGGTTCAACATCCTGATGCGGTCTTTCGCCTGTTCGACCCTCGGTCTTCCGATGTGGTCGTCGCGCATGAGCGTCTGACGGTTCATGTTCGACAGGGTAAGGTCGCCTGCGTGGGCGAGCCGCAATCCGCCGATGCCGGCCACAGCGAGATAGGTGGCTGCAGCGCCGCCGAGTCCGCCCACCCCGGCAATTACTGCAGTAGATGCCCGCAACCGCTTCTGCTGCTGCAGGCCGTATCCTTCATGCATCAGCTGTCGCCGATAGCGTTCACGTTCCCGGTCGCTCAGTGTGATCATATGACGCTCCGTTTTCTTCTGCGGACGTTGTTTCTTCGTGCGTCTCAGAGCATTTCACAGTATTCTTCCCCGATCCGCGCGTTCAGCACTTCCAGTTCCATGTCCCTGTCCTCCCCGAGCGTGCCGCAGGCATCGGCCCGGCACTGGCGGCAGTGGGTCATCTGTTCGATATGGGTCGCGCACCCGCCGCGCAGCTTGGCAACCGCCTCGGTCGACGGCCGCTGCAGTCCTGCAAATTCAGCCTGCGGGATGAGGGGGATGATGTTCATGATGTCGGCCCCTTTTGTTCCGGCCGACCATGCAATGAGCGGAATCTCCGCGTCATTGACCCCGGGGATGAAGACCGTGTTCACTTTCACCATGAACCCTGCATCGATAGCGTTGGTAAGCCCCCGCTGCTGGTTGAGGACCATTTGCGTGGCCGCCTCCCTTCCCGTGAGTTTCCTGCCGCGGTATACGACCCAGGCATAGATCCGCTCTGCCAGGGCCGGCGTGATCGCATTGATTGTGATCGTTATGCTCCTGACGCCCACCTGCATGAGGTCAGCTATACGGTCCGGCAGGCAGAGACCGTTGGTCGATACGCAGAGCGTAAGATCAGGAAACTCCCGGTGGATAGCCGCCATGGCCTCGAAGGTCGCTTCATTGGCCAGCGGGTCTCCGGGGCCGGCTATGCCTACGACCGTGAGTTTGTCATTCCTGCCGGTCAGCGCCCGAACCCGCTCAAGCGCTTCGCCGGGCGAAAGGACGCGGCTGGTAATGCCGGGCCGCGATTCGTTCGCGCAGTCGAACTTCCGGATGCAGTAGCGGCACTGGATATTGCACGCCGGCGCTACCGGGATATGCACGCGGCCGAAGCGGTGGTGGGCCTCCTTCGAAAAACAGGGATGGGAAAGCTTGATGTCCCGTGTGGTCTGCTGTCTCGCCGTAATCATGATGCACCTCCTGCCCGTAATATCTGCAATATCCCTGCCAAGGCCGAAAGGAAGACCTGCCTGCATCTTCGGTTCGCGCGGCCGATCATGAACTACAAAGATGTAGCAAAAGAGACGATGACGTATTATTCGGGCAGAACGGTGAACAGTGCGGTCGCAATGTCAGGATACCGTGCGACGAAACGCAGTTCGTCATCGGTCAGCGGCTTCTGGGTATGGAGGTTCGCATACTGGACAAGCTGTAGTATGGCCCGTGCCTCGGTGTCGTCATGAAAATGGATTCCGAGTTTATCAGAGACATGACGGAAGCCTTTGATGCCGCCGTATTCTCCGGTGGTGATCACCCTTCCGGTCTCGAGCAGTTCGGGCTTTCCCCTGCCGACGTCCCCGATGTCGTACAGTTCATAGCTCCTGCGGTCCTTGAGCGCGCCGTCTGCGTGTATGCCGGACTCGTGAGCGAATGCGTTAGCGCCCACACCGGGCTGGTTCAGGGGGATCGGGATATTGAAGGCATAGGAAGCGTAGCGCGCTATTTTCCATGCGACGCTGAGGTCGACCCGTTCGTCCGGCGTGACCCTCTGTCTGAGGGCAGGTGAGAATTTCAGGGCGAGGATCGTGGAGACCAGGTCACAGTTTCCTGCCCGCTCGCCATAGCCGTTTACCGTCGTGTTGATGTAGCAGTCGGCACCGCTGTCTGCGGCACCCTGTGCGCCGGCGATCGAGACGGCCTCTGCCATGCCGAGGTCGTTGTGGCAGTGCATCTCTATTGGCAGACCGCTGTCCCGCGCAAGCGTCCTGATTCGATCGTAAATCGTGAGGGGGTCCTCGGTTCCCAGCGTGTCACAGTAGCGGAACCGGTCTGCTCCGGCTTCCCTGCCGGCAGCGATGAACTCCCTGAGCCGTCCGAGGTCCGTACGCGAAGCATCTTCGGCATTGATACCGACGGACAATGCGCCGCGGTCGCGGGCGAGATCGACCGCCTCCTTCATCAGGCCGAGCTGGGACTCCCAGGTCTTTATGCCGCGGAACTTGGCCTTCAGCATCACCTCGGAGGTGGACATCGAGAGGTTCAGATGGCGGAGTTCCGGGCAGTTGCTGAACGTACGATACACGTCCTCCGGTATCGCGCGGCACCATCCCTGCAACCGGAGGCGTTTGATCGCACCGGCAGCGGCGAGCCTGAGGTTCGCATTGATGTAATTCACTTCATGCCGGAGCGTGGGGAACCCGATCTCGCTCTGGAAGATGCCCATCTCGTCGAGATAGAGGTTGAGCATCGTCTTGGCGAGCTTCGGCAGGAGGATACGAGAGGTCTGCACCCCGTCCCTGTTGGTCACGTCTATGAGATATACCTTGTTCCTGACCTTTTTCATCGGTATTTCTGACCGTCCATCAGTTTTGAATGCAAAAGCATTGCCAAGGTGTAAACCGGGACGTATGCGGTGGCAGCACGTCCTGACTGTACGGAAATGAAGCACAATGTCAGAGGAGGTACATTATTGTAGGATTATCGGTTCCGGCGTGCCACCAGACGTGTAGGCAGGGAAGCGGCGCAGTATGACCGGGCCCTGCGGGGTGCCGTGGCATCGCAGAATCAACACCAACGGGCTGACGGCAACAGGGTCGTTTAATATCCGGTGATCGAGGTACCTGTGCTTCCGGTCTTGCTGACAAGGACCGGCCCGGTCCTTGTCAGGTACCGCCTCCCGGCGTGCAACTGCTAAAGCTCTCTATGCGTATGGCAGCGCTTGGTGCAGGTGCGGGAGCAGGCTTCGCAGCCGATGCAGTTATCCCGGTTCGCCACGGACATGACCTTGTTGCCCATGTCGTCTCCGTATTCGTCTTCTCCCTCAAAGGGTTTTTCGATGAGTTCCAGGACGTCCCTGCTGCATACCTTGTAGCACCGGCCGCAGCCGATGCACTTGTTCACATCGATCGCCTCTATAAAGCGCGGCGTCCATTCCTGTCCCCCGCGTGTCATTCCCGTTATCGCCATAATTTCCTCCTTCAGAGCAGATAGAAAGAGGAAGAGGCAAAGGAAAAGGTATTTCCGTTGCGGTTGCTTTTCTTTACCCCTTCCGGTGCCTGCTTCTCGTTCTAAACGATCGCTTCTCCGCCGGTCTCTGACGTCCGCACCCGGATCGCCTCGTCCACGGGGCTGACGAATATCTTGCCGTCCCCGGTCTTGCCGGTCCGGTTCACTTTTACGATCGACTTGACGATCTTCGTGACCAGGTCGTCCGGCACTACCATGGTGAGCATCCTCTTCGGCACGAAGAGCGCCACCTTCGGAAGCGTGTGCTCCAGGGCATAGGCCGAGGGCGTGGGCGTCAGTTTCACGGAGGTGCAGAACTTCTCGGGCAGCTCCGGGTCAAGGTCGTTGTCGCAGACCATGCCCTTCTGTTTGCCGCGGCCGTCCACGCTCTGGATCGAGACCGAAGGATAGCCCAGTTCCTCCAGCACCTTCTTGGTTTCGGGCAGTTTGTCTCTTCGTATGATAGCGGTGATCTCTTTCATGTCATCTCCTTTCCGGCTGCAGGGCAGTACCTTACAGCACTGCCTCGCCGGTCCGTACGGTATAGGTCGTCTCGACCGGACTGATGAATATCTTGCCGTCGCCCACGAAGCCTGTCCTGGACTTCTCCATCATCAGGTCGGTCACCTTCTTCACGTCGTTGTCGTTGATGACCATCATGATGAGGGTCTTGGGAAGTTCGTCATAATGTACCGGCCCGACCTGGAGCCCCTTCTGCTTGCCGCGTCCGAAGACCGGCATCTTCGTCAGTGATGGGAAGCCTGCCCCCTCTAATGCCTGAACTACCTCCTGCTCCTTTTCCGGTCTGATAAATGCTCGTATCATCTTCATGGTTGCTTCCTCCTCGTATCGTGGTCAGTTTTCGTGTCCGTGTCAGCTCACCAAAGTGAATGCGCTGACACCGGGTATTGCCGTCAATCACTTGCCAGCGCCTTCTTCAGCCAGGGCGGCGGTGAATTTTTTATGGTCTCGGAAAGTTTCCGCATGGATTCCTCGATGCTTACCGGTTCTTTCACCTTGACCGGCATGATACCCTTCCGGGCAAGACGGGCTGCGGACGGTCCGCCGATCTCTGTCAGATAGATAATCCTGCAGTCGGAGATCTTCTCGACCTTGTCTTCGACCCGCTCGTCATGGATCTTGCCCATTCCCTTTGTCTCTTCAATTGCCCGGTCCCTTCCCTCAGAAAACCTCCGGGTCTCCAGCAGGGTATACCCGCTGGCGTCAAGTTCGTAGATGGCAAACATGCCGGCCCTCCCGAAATGTTCGTTTACACTGATGCCGTCCGTTGTTGCAAAAGCTACTTTCATCGATGCACCTCCTTTGCCAGAAGATTTGCCATATCATGGATCATGGCCGTGGTCCCCCGGTAGCCTATGGTGATACGCTGAGGGTACCCTATGGTCCTGAATACTGGAAATCCCATTTCGTACAGCAGCATGCCGTGACGGCCGGCAATGTCGAAGGCGTGTGAATTTGCCATAAGCAGATCGCATTCTGCGTCGACATCCATCAGTCCGCCGCGAACTATCCTTTCCGCAGCTATTGCACTGGCTGCTTCTGTCTCATGGGGAATCACCGCGCATCTGATCGAGGCGCCGGTCTCTGCAGCCCACCGGCCTGTCTGGATCGCATGGCTTTCGTCCAGTGCCAGACAGATTGACTTTCCGGAGGTGAAGAAGTGGACGTCCCGCAGGGAATCCACGAGTATCCGGCGCTGATGCTGGTGGGTCTCGGGTATCTCTCTGCCGCTTATAAGCGAAAGCATCTTCAGGAAGCTGTCCGTGTCCTGCAGTCCTGCGACAGATTCGAGGACGCTGTACTCGACCCCGATGCGGTCTTTTATGATTTTTGCAGCGCCCTCCATGCATGCGCCGATCGCGAAGGTGAAGGCTGCCCTGCCCATGGCACTGATGGCTGACACGGTCGCCCCGCCTTCCGCGAGCGCTGAGATTCCCTGTCTGCTGCCGTCGAGGGACGACATGTCCGGCACGATGATGCACCTGAGTCCGAACGACCTGATGATCTCCTTCAATTCAATCATATCGGCAGGAGTCAGATGAGGGCCGGCAAGGATGTTCAGCAAAGCCGGGTCTGTACGTTCCGGTGCCGCGACGATCGAAAGCAGTGCCTCGATTGCACCTGCATAGCCCTGTTCCAGCCCCCCTGCGTAGTCCGACGTTGCGACTGGCACTATAGAGATGCGCGGATGACGCTCCGACAGCGCATGCGCGGCCGAGAGGATATCATCCCCCTTCACCTCGGTCAGGCCGGTCGATATGATGCCTATTACATCGGGGCAGTTCTTATCTGCGAGAACGTTGACGGTCTTTATAAGAACTTCTTCGCTTCCCATGATCACGTCCTCGGCAAAAAGCTTGCTGCTGACCATGGCTATCGGCTCACGGAAGTGTTTGGTCAGAAGTACCTTGCCGAGGAAATTGCAGCCCTGTGCCCCGTGGATGACCGGGACCGCCCTGTGCACGCCCTGGAATGCCATGGCAGCACCGAGCGCAGGCGAATGTTTCAGCGGATTGATGAGAACATCCTGTTTGACTGAAGGCGAAGGTCTGACGGCTGATTTCTTCGGCCCTTTGCACCTTACCCTTTGTCCGTTGGCTTGACCGTAGAACCGAAAGCCGTTGCTGATCTGCCGGCCAAGATTGACGAGTCCGTCATAGCCGGCATAGGCATGATGCCGTTCCTGATTGACATCGACAAAGGGATATCCCTCTTTCACCGCGAGGTACTGATTTCTTCCCCCTGCGACGAGGATATCGGCTCCGCGGTCTTTGAGAAGTCGCAGCAGATTCTTCGGGGCGACATCCTCCACAAGAGGGGCACCGGGACCGAGTATCGCCTTCATTTTCTCCTCATCTTCAACGGTGCTCTTCTTTGTGCCAACCGCGACAATCTCAATGCCGAGATCCTGCAACGCCGAGATGAACGACCAGCTCTTTACCCCGCCGGTATAGAGCACCGCCTTCTTCCCTCTAAGATGTTCGTATAATCTGAGTTTGTCATACAGCTTCTGCTCTTCTACTGCAATGACCTCTTCGATTTTGTCCTGAAGCCCTTTGCCCTTTGCCCTAAGCCCTTCGCCTATCTTTCTGAGCGCCTTGGCCATTTCGGTCTTTCCGAAGAAAGAGACCTCAATATAGGGAATGCCGTACTTCTCTTCCATACCCTTTGCTATATTGATCAGGGCCCTGCTGCATACGACAACATTCAGCTTTGCTTCATGCGCCCAGGTTATCTCCTCAAACGTCGCATTTCCGGTAATGCGGGACAGGATGGAGACTCCCGCCCGCTGCAGAACAGGCTCGATGAGCCAGAGGTCACCTGCGATGTTATATTCGCCGATCAGATTGATGTCGTAATCATTCTTACGCGAAGCTGTGCCTGTTCCGATGACCTGTTCAAGCAGCACTTCACCAGCGATGCGGTTGCCGAGGTTCTTCGGGCCTACAAAGCCCGGAGCAATTACCGGGATGACCCTGATGTGCAGTTCAGCAGCGGCCGTTCTGCAGATTGCCTCGATATCTTCTCCGATAAGGCCGCTGATGCAGGTTGCATATACAAATATCGCCTTTGGCTTCACCGAATCGGCTGTCTTCAGGATTGCCCGATACAGCTTTTCTTCCGATCCGTAGACGATATCCAGCTCATTCATGTCTGTGGTGAAGCCCATGGTATGGAGGTCGCCCTTTTCCGACTGCGTGCCTCTGCCCTCCCAGGAATTCCCGTAGCAGGCGATCGGACCATGCACCAGATGGGCCGTGTCAGCTATGGGCTGGAGCACGATCATTGCGCCGTCAAAAGCGCAGGACTCTCCGCCGCGTGAGCGGCAGACCTTGTCGCTCCTGTCCGGTCCGCAGCCGTGCTCTGTCAATCTGTCCGCATTGGTGATCATGTTCTACCTCTCCTGGTACCGTTCACGGATACTGGTCAGTGAACTACCGGATAACATCAAAACTTGTCGTATCGACGGTCTTCCTGTCCATCTCGTCGAGCACGGTATTCACCAGCATGGTCACCAGGTTGAGGGCTCCCTGATACCCGACGATCGGCTGGCGGTGCAGGTGATGCCGGTCAAAGAGCGGGAAGCCGATCCTGATCAGCGGGGTTCCGGTGTCGCGCGTAAGGAACTTCGCATAGGAGTTTCCGATGAGAAGGTCCACCGGCTCAGTGAACAGCAGCGACCGCAGATGCCACATATCCCTGTTGATATATACCCTGCCATTGACGCCAAAGGGGCTCGATGCCAGCAGCTCCTTGGCCTCTGCCTCGAAATGCTTGTCGCCGTTGGTGCAGACAACATGCACCGGTTCTCCACCCATTTCCATGATGAGACTGATCATGCCGAGCAAGTGATCGGGATCGCCCACAAGCGCGAACCGTTTGCCGTGCACGTAGGGGTGGGAGTCCACCATCGCGTCTACTACTCTGCCGCGCTCCGCCTCTATCTCCGCCGGTATCGGTTTGCCGGTAAGCTTGCTCAGCTCCTCAAGGAACCTGTCTGTGTTCCTGATGCCGATCGGCGAAAACGTAAGAGTCTTCTGCCCCCATTCCTTCTGGATATACTCCATGGTCTTTACGGTCGAGTATTTCTGCAAAGCGACGGTTGCCAGGGCGTTCACCGAGTCCATGGCATCCGGGAGGGGCGTGCCGCCCGGGTAGAGCTTGTATTCGCCGGTATTCGGCGAATCAAAGGTCTCGCTCACATCCGCAAGCAGCGTGTATTCGATGCCCATCAACGCCATAAGCCGTTTGATCTCATGATAGTCACCCGTATAGGTATCGAACCCCGGAATAATATTGACCTTTCCGTTCGGCTCGCCACGTTTTCCTTCCGACAGCGCCTTCAGGATGCCTTTCAGCATATTGTCATAGCCCACGATATGGGATCCGACAAAGCTTGGAGTATGCGCAAACGGCACCGGCATGTCCTGCGGGATGACGCCTTTTTCACGCGCGGTCTTGATATATGCGTTGAGATCGTCTCCAATGACCTCTGCCATGCAGGTAGTCGAGACCGTGATCATCTTCGGCTTATACAAGGTATACGTATTCTCCAGGCCTTCGAGCATGTTGTTCAGCCCGCCGAATACTGCGGCATCTTCGGTCATGGACGTCGAGATCGCGGCAAAGGGCTCCTTGAAGTGCCTGCTCAGGTGGCTGCGGAAGTATGCAACGCAGCCCTGGGCACCCTGCACGAATGGCATGGAGCCGTCAAATCCCGAAGCGCAGAAGACTGCGCCTAAGGGCTGGCAGGCCTTTGCCGGGTTGATCTTGATGTTCTCCCGCTTGAAGTTAAGTTCCTTATACTCCTCGGTCTTGGTCCATTCCGCGATCTCCCTGACCTTTTCTTCAGGCCAGGGTTTCTCGAACTCTTTCTTCCGCGCGAATTGCGCCTGGTAATCCGGCTGACTGAACAGTTCATTATGGTCTTTGATCTTTATCATTTCTTCCTCCGAATCAGGTCCCATGTGGGACTGTTGACGGTCATATCCATATCCCGTGCAAAGACCGGGAACCCGTCGAACCCATGGTATGGACCGGAGTAGTCCCAGGAATGCATCTGGCGGAACGGAACGCCGAGTTTGTGGTAAGAGTACTTTTCCTTGATGCCCGAACCTACCATGTCCGGCTTCAGCCTGCGGGTGAACTCTTCCAGCTCATACAGGGTCGCGTCATCCATGATCACCGCTCCTTCCTTCAGCTCCGGATAGGTACGTTTGTAGTCGTCGCTGTGGCCGAACTCGTAACCCGAGGCAACTACTTCCATGCCCAGGTCTTCATAG
>DKBO01000066.1 GCA_002448975.1 Nitrospiraceae bacterium UBA6898
GCTCCGGGCGGCCATTCATCCCCAGGCTATAAAGCCATGGGGTTTTCCCCGCATTTTGCTGAAAGGAAAAATAAAAAGCCAAGCATGCCAAAGGCCTTTAATCCTTCGGCAGCTCGGCTATCTTCTCTAAGACCCGCTGCTTTCCGCCCCCTCCTCACCAAGGGTTTGGCTTTATCGGGATTTTTCCCTATTGATTAGCTTTTACCATGGATGGACGCAACTGTCAAATTGTATTTTTAGGGTAGCACAGACAGGTAACGATTTTGGAACTTAAGACAAGAGATCATTATCCTGCTGATTTCTGGTTGAACCCTTCTGCGAGGACAGCACGATTGCATATTTGTTGGTAGGAGGAAGATATATTGGGCCGCATATGTAACAGCCATTGAGAAAAAAACCTGTGTTATTGCAAATTACCGACATAGATGGGATTGCCAACATTTTATTATCTGCTATTATATGAGTGAGGGGCAGAACAGGCGAAAACTGCAAATACAGGAGGGCTATATCATGAAGAAAAATGTAGGTGGTATCGACAAAATATTGAGATTGATTATCGGGCTTGTTTTGCTTTTAGTTGGCTTTTTTGTGCAGATGGGCACGGGACTGAGAGTCGGCGCATTTGTGGTGGCGGCTATCGCGCTCATCACCGCTTTTACTGGTTTTTGACCGCTCTGGGCGGTGCTCGGGTTTAGCACCAATAAGTCATAAGAATTGAGCATAGCAGCTCTTCACTGCTTTCAGGGCATTACAAGCGCAGAGATGACAGATATGTGACCGAAACACTAATTGCGGCTACAAGGACTGTTAACAGCCTCTGCACGGGAATACACCGACTTACGCGCGGGCATTAAAAATTGAAACTATCACACATTTCCTCTTGAAATTCTCGCGAGTTTCGCTTTTCGCTGATTGAGAAGTATATGTAGTTATCCGTACATCAGCGAGATCAGGCAGACAAGTAGGCACGTAAAGGAGGGGATTTCAATCTCCCCAAGGTATTTTTTGCTTAAGAATCTAAGATCCTTGCTGGTCATATAATGACAAGCCACAGTTATATCTTCACATTCTAGTTTATGGATGCTATGCTGTTATTAGCTTTCCCGGTATTTGTTATGACAAGTACAGGTACAGGAGGCTTATGTGCCTGACAGTTTTTTGAATACCATTATTCCAGATGCTTTGGCTTGGGCACTTTGAAGGTTAAGGAGAAATACCATGGACTATGCACAATTTTGTCCGGTAGGAAAGCTTGAGACGTTACTGGTATCAACTGATTTATCCGAATACAGCGAGGGAGCAATACGGGAGGCGATAAGTTTTGCTTCTAAATGTTCAAGTAGGATTTACGCGTTTATGGCGCTTGAGACAAACCCTGAATACGAGACCATCGGTGCCAGTGTTTTTGAAAAAGAGGAACAAGAAGCAATTGCGCATCTTGAATCGATTAAGACGCGGGCAGCGAAAGAGGGCGTCACATGTGAGACCATCTTCCGCCAATCAAAAGAGACTTCTCAGGCTATTGTGGATGAGGCGACTGAAAAGAAAGTTGATATGATCGTCATCGGCAGACGCGGCCGTAAAGGCTTGGCAAAGGCACTTTTGGGTGAAGTTGCCGCAAAGGTGATTGCCCATGCACCCTGCAAGGTACTGGTCGTTCCAAAGGCTGCCAGGATAGAATACAGAAACATACTGGTTGCCGTTGACGGCTCTGTCCACAGCAATGCTGCAGCGACAGAAGCGATAGCTATTTCAAAGCGCTGTGGAAGCCATCTTATTGCACTATCGGCAATGCGCGATGAAACCGAGCGTGAAGAGGCTATGAACTTATCGAGTAAGGCAGTCGAAATGGCAGAGAAGGAGGGAGTATCAGCGGAAGCGGTTACCCCATTAGGAAGGTCATTCAATGCTATTGTCGAAACAGCAGGAGGCAGAGGTGTTGACCTTATTGTTATGGGAACATATGGGAAAACCGGGGTTAAGAAGCTCCTGATGGGGAGTGCGACGGAAAAGGTTATTGGAAGTGCTGGCTGTGCAGTGCTGGTTGTGAAGGCCGTATAAGTAAGGTAGTCTGTGCTCGACACATATGATGATCTTAATTTTTATCGCTCACCAGAAGTCTTAAATCGTCAGTAAAAGTATTTCCTCGACACATCAACGAGTTTTCGCCTTAGGAGGGGAAACATTTAACCCAGACCGTCCCGAAGCGAGAGGTTTTTTCCTGTCGAATAGCGCTCACATAAATGTATTGACTTCTAAACGTAATAGATAATAGTTTCAATATCCAATACCTGTGGACGCGGAGATGAAAGGAACAGTTATCGAATCGCAAAATTCTTGCGGGCGTCAGGAAGTACCTGCTTCTTCCCCTCCTTTGTGATAGAATCTTCGCATGAAAGTTGGGGCAAATTACCTGTTGTTGCTGCCTCTAACGCTTATCCTTCTCTTCTCACCACCCACAATAGTCTCTCTCCTTATGACTGGCAAGGTCATGCAGGTTAAACATGGTGATACCGTTGTTATCCCTCCCTCTGAGGGTGGCCAGTTCTTTGTCTGCAGTTTATATATCGCATAGTTGCCCCTGAAACTCTTAAGAACGGTAAGTCAGGGCAACCTTATGGGGCGGAACGCACAAGGGAACTCAAGAAACTCGTATTAGGTCAGGAGGTCAACGTGGAGGTTCAGGATCGTGACAAGTATGGCCGTGAGGTCTGTGTTATCCCCAAAGACAGTAAGGATATGAACCTGGAGACGATACGGCGTGGTGCTGCCTGGGCATACCGAAAATACTTGAAGAAAGCTTATGCGACAGATTATATTCAAACGGAGAGTGAAGCGATGAGTAAAAGGCGGGGGTTGTGGCAGCAGAGTGATCCAGCGCCACCGTGGGAGTTCGGGAAGAGATAACCGCAAATGGAAAAAGAAGGCTTCGCAAATCTCCTGTTTAGGATTGAAGAACTGCTAATAGATATAGACTACTGGCGACGACAGATCAGCGACTGCACGCAATATCGGGGATGGGCAGAAGAAGATTATGGAAACCTGTATCCATCCTGTACGAAGGCTTTAAGCAATGTGTTTGAGTCGTTGAAGAAAGTATCTGAAAACGCTGAAATGAGGAGTGAATCCCCCCAGGTATTCCGGAGGCCGATTTGTTT
>DKBO01000043.1 GCA_002448975.1 Nitrospiraceae bacterium UBA6898
ATGGCCTCCCTGAGTGAAGAAAGAGGGGAGGCACAAACAGAGACTACGGATGAGTGTAAAGAAAGAATTCCTGCGTTTACGGCAATTCCGCAGCGGAGTGAAAACCCGCAAGAATGTCTGCCCTTCCTGGGACTGCAGTTGCGGCACATGCCTGCTCCGGTGCTGCACGTTTTGCGCTTCGACTATCCGATCACCGAAAAAAATACTATATCAGGAGCTGTGTTCGATGGCATCAAGGTATGTCTTCAGCGTGCTATGGGCTTTTTCGTTCATGGCAAGAAACTCGATGCCTATATCAAACATGTCCGAATTTCCGGTCTTGATCTCCGCCTGATAGGCAATGCGGCCGGTGACTGCCACTCTGGTGCCGTCCAGTACCATCACCATCTCGTACAGCCTATCATTGGCTAAAAAGGTATCCGTCTCTATCAACATGCCGGAGAGGCTGATCTTCTTGACGCGGTACTCAGAGGAAAGATCGATCTCGGACCCTTCACGCTGCTGCACCTTCAAGCGAACACCGAGCCTTCTTTTTTCATGCGAATCGTGACGGTTTTTCCCGATATACGAAATGAGCTGCGTAGCAGTATCGGTCAGGGTGTTGGAAAACCTGACCCCTGCCTTGTAAACCGGAACCACTTCACCGTTTTTCAGCATCTTGGAATGGCTGAGAACAGACCACACCACTCTCCCCTGCAGATGCAGAAGGTCGTCCTCGACTCTGAACTTGAGAGCATATTCCCGTCCGATGGCAAGCTGCTGCGTCGTTGTAATGGCAGCGCCGTGCATGCTGATATTCAGGATATTTATTTCAGATGAAAAGAGCATGCTGCCATGGAGATAATCAACCTCATACCGCTTGAACCTTCTCTTTCCTATAGGGTTCTTGGACATGTTCTCTCGTGCCGGAACAATGCAGCGCAGTGCGAAATCTGGGCAATCAAGATCAGGCTATGCCGTAAGGACCACACCTGCATAGCCGACAACACTATCGTAATCACCGCTCACATCGCCGGACGTCATGTAGTTTGCCAGATGTGCTGACGTTGCCCCGAGCAGCTTGGAAGCGATCACCATGACCGTTGCCGGGAGATATCCGCACATCGATATCCGTTCACGCACGACCGTATCAAACAGACCCCGGGGATCCATGGCCAGCATCCGGTCAAGGGCGGCCTTATCTTTTTGTCGCGCCACGCGGTCAGGTACAAAGTGGCTCATATCAGAACTCGCCAGGACGGTTACCGGATAGTCAACACTCTGCACTGCTTTTGCAACTGCCTCTGCCAGCTGGACACACTGGTCATATGTCACAGAAAGAAGAGCGATCGGAACGATCGCGATATCCGGGGAGAAGTGGACAATGAAGGGGACCTGGACTTCCAGGGAATGTTCAAAGGTATGTGCCCGCACATCGCGTTCCGCATGCTGCGCGTTTTCCAAGATGCGGGTTGCAAGCTTTCTGTCGATCCTGAGTTTTCCGGTCGGGACTTCCCATTCACCGTCGTCCATCACGGCGATGCGTGAGCCCAGTCCCGTATGGTTCGGGCCCAGCATGACAAAGGTCCGTGGCATCTCAATGGATGAAAAGACGGCCCCTGCCACTGCGCCGGAATACATAAGTCCTGCATGGGGAACCATAATGCCAACAGCTTTTTCTTTGCCCGTAGCGCTCTGGAGATACTGGGATACCTGCTGCTCCAGCCGGGAGCTGCTGCCATGGTAAAACTGTCCGGATACTGCAGGTGGTCTCAGCATCTATTAAAAAGCCTCTTCCATTTCCTGGTATTCAACATCAGAGGAATCAACAAACCGCGTACAGTAATCAAGAAATGTCAGCGTTATCTTGTCTGTGGGTCCGTTCCGCTGCTTTGCGACATCGACGATCACCTTCCCCCTGCCGTCCATCTCGTCCTTGGTGTCACGGTAGAGAAAGATGATAACATCGGCATCCTGTTCTATAGCTCCCGATTCCCTGAGGTCAGCAAGCGTTGGATTCTTGTTGCCCCCGCGGGTCTCCACGCCACGGTTCAGCTGGCTCAGCGCGATGACCGGCACCTGAAGTTCCTTGGCGAGAGCCTTCAGGGAACGGGATATCTCCGCTATTTCCTGTTCACGACGCTCAAACTTGCCCCTTCCCCTCATGAGCTGCAGATAATCGACAATGACCAGACTGAGGCCGTGCTGCTGCTTAAGACGACGAGCTTTTGCCCTCATCTCCAGGACGGAAAGGCCTGAGGAATCGTCGATAAAGATGAGTGATTCGGCCAGCTTTCCGGCAGCGTTGGTCAGTTTGTTCCAATCGTCACGTTTGTTTATGAAGCCTTTTCTGACCTTGTTTGAATCTACCTTCGCCTCTGAACAGAGCATTCTCATAACCAGCTGCTCCTTCGCCATCTCAAGACTGAAGACGGCGACAGGCTCCTTCATGGCAATGCCCACATGCTGGCAAATATTGAGACTGAAAGCAGTTTTACCCATTCCCGGCCTGCCGCCGATTATGATAAGATCGCCCTTTTGAAAACCGGTCGTCAACTCGTCCATGTCCTTAAACCCTGACGGGACGCCTGTTATGGACTCTTTCTTATCATACAGGCGCTCTATGGTAACAAAAGTATCGCTGATGAGCTCCTTCATGGTAAAGAACGATGTCTTTATTTTCTTATCAGAGAGGTCAAAGATCTTTTTCTCGGCATAATCGATAAGTTCATCCGTGTCGAGGTCATTGTCATAGACATTCTTTGCTATATCCGTTACGGAGTGAAGCAGATTCCGCACCAGCGCCTTTTCACGGACAATCCGGGAGTGATACTTCACATTTGCGGAAGTCGGAACGAACGAAGCAAGAGATGACAGATACTGAACACCCCCCACATCGTCGAGTGCATCCCTACCCTTCAGATAATTGTTCAGGGTGATAAGGTCGACCGGTTCATTCCTCGTATATAGCTCGGTCATTGCCTGATAGATTTTCCGGTGGGAGTCCCGATAGAAATCATCGGGCTGCAGCAGTTCAACAGCCTCATGCAGGGCGTCATTATCAAGAAGAATGGCCCCCAGAACAGACTGCTCCGCTTCGATATTCTGGGGTGGGATCTTATCCCGCTGCGGTTCGGTCTCTTTCATTCAGGGACTACATGAATGCTGACGGTTGCTGCAACATCAGCGTGCAGCTTGACCTGCACGGCAAATTCGCCTAGCCGTTTTATCGGTTCGTCGATATGAATCTTTTTTTTATCGATGTCAAACCCTTCTGCTGCAAGTGCCTGGGAGATGTCCATGCTGGTTACGCTGCCGAACAGCCTGTCCTCTTCACCTGCCTTTGCCTTTATCGTGACCGTCAGTGCAGCAAGCTTATCGGCTATTGTCTTTGACGCGTCCTTTATCTTGGCGGCTTTCTCCCCGATGATCTTTTTATGGTGCTCAAATTCCTTTATATTCGAGGTATTTGCCTCAACAGCCAGCTTTTTGGGAATAAGAAAGTTCCGTGCGTATCCATCAGAAACATTCACCACCTCACCCATATGGCCCAGACTCTTCACATCATCCTTGAGAATTACTTTCATGCATCGCTCCTTCGGTATTTTTTTATTTTTTACGATACCATAAAAAAGATAAAAAATTCCCCTAAATCGTTTGACAAACGCCGTGGCCTGTTGTGTATACTTATGCACATTTTCCAAGGAGGGATCCATGAAAAAACTTTCAGTCTTTATGCTTTCAGCCGTGCTTTTCCTGTCCTTTGCAGTGCCGTCCCAGGCAACGAACGGTGACAATCTCATTGCCATTGGCCCGATTGCTCGGGCAATGGGTGGTGTTGGCATCGCAGCCCCGCAGGATGCAATCAGCGCCGTTTTCGCAAACCCTGCGGCAATGTGCTTCGGCCCATACTGTCCGGGTTCCGAGATGAACTTTGATGTGACGTTTTTCATGCCGAAGGCNNCCGATCACCCAGAGCCTCCGCTTCGGTTTTGCTGCCTACGGTGTATCGGGACTTGGCGTTGATTACCGGAACAAGTTTGACCTCGATCCTTTTTTTACTCCAGGCGATCAGGATGTATATACCAACCTCTCCATCCTGAAGGTCGCCCCGAATCTTGCATATATGATTACCCCAAACTGGTCCATCGGAACCTCAGTTCATTTTGATTACGGTTGCCTGAACCTTGGCGACCAGAACAGATGCAGTACGGGTATAGGATTTCAACTCGGTACAATCTATAAGAACGGTCCTTTTTCCGCTGGCGCTGTTTATGTCTCTCCTCAAACGATCAAGCATAATGGCGTTGGTGATCTCGACGGTGATGGTCAAAATGACGATCTGAAACTGGAAAGCCCCTGGTCTATCGGTTTTGGTGTCGCTGTCGAGCCGATCCAGAATGTTCTTCTTATCGAGGCAAATGCGAAATATCTTGATTGGGCCTCTGCAGACGGTTACGGTGATTTTGACTGGAGATCCCAGTGGGTATTGAGCCTCGGTGCGCAGTACCGTCCGATTCCTAAACTCTCGCTGCGCGCAGGCGTAAACTGGGGCAGAAACCCTGTAGAGGAAAACGACGGATGGGAAGCATTTGGTCCGTCTGTCAGAGTACAGGGCAAGAATGTCAATCGCTACCAGTATGAAGTACTCAGAATCACCGGGTTTCCGGCTATCGTTGAGACGCATCTGACCGCCGGCATCGGGTATCAGCTGACAAAGAACATTGCCCTGGATCTGGGCTATGTTCATGCATTCAAGAACGACATGAAAGAGACGGGAACATTTGGCGGGGCACCTGTGTCGATCGAGTCTGAACTCTATGAGGACAGCATCGATTTCGGTCTGACCTGGAGATTCTAAGAGACCTCTAGCACGAGCAAACAGCTAAAAAAGGCTTCAGGTAGTGTGCCTGAAGCCTTTTTTATTGTATGAGCACTGGCACGGGAATAAAGGTGAGTACAAATATGATCAGGGAGATCATCCCCACGGTCCTGCGAGCCGGATCAAGCGGTATCTCGGGATAGAGTATGGGCGGATGCTTAGACCCGAGAAAAAATAAGAGAACAGCCCAGACCACCCAGCCGGCAAAAAGAAAAACACCAAGGACAAGCAGCACGCCGATCAGGACCCGTGAAATCAATCTGTGCCTCTCGCCCAGAATAGCGTAAGCAATATGCCCGCCATCGAGCTGGCCAACAGGGATAAGGTTAAGAGACGTGACAAAGAACCCTATCCAGCCGGCAAAGGCAACAGGATGCAGATACACATCAGATCCTGCAGGAACACTGCCAATAATAAGCTTTGTCAGCAAAAAAAAGAGGAGCGAGTCTCCAAGGATGATTGTCTCACCGGAACTGCTTACCGCCTGAATATCTGAATACATGAGACCGATTGCCGTGGCGACAATCGATACAAGAAACCCTGCAATGGGTCCTGATGAGCCGATGTCCATAAGCGCATTGCGTGTTGTTATCCGTGACCTCATGGTGATAAACGCCCCAAGGGTCCCGAACAGAGTGGGAGCAGGAATAAAATAGGGTAAAGATGAGTCAACCCCATGCTTCCGTGACATGAAATAATGAGAAAATTCATGAACGAGCAGGATTCCCAGCAAGGTCAGGGAGAATGGAAGACCTTTCACCAGAAGCCCGGGGTTTGACATGATATCGGCCCCCTGATGGAGTGCACCAACCGTGAGCGTCGATGCAAAGGTAAGGAAGAAAAGGAAAATATTCAGCAAGGGCGACCTTCTCATCCCGCGACAGAACCATCCAAGTCATAATCATATGCCGTATCAATCCTTATCTGTACGAATGTTCCCTTCCGAATGCCGGGTTGACGGATAAATACCACCCCATCAATTTCAGGAGCCTGTGAATATATACGGGCAACAGCCACCTTGCTGTCCGCATCGTCGACAAGCGCCTTGAAAACCCTCCCAACCAGGCTTCTGTTCCTATCCAGAGAAATTTCGGCCTGTGCCTCCATGATCTGCTCGCGCCGCTTTCTCCTGACCGCCTTCGGCACCTGGCCTTTCAGAGCATATGCAGCACTGCCCTCTTCCCGCGAATAGGAAAAGACACCGAGGCGATCAAAGGCCGCATTTTTTACAAATGAGAGCATATGTTCAAAATCTTCATCCGACTCTTGGGGAAACCCGGTAATCAGGGTCGTCCTGAGAGCTACGTCAGGAATTGTCGTCCGGATCCTAGTGATCAATTCCCTGAACATCTCCCGCCTTCCCGGTCTTCTCATAAGCCTGAGGATCTTTTGTTCGCTGTGTTGAAAAGGTATATCGAGATAATTGCATATTTTTTCCTCTTCCCCCACGGTCTCTAGGAGCTTGTCTGTTATCGCTGTCGGAAAGAGATAGAGGAGTCGAATCCAGAAATCGCCGCTGATGGCAGCCATGTCCCTGAGCAGCCTTGCAAGGGTATATCCGGGTATGTCCCTGCCGTATGATGTTATATCCTGTGCAACAAGAATAAGTTCTTTTCTGCCTGACCCGACAAGAAGTTCCGCCTCTTTGAGTATGTCTTCAGGATCCCTGCTCCGGAACCCGCCACGAATATCAGGGATAACGCAATATGAGCAACCCCTGTCACATCCTTCCGCTATCTTCACGTATGCATAAGATGTTTCAGTTAACACGGACGGCTTATGGAGAGGTTCCGATTCAGTAAGGACACTTCCGCAGAAAGCAGCGATCTTTTCCTCCTCCCCTACTCCATAGAGCACATCGATTTCCGGGATCTCTTTTTGCAGTTCATCACCGAATCTTTTTGCGAGGCACCCAAAAACAAGGAGTTTTCTTGTCCCTTTTCTCTCTGCAAGCCTCAGGATCTCCTCAACCGACTCCCGTTTCGCATCTTCGATGAAGCCACAGGTGTTTATCAGGAGCAGATCCGCATGATCAGGGTCAGGATCATATGAAATGCCCTTCTCAGCAAGTCTCTTCAGCAGTTTTTCAGAGTCAACAAGGTTTTTCGGGCAGCCAAGACTGACAAGGGAAACCTTACCCACGACTTTTCTTGACCATCCTGTACACAAGGAAAAAGCTGACCCCCCCGGACACGACCCCAAGCAGGGTCGATCCTACAACAAACGGCAGGAGGAGGGGACCAAACGTATGCAACAACTCCTTCATCGTAAGGTGCGCCCAGTCAATGTCCGGGATTATTCTGTCAATACCAAGAAGCCTCGCCCCGAACCACGTACCAAACGTATAAATCGGAACAATGGTCCACGGATTGGTAACATAAACTCCTACGACGGTCACGAATTTATTTAACCGGAAAATCCACGCCGCGGCGATACCCAATACCGTATGAATGCCCAGAAGCGGCGACATGCCGATGAATACGCCAAGGGCAAACGCCAGGGCTATCTTGCGGGGAGATTCTTTGACCGACAGGATCTGACGAAGTTTATCCCTGAACGGCAAAATGCTGATATCCTTTTTTCGTTATATGGATGCGACTGCCCGCATCATCCAGGACCATGATACCCGAACGGGTAACCTCGCCTATGCAATTGGCATCAATTTTTTGTCTGGGAGATGCGGTAAAGAGAAGTTCATAATCTTCTCCTCCGCTTAATGCAAGACCGGCAGCAGAAAGCCCGAGCACAGCCGCGGCCTGTTTCAGCGCATCGGACAGCGGAATATCCGGAATACGGACACGTGCACCCACGCCGCTCTCGCTGCAAAGCCTTCCGAGATCGATGAGAAGGCCATCGCTAATATCGATCATAGCGGTAGCGTAAGCCCTGATGTTTGCGGAATCACGCGCACGCGGCATAAGGTGTCGCCTCAGCAAAGGGACCACGGTCTGCCACCGCAGGGGAAGCCTGTAGCGACCGCCCTTTTTCAGATCAACGGTGCGCTTCACTTTCCTGAGAAGTTCAAGTCCGCATGCTGCGTCTCCCAATGTACCGGTCACATAGATCCTGTCACCAATCCTGGCCCCCTTGCGCCGTACCACGGCATCGGCAGAACCTATTGCCGTTACCGACAACATTAACTTGTCCGATGCCGAGATATCGCCGCCGATCAGTGAAACAGCATAGGTGTGGAGCGCATGTTCTATACCATCGAAAAAATCATTGAAGAACTGCTGGGTGCAGTTTCCGTGGGCAGCAAAATTGAGCAGGACAAAATGAGGGATGCCTCCCATGGCATAGATATCGCTGACATTCACCGATATAAGCTTAAACCCCAACTGGAAGGGCGTTATCCATGAAAGATCGAAATGAACACCCTCCACCATCATGTCCGTAGTTATAAGAGTGCTGCCATCAGATGCTATTACTGCAGCATCATCCCCGATTCCAAGGATAAGTCCTCTCGCTCTTGTTCTGAAACGTTTCCTGAGCTTGTCCACAAGAGAGAGTTCGCCGATCTGAGAAAGCTTCATGGCCGGCTGACTCAGGATCTTTGCTTTTTGCCTTTGAGCGCAACCTTGAGGACCTGCTCCATCGAATCAGCAAAAATGAATTCCATGTCTTGTTTGATATATTTGGGAATATCCTCAAGATCTTTCTTGTTTCGTTTCGGCAGGATGACCCTTCTGATGCCCATCCGCTTTGCGGCAAGGGTTTTTTCCTTCAGTCCTCCTATCGGCAGCACTCTTCCCCGAAGGGTGACTTCGCCCGTCATAGCAATGTTCTTATTCACCGGCCTGCCGGTGAAGACAGAAGCTACGGCTGTCGCTATCGTGATGCCGGCAGACGGACCATCTTTCGGTATGGCACCTGCAGGGACATGGATATGAATATCGGTTTTTGCAAAGACATCATCACTGATTCCGAGAGTCTTGGCCTTTGACCTCACATAACTGAGGGCTGCCTGGGCCGACTCCTTCATCACGTCACCCAGTTGACCCGTAAGGGTAAGATTACCCCTACCCTTCATGGTCGTAGCTTCAATATAGATAATGTCACCACCGGCTTCTGTCCATGCAAGTCCTGTAGAGACACCGATCTCATCATGCTCCATCTCTTCTTCAGGGAGATATTTAGGTACACCGAGAAAACCCTGAAGGTTTTTCACCGTAACCATAAAGTGCTTTATTTTGCCTTCGGCGATCCTTTTTGCGACCTTTCTGCAGAGATTCGCGATCTCGCGCTCCAGATTACGAACGCCTGCCTCACGGGTATACTGGGTTATGAGCATATTCAGCGCAGAGTCCGTGATCGTCAGGATCTTGCTGGTCAACCCGTGTTCATCGAGCTGTTTCGGCAAAAGATATTTTTTTGCAATGCCAAGTTTTTCTTCCGTAGTGTACCCTGAGAGATAAATGATTTCCATTCTGTCTCTGAGCGGACCCGGTATGGTATCAGCAAGATTTCCTGTGGTAATGAACATAACATTTGTCAGATCGAATGGTACCGACAGATAGTGGTCTGCAAAGGCAAAGTTCTGCTCCGGATCAAGCACTTCCAGAAGAGCTGAGGACGGATCACCGCGGAAATCCATGCCGATCTTGTCTACCTCGTCAAGCATAAACACAGGATTGTTCGTGCCTGCCTGCTTTATTCCCTGGACGATCCTCCCCGGCAAAGCCCCGACATAGGTTCTCCTGTGTCCTCTGATCTCTGCTTCATCCCTTACTCCTCCCAGCGACATGCGCACGAATTCCCTCCCGAGCGACCGTGCGATCGACCTTCCCAGCGATGTCTTGCCCACTCCCGGAGGCCCTATAAAACAGAGAATCGGCCCTTTCATCTTTTCCTTGATCTTGCGCACACTCAGATATTCGAGGATCCTTTCCTTAACCTTTTCAAGGTCATAATGGTCGTCATTCAGCACCTTTTTGGCGGCCTTGATATCAAGATTGTCCTTAGTGCTTTTTGCCCATGGAAGTTCAACAAGCCAGTCCAGGTAGGTCCTTATGGTAGCTGACTCTGCGCTGTCAGGATGCATCTTTTCGAGACGTTTCAGCTGTTTTTCCGCCTCTTTCAGCACTTTCTCAGGCATTCTGGCTTCTTCTATCTTACTTCTGAACTCCCTGATTTCTTCAGCGCGCTCGTCGATATCGCCGAGCTCTTTCTGTATGGCCTTGAGTTGTTCCCTCAGGAAATATTCACGCTGCGTCTTGTCGATCTCTCCGCGCGCTTCTGACTGTATTTTCTGCTGCACGATCAGAAGTTCTATCTCCCTGCCAAGGATATCGCTGACGCGTTTCAGCTTTGTAATCGGATCTGCAATCTCGAGTATCTCCTGCGCCTGGTCGGTCTTCAGTCCCAGGTTCGAAGCAACAAGATCTGCAAGCCTGCCGGGATCATCAAGGTTCTCGATAACTACCATAATGTCAGGAAGTATGGTCTTCCCGTAGGAGACAGCCTTGTCAAGCTGCTCTTTTACTGTTCGGATCTGGGCTTCTTCTTCAATCGTCAGCGCCGCGGGTTTCAACTCTTCTACTTTTGCAACATCAGCATTCATGAACGGTGTTGTCTGGGTAAAACCTTTGACCTTCGCTTTTGCAAGTCCCTGCACGAGGATCTTCACCCTCCCGTCAGGAAGCTTCAGCATCCTCATGATCATCCCTACCGTTCCTGTCTCATACAGGTCTGAGGACGCAGGGTTCTCAATGTTAAGATCCTTCTGCGTCAACAGAAGGATCATCCTGCTTTCAGCAAGAGCTTGTTCAATGGCCTTGATCGAAATCTCTCTTCCCACAAAGAGCGGGATGATCATGTACGGGAATACAACTATGTCGCGAACAGGCAGGACCGGGACATTATCAGGGATCTGCGTTTCTTTATCTAGTTCTTTTTCTTTTTCTGCCATTCCTTCTCCTTCGTACAAGTAAGTTCTCTGCGCAGGCTGTTACTATGCTCGCTTCATGTTCTTTGTGACGTCAAGTAGATATTTCCTGAACGCTTTTGAAAGATCAGTGTTTTTAAGGGCAAAATCAACCGTGGCCTTCAGGTAACCAAGCTTGTCCCCTGCATCATACCGGCTACCGCTGAACAGATATCCGTAAACCGGGCGTTTTTGGAGGAGGATATTGATTGCATCGGTAAGCTGTATCTCTCCTCCTTTTCCTGGTTTGGCCTTCTCAAGGATATCGAAGATGTCAGGCGTGAGAATGTACCTGCCGATGATTGCCATGTTAGATGGTGCCTGCCTGGGGTCGGGCTTTTCGACCAGACTGTGTATTCTGAAGACACTGTCCCATTCCTTTGTGCCGCTGATAACACCGTAGCGGTTAACTTCCTGCATGGGAACTTTTTCAAGTGCAAGCACCGGACTTTTCAGCTTTTTGTAGAGCTTGATCATGTCCAGCAGCAGGGTTTCTCCGGGAGGTATAATATCGTCGCTCAGAATTACGGCAAAGGGTTCATCTTTTACAAAGGGTTTGGCGCAGAGAATAGCGTGGCCGAGACCAAGGGCATATCCCTGCCTGATATATCCAAGCTTGATCTGACTAAGCCGGTTTATCTCCTTTAGGAGCTTCTCTTTACCGCTTTTCTTTAGCTTTTCCTCGAGTTCAAAGGCATAATCAAAGTGGTCTTCTATACTTCTCTTGTGCTTGCCCGTGATAATAATGAACTCCTCGATCTTACAGGCAAGGGCTTCTTCAATTCCATATTGGATCATCGGCTTGTCCACAATCGGCAGCATCTCTTTGGGAGATGCCTTGGTAGCAGGAAGAAATCGCGTCCCAAGCCCTGCAGCGGGGAAAATAGCCTTTTTTACGTTGTCTGACATGGATCCACCTCTATCACAAAAAGTCTTTCATTATACCATATATACTTTCAGAGAATTTTTTTGCGGTTCAAGGATACTTGCACTGTGGTGCTTAAGCTTACCAAAACTGGAGAAGTAACTTTAAGTATTGGTTGCATCATTATGATTTTAATATAAAAAAATATGGTACCGGAGACCGGATTTGAACCGGTACGGTGTTGCCACCGAGGGATTTTAAGTCCCTTGCGTCTGCCAGTTCCGCCACTCCGGCAGGAGTAGAAGAGCGGATTTAATCCTATCATAAAGCTGGAAAGAGAGTCAAAACGCATCCATGCAGAATGCAGGCAGACTGCATCTAGTCAACTGGGGCCATGTCACGAAAAGAGCGGGAAGGCCATTATTTTTTGATATAAAACTCCATGACACCGCGGCGTTCTCGGGTCTCCAAAAGCTCAAGGCCGAGCCTCTGAACAAGCATCTGAATATCCGAGCGGGAAGCCGCATCGGTCGATATCAGATTGAGTACCATCCCCTGTTCAAGGACGTCAAGGGCCTTCTTCGCTTTTAGTACCGGCATAGGGCAGATCAAACCTCTCGTGTCAATAACAACATCAGGCGCGATGGTCGTCATAATTCCCCCCAAACGGCGTTTCTGCTGCCGGATGTTATATGACCGGCCGGTCCATGTATGTTACATGAGTCTTTGTTATCAATTGACTATTTAATCTTCTTGATGAAATCGGCTATCGGAATCGCCGCCAGCGTCGTCATCTGTACGGAACCCCGGGAGCCAA
Organism: Nitrospiraceae bacterium UBA6898; assembly: GCA_002448975.1. Lineage (GTDB taxonomy): Bacteria > Nitrospirota > Thermodesulfovibrionia > Thermodesulfovibrionales > UBA6898 > UBA6898. The sequence continues at coordinate 12,467 of DKBO01000043.1, forward strand.
GTTCCACAGACATTTTCATGACCGCATCGTTGTCCTTCGCCTCAACGATGTTCACGAAATCATAAAGGCCAAGAACCGCATACTGTTCCTTGACCTTCACTCCCATCTTTGCAAGTTCTTTGTTCACCTCGAGAATACGGCTCGGATTCTCCTTGATCGTCCTTCTTCCTTCATCGGTCAGGGTGCTCAGGATTACATACGTCGGCATAACGCTCTCCTTTCCTGCATATAGTTTTCCTACCATCGTTATACTACCTCTCGACGGTGAAGTCAATCCAATTTTCTTGCAAACTGCTTGTTGACATCATGTGACGGCTGTGTAACGATGTACGCATGTGGGACTATTCCGAAAAGGTAAAAGATGCATTTCTCCACCCCAAGAACGTCGGGGAAATAAAGGACGCAGATGCTGTGGGGGAGGTTGGAAGCATTATCTGCGGCGACGCACTCAAGCTCTATCTGAAGGTCGATAAGGATACCGGCAGGATCCTTGACGCCAGGTTCCAGACCTTCGGGTGTGCAAGTGCCATTGCAAGTTCATCTGCACTTACCGAACTGATTAGGGGCAGGACTCTTGATGAGGCGCTGACCATAGGCAACCAGGATATTGCCAATTATCTTGGCGGCCTCCCTGACCAGAAGATGCACTGTTCCGTCATGGGCAGGGAAGCTCT